>JARLJF010000210.1 GCA_031291335.1 Pandoraea sp. | reverse complement strand
CCAAAACCACTAACCACCGGGCTTTCCAGCCCGTCGCCTCAACCCGCTTCGCCGCTTTCGCTGCGTCGCTGTCGTTGCGAGAGACGAGATATTAGTCACGTTCGACGAACTGCGCAAGCCCTTTGTGAAACTATTTTGAAAAGGCGGCAATTCCTCCTCTTCCGCCCTCTGTTCCCCCCGCGCCACACCCGATGTCGCCACTATTGCGACCCTGCCTTACACAATATTAGAATGCGAATCATTCTCAAATAAAACGGGGCCGCCGGCATCTCTCCGGTGGATAAGGTGTGGCATCGTGCGGAACGGACGCGCAGCAAGATATTGGCGCGCTATATAGTGAGCATCACGGCTGGCTGTACGGTTGGCTGCGGCGCAAGCTCGGCAACAGCGCCCAGGCCGCTGATCTCGCACAAGACACCTTTGTGCGCGTGCTCGCCGGTCGCATGGCCGTCAGCATCGCGGAACCGCGTGCCTATCTGAGTACGATCGCGAAAGGTCTGCTCGTTAACTGGTATCGGCGGCAAGCGCTCGAGCAGGCCTGGCTGGATGCGCTCGCGCAACTCCCGCCGCAAAGCGCGCCATCTCCCGAGCAACGCTACATCATCCTCGAAACGCTCCAGCAGATCGACGCCATGCTGGACGCCCTGCCCGCCGCCGTACGCCGCACGTTTCTGCTGTCCCAACTCGACGGTATGAAGTACGACGAGATCGCGCGCGAACTCGGCCTGTCCCTGATTACCATCAAGCGCTATATGAAGCAGGCGTTCCGCCATTGCCTCGCCTACGCGCTGACGGACGAGCTGTCCCAGACCTGAGCGCTATCCATATGACGAACCCTGCGCATCCCGGTCCGGCTCGCATCCACGCGGGCATGGACGCTGGCATGGATTTACGCATTCTCGACGAAGCGGCCGAATGGCTCATGCGTCTGCATAGTGGTGACGCCACCGACGCCGACCGCCAGGCCTGTCTGCGCTGGCAGGCCACGAGCCCGCAACACGCCCACGCGTGGAAACGCGCTCAGGCATTGCTCGAACGCCTCGGGGGTCTGCCACCCGATCTGTCCATGCCGGTTCTCTCGCGCAATCGTTCGCCGGCCCGCCGCGCTTTCGTGGCGCGTCTGGCCGCGTGGCTCCTCGTCGCACCCGCAGGCTACGGCGCCTGGCGCGCGATCGAAAGCGAACAGTGGACGGCAGATCACCGTACCGCGCCGGGCGAGCAACGCGATGTCCGGCTCGCCGACGGCACGCTCATCAAGCTCGACACCGCCAGTGCGTTCGACGTTCGCTATGACACCCACCAGCGTTTCCTGCGCCTGCGCGAAGGCGAGATTCTCGTGCAGACAGCGCCGGACAACGCTCCTGTCCCACGCCCATTGCGCGTGGGCACGGCACAGGGGGTACTGGAAGCCTTGGGCACACGCTTCACCGTCAGGCTGGCCGAGAACCGCACCTACGTCGCCGTCACGCAGGGCGCCGTGAAAATCACACCGTCCCGAAGCCTCGACTTGACGGCATCGTCGGCAGCGATCGGTGCGCCCCGCATTCTCAGCGCCAATCACCAGACGTGGCTCTCCGACACGAGCGTGGCCGCCCCTGTGCCACTGGACGAAGCGACGACCGCATGGACACGCGGACTATTACTTGCCGACGACATGCCGCTCGCCGAATTCGCCACCGCCATGGGCCGCTACCGGCGTGGCCCTGTGCGCTGTGATCCCGCCGTAGCAAACCTGCGCGTCTCCGGCTCGTTCCCGGTCACGGACATCGAGCGCACATTGACGATGCTCGTCTCGACGTACCCGGTCACTGTGCACCGTCACTTCGGCGGCTGGTGGATCTCGATCACACCGAGCACCCTCGCCTGAAAAATATCTTCGACTGACCTGATACTTTTTTTCGGCTCGGCTGGCAAGCAGAGGAAAGTCACTCTCCGCTCTGTGCGAAAGGAATCCTCGACATGCCCATCCGCCTCCCCGTGCGCCCGACGCGCTCCCGCGCCGCACGCCCTTGGCACACTCCGCTGCAACGCACACTCATCACGGTGGCCGTCGGCACGACGTTGCTGGCGAGCGCCGCCGCACAAGCGGCCGACGCGCCCCCGTCCGCTCAGGCACACGCGCTGGAAGCCGAGCGCACACAGCGCTACGACATTCCGGCGGGGGCACTGGGCCGATCGCTCTCTCGTTTCGCCGTCACTTCCGGCATCGCCCTCTCGTTCGAGCCCGCGCTCACCGAAGGCCGCACGAGCCCGGCGCTAACGGGCGACTACACGCCGCGTGCAGCCGCCGCGCGCCTGCTCTCGGGTTCCGGTCTTGAAGTCGTGCCCCGCTCGGACGGCACTTATACCGTGCGCCGCGCCCCGGAGGCCGCCATCGACGCCGGCATCGCCCTGCCCGCCACCACCGTGAATGCGGCAAAAGCCGAAGAAAGCGGCTACGGCCCCGTCGAGGGCTTCTCCGCCACACGCAGCACCGCAGGCACCAAGACCGACACCCTGATCTCGGAGACGCCCCAGGCCATCAGCGTGATCGGTCGCGAGCAAATGGACGCCCGCAACGTGCAGACGATCAACGAAGCGCTGCACTACACCGCAGGCGTCGGCACGTATTACAGCAACGACACGCGTAACGACGCCTTCACCTTGCGCGGCTTCAGCGCCGACTATCTGTATCTGGACGGTACACGCCTGACCGCCGTCGCCGGACGCGGACTCGACCAATGGCGTGTCGATCCGTTCCAGCTCGAACGCATCGAAGTGGTCAAGGGCCCGACGTCGGTCACCTATGGCCAGGGCGAACCCGGCGGTGTCGTCAACATGGTCTCGAAGCTGCCGACGGAAACCTCGCGCGGTCTCGTCGAAGCCTATGCCGGGAACTACAAACAGTTCGGCATCGGCATCGACACCTCGGGTCCGGTCGATCAGAACGGCACCGTGCTCTACCGCTTCATCGCGAAAGAATCGTACGCGCAGAATCAGGTCGATTACGTGCACGGTACGCGCACTTTGCTCGCTCCGTCGCTCACGCTGCGTCCGTCCGCAGACACGTCCATCACGTTCATGGCGACCTACCTGCGCGACAACACCATGGATTCGAACAACTTCCTGCCGCGCATCGGCACGGTGGTGCCGAACCAGTTTGGCCAGCGCGCGGGCACGAACATCTCGACGAGCAATCCCGGCTACGAGAACTACGACAAGACGCAGTACTCGTTCGGCTACCTGTTCGATCAGCGTCTGTCGGAAGACTGGTCGTTCAAGCAGAACTTCCGCTACTCGCACCTTGACCTCGACAATCAGGCACTGTTCGGTTTCCGTCTCATGCCCGATCAGCAGACGATTCTGCGCGCGGCGATGAACCTGCATTCGAGCTTCAACAACGTGTCGGTCGACAACCAGTTGCACGGCAAGCTGCGCACCGGCCCGGTGGAGCACACGATCCTCGCGGGCTTCGACTTCACCAACCAGAACTTCCTCGACTACGAAGGCTACGACTACGGCTACCCGCTCAATCTGTACGCGCCGGTCTACGGCCCGGTGACCAAGCCCGACTTCAACGACACGCGCACGCGACAGGTCCAGCGGCAGTTCGGCCTCTATGTGCAGGACCAGATGAAGTACGACAAGCACTGGGTGCTCGCGCTTTCCGCGCGTGAAGACTGGGTCAATTCGTCGACAGCCGATCATCTGGCGAACAAGACATCGAGCCAGAACGACAGCGCATTCACCGGTCGCGCTGGCCTGATGTACCTGTTCGACAATGGCATCTCGCCGTACATCAGCTACGCCACGGCGTTCCAGCCGGTAGTCGGCGTGACGGCCTACAACGATCCGTACAAGCCGCTCAAGGCGCGTCAGGCCGAAATCGGCGTGAAGTACAAGCCTGCGAATCTCGACGCGACGTTCTCGGCCGCCCTGTTCGATCTGCATCAGACGAACACGCTCTCGGCTGTGCCGGACCCCGCACTCAATGGCAGCATTCAGGTCGGTGAGACGCGTAGCCGCGGCATCGAACTCGAAGCCACTGCGAGCCTGACGCAGAACCTGAAGCTGCTCGCCGCTTATACGCTGCAAGACGTGAAGGTCGTGGCCGGCAGCGCGGCCGATCCGACTGTCGGCAAGACACCGTCGGCCACCCCGCGTAATCTGGCGTCGCTGTGGCTCGACTACACGCTCACGAGCGGCATGCTTCGCGGACTTGGCGCGGGCATGGGGCTGCAATATGTCGGGCCGAGCTATGGCGACACGGGCAACACGTACGAAGTGGCATCGTTCACGATTGCCGATCTGGCGGTGCACTACACGATTCCGCACTGGCGCTTCGTGTTGTCGGCAAACAATCTGTTCGACCGCACATACGTGGCCCGCTGCGGCAGCGACACGCGTTGCCAGTATGGCCAGCGCCGCAACGTCCTGCTCACGGCCAGCTATCGCTGGTAATTGCCTGAACGACGTCTGACCAACGTCAGACCGGCAACGGATCGACAGTCCTCTGCCAATTAAAAAAACGCCGCAGGTGCCACGCAATGGCCCCTGCGGCGTTTTCCTTTCCTTCACGCTTGCGCGTCGACGATCAGCGCATCAGGTTCTTCCGCTCCGTGGGCGTGAGCGCCTGCAACTGCGCTTCGCTCAGGTTCATCTGCCCGAGCACCTGCACGGGCGACGCCGGATCGTAGCGGAACATCCGACCGTTATCGGCACGCGGCTTGCCGGTCGCATCGTTCGACGCTCCCGCATCGAGCATGCGCACCGAGAAGATCGACGGCTGGCCCTGCCGCGCCGATGCCCGATCACGAGCTACCGCGTCCTGTGCCGCCGCGGCCGCTTGCGCCGCCGTGGCACTCGCATTGGTCAGCGCGCCCACATTCACGGCCGCGATGGTCGGAATACCAACGGACTTGCCCTGCACCTGAATGTTTTCGGCGTTCATCACCCGCAGCGCCGCGATGTTCACGTTACCGGACACGCGAATCCCCGCCTCCCCCGCGTCGATCGTGCCGAGTGGCGCAATCAGATCGATGTCCCCCGGCGCAATCTCAGGGATCGGGTTCAACGTGGCAATGCCAGCGCCCGTATTCGGCGTTGTCGGCGAGAGCGCTACAAGTCCGAGGTCGTCATAGACACGACGCTGCGGCGTGTAGACCACCGTCGACTTCGACCCACGGCCCGCGTTGATGTCGCCTTGCGACGACCACGCGAGAATATTGCCGCCGAACGTGGTGAATACACGGCTCTGACCGAGCAGGATGCTATCTCGCGCATACATGTCGATATTGCCGCGCCCCTGCGTGAGCACACCGGAGCCTTCACCCGGCACAAAGCCACCGTCCACGCCGACGAGCGTGCGTCCGCCCGGCGTCATGACGCTCACTCCACCACCGAAGTCGGTATGGATGCCCGCGTCTTGAACTTCATAGTGAGGAACGTCATACGCAGGACTGCCACGCGCGACCCATTGCGCCTGCGTCAGATACTTCACGCCAGGCACCGGACGCGTGGTCGATTGGCGATCCAGGTTTTGCAGGTAGTAAAGCGCACTGCTGTACATCGTGAGACTGCCGTCGTACTGACGCGACGCACCGCTCTCGTCCTGCTCGGGGAAGAGCGTGGCGATGGCCTCGCGCCCCCGCAGATAACTACCCGCGCGCGGGCCGCTCGCATCGTTGTACTCACGCCCCGAAGCGCGCAGTTCCGCGAAGTACACGTCGCGCAGATACGCGCGCTGTTGCTCGGGCGGCAAGGCGTCGAAGAACTGACGGGCATCCATCGACGCCGCATCGAAATGTCGCCCGAGCGCGTTGCGGCCGCCGAAGCGTGTCGCGAGCCAATTCACGAGATACAACTGGCTTTGCTGCGCGAACTCATTGCGCAGATCCCGTTTCGCGATGCCGCCTGCGCCACCGGCAGCCTGACTCGCCGCGTCGAGCGCCGCCTGCTTCGTGACGAGGAACGCATCGGCGCCTGCCGCATTTCCGCCATAGCCGAACTCCTGACCTAACCATCCGGAAAGCGTAAGTTCTCCGCCGTACACGACGACTGCCTTGCCCGGCTGATCGGCGAACGGCCGTCCACTGTCAGCCAGATTCGCTGCGTCGAGATACCGGGCAGCGAACGCCTTGAAGTCGATGCCGTCGAGCCCTCGCGGTCCGACACCCGCCGCTACCGCAATCGCAGCCCCGTTGCTGCGGTCGCCGGGTTTGACGTTGGCGAGCGCGCCGAGACTGCGCAACTCGGCCTTGTCGCCCATGAAGACGTTGCGCCCCGCCGTGATTTCCAGCAAGCCCGGGCCCGCCACGTAGAACGTGCTGTAAAGAATGTCCCGGCCTGCCGACACCACGGAGACATCGTCTGCCGAGTTCTGCACGATCAGGTTGCCGCGCATCGTCGTCGACGCGACCCTCATCGGGCGTCCCGGATTGTTGACCGGATCGGCGAAATCAGGCGTGGTGGTCCAGCCGGCGAAGTCAGCGTTGGTGCTCAAATAGGTGCCGAGCGGCGTTCCCGAGTTGACAATGTCTCGCCCGGCCCGAATCGCTACGGCGCCATTGCCCTCATACCAGGTCGGCTGCGTGCCGGCGACGGGCGTTATGCTGCCGCGGTAGTCAATGCCGCCCGTTTGCAGTCCGACGATATCGCCCGTGAGCGCATAGAAGCGAGCCGGCGCGATGCCGGTGAAGTCGTAGCCGGAGACGGTCGCCGGGGTCAGGCTGAACATGGGGAACCGTGTCGCGGAATCCGCGCTGTAAAAGAACAGCAGTTGCGGTGCGATGGCATCCTGTCGCACGTTCGTGAGGTAAGCGCGGCCGAACCATGCATCGCGCACGCCCCCCATGAAGACAGGGTTTTGCGGCGTAGGTAACGCCGTGGGATCGGCTGCGGAACGGCTAATGGGGAACCCCGATCCGAACAGGGATTGGCCGGCCATCATCTCTAGCGCACCACCGTCGGGCGCCACCCGGAACAACGAACTGACGGGCTCCGGCGCCAGCAACACCGGCGTGTCGCCGATCGTCAGTTTCGACTCTGCGTCGAGAATACGGGTTGCGGAAAAGCCGTTGAAAATATTGCCGCTCGCAGCGATCGCGCGCAGTGTCGCCGGCAGCACGAAACGGCCGTCGGTCGACGCGTAGTTGGCGCCCGGTCGGGGGTCGGCCATCGCGGTAAATGGTGCGAGATTTCCGCCCGCACTAAACAAGTCGATGGCAGTGGAAGGCGTCCACAGCGTGAACCAACTGAATCCTTCGCCGCTATAGTTGACGCCCGACGCCGTGAACGGCGTACCGTTGGTGCGCTGTTGCGCGCGCGTTGCATCGCCATAACCGCCGATCACCAGATCGCCGCGCGTGTCGATGCGAATCGTCGAGTCGCCGAGTACCAGCGTGGGTCCCCCGGTCGCCATGCCGATCTGGGGGGTGAACACATCGCGTGCCCGGGTCTCGCGCAAATCGGTGACGCCGAACAGCGCGTCGACACCGCCCAGCGCCCCCGCTTCGATGCGCGTGGCACCGCGCAGGTTCGTGAACGTGCCGTTCAGCCCAAGGTTGCCGTTGCGCCACTCCGCCGAGTCCTTGATCAAGCTACCGGGCTGCGTGATGGCACGAACTTCTCGTACAGGATTCAGACCGCCGCCGATCCGCACGTCGAGATCGCCGCCGCCCGTCAATTGAATCTGCGAACCGTCCGCCGACACCCGACCGGTGCTGCCTACCGCGACATTCAAGCCCTCGCTGCGAGCGAGCGCGCTCGGGCCGTAACTATTGCCTGCCCCCATGCGGGACTCCAGCATGCCAGCGTTCGCACCGGCTTCGAGCACCACATTGCCGCCGCCGAGCGTGCCAAGTCCGGCAAAGCCCACCAGGAACGGTACCTTCTCGAATGCCGCGTAGCCGTCTTCCTTGCCGACCACATACGTCCCGAAATTGACCCACCACGCGCTCGGCACGCCCCCTTGCGCAATCACAGAACCCGATCCCTGCCGCCACAGCCAATTGCCCAGATTGCCGGCATCCGGAACCGCTCGCGGAACACCAAAACTTGTCGAGCGTTGATAGCCGTCGCGTGTGCCAACGGTGTCGCCACGAATATCGCCCTGAGCGCGCACGAACAGATTGCCGCCATGCTCCGGATACCACGCGCTATAGAGACTCTGCGCACCGCTGACGTACGACTCGAAGGCCGCCCCCTCCGCCCCCAGCACGGAGGTATTCTTGATCGTGGCCCGTGCGAGGTTATAAGCGCTCGTCACATCACGCGCCTGCGTACCCGCCGTATAAACCCCAAACGGCGAACTCATCGTGAAGTTACCCGCCGCGAGCATGTCGAGATCGCCCGTGCCGGTACGCACCACGCTGAAGACCGGTTCTCGAGCGGGCTGCGTCTTCAACTCGTACTCGGCGGGAATGCCGGGCGTCACGAGTCGGAATGCGTCGTAATACCCGTTCCACATGTCGATGTCCGCGGGCGTAGAGATGCCCCAGGCCATCAGTTCCTCGGGCGTCACAATCTCCCCTTCGACGGCGCCCAGCTCTGCCGCATCGGGGCCCCAACGGTAGACACCGAGCGTGCCGGTCCCCGGCTTGAGCACATTGAGCACGCCCATGCCGTAGTGCGTGTCTGCAAGCATCAGATGACCATCGGCCTTCAACGGCTGCAACGCACGCGGATCGGCAGCCGACGTATCGGCGCCAGCGACAAGCCGCAGCGACCACGAGGCCGAGCCCGCCTGAAGCATCGGCGCAAGCGCATGGATTTGCCCCTGATTGCCGTCGGCATCCGCCGGGCGCACGTTGACGAACAGCACGCCTCCCGGCAGCTTGACGTCGGTCTCGGCCGGAATGATCGCGCCCTTGCGCAGCAACACATCGGCGGCGAGTTTGAGGTTCACCGGCATCACGGCGCCCGCAGGCCACCGCATTGCCGCCACCGACGCGTCCAAAGGCAACACCATGCCGGCATCGATCTGCATGCCGGAGCGCAAGGTAAGCGCAGACGTCAGCGCCGTACCCGCCGGGTACACCACGTTGCCCGTCGCATCGCGCACGGCCGCCCCAAGCACAGTGCCCGAAGGCAGCGTCAGATCGGCGCTCAGTGTGATGCTAGCGGGCAGACGCGTGCCGGCAGGCAACTTCGTCGCCGCCACCTGAACGTCGTAGTTAAGCTTGCGATCGGCCGGGAATTCCGTGCCGGCGGCGAGCGTCACCAGCCCGCCCACCGGGATCACGGCATCGCCGCCCCACCCTGCAGTTCCGCTGGTGAGCACCCACCCCTTGTTGTCCGCACCCGGTGTGAGCTTGCTGGTATCGAACCCGTCGGTCAGACTGCCGAAGACGTTCAGATTTCCCCCGGCGCGAATCGTCAGCGCGCCCGCTTCGCCGCTGCCCCACACACCGGTCTTCTGCGTGTTCGGGTTCAGGCTCGCGTAGCGATAGCGCGACATGTCGATATCGCCGTCCAGGTGAATGTCGCCGTCAGGCGTTGCGCTGACGATCTCGACACCGGGGCGCAAATGGAAGGCATCGGTATAGCGGCGCAATCCGGCCAGCCGCGCGAGCAACGCGCCATTGGCCAGCGCGTTCGACATGAACGTTTCGTTCTGCGCGTGAAGCGCGTCCAGATAAGCTTGATTGACGAGCTGATACGGACGGCCGTCGATGGAAACATCGGTGCCGGCCGGTGCCTGGGTGTCGCGGTACATCCCGTTGACGGTGATCGAGCGCGCACCGTCGATCACGACGTTACCGCCCGCATCGATCGCGATGTCGTTGCCCAGGGCTTCGTTCGCACCGCCCAGACGCTTTGCGCTGATCTCGACCGTCCCCACCGACAGGGGTGCGCCTTTCACGTCGTTTGTCCCGGCACGCACATCGAGCCGTGCGCCGTCAGCCAGCACCACACGTCCCTGATTGCCGTTGATCTCGATGACCGCACGGTTGGAAGCTTCGATGGGCTGCCCATAACTGTCCAGACGCAGCGTGGTGCTGTGCGCGTCGAGCACCGCGTTGCCACCGACCGTCACGCCGTCGCGGGCCGAGAGGCGAATGGTGCCCGCTTGTGCCCCACTCGCGTCGACACGCCCGAGCACGTCAAGTCGCCCCCCGTCGATCGAGAGCGTGATCTCACGCGCCTTGAGTTCGTCGCCAACGACAAGACTGCCCTGCTTGATCTGGAAGCTGCGGCTGCCAAAGACGCCGCCGTCGGTCAGACGAGCATTGAGCCCGCCGAAATCGTCGACGTGCTGAGCGCGGATGTCGACGCCTCCCGCAGCGAACGGCACCCACGTGCCACCCGCATCGTAGCGACCGCTGGCACTGCCGAGCACCTTGCCCGCCAGCGATACGACGCCGCTGGCCGGTGACAGCGCCGTCACGGTGAGCTTGCCGGCCCGGTTTTCCAGCGCCGACAGATCGATGCGCGACCCGGCGGTCTGGCGCACGTTGCCGTTGGCGCTCGACAGGACCATATCGCCGCCCCAGCTGTATTTGCTGGTGTCGAAGAAATCGAGCTTGCGTCCGGCCAGATCGAGTTGGGCGCCATCACCAAGTGTCACATCCGCCTGTGCGGCCACGGTCAAGCGGCCGCTCGGCAGCACGACATTCGTGTCGACGTTCGCTGCCCCGCCAGCGCTGAGCGCGACTTCGGCCCCCAGCGCGGCCACGAGCTTGCCGTTGTCGATCACGGGTCTCGTGCGAGCACTCGCGTTCGTCACCGACACGTTGCCGCCCGCGACGAAACGGTTCACCGACCCTGCCGCCCCCGTGAGCAGTGGCGTATCGATGACGATGTCACCGCCGCTGTAATCGAAATCCTGCTTCTGGTCGTTCCACCCGTTCTGTGAGCGATAGACGGAAAGGCTGCCCTTCTGGTTAGCTGTCACCCGCTCGCTGGCGTTGAGTTCGACCGTCGAGAAACCGACGGTCATGCGGTTCATATCGTGATTGACGTCGCGCTGCGTGGCCGGTCCGAAGCCGAATTCGATCTCCCGTGCGTCGAGGGACAAGCGACCGCTGCCGGTGCCTGCCCCGCCCTCGACGATGGCGCCCGCAGGTGACTTCGAGCCGGTCCACACGAGCCGATCGGTACGAATACGCGCGAGTGCATCGCTCGCGCCGTATCCGAAGATGGCCGGCGTGCCCAGCACGAGCACATCGATGCTAGATTTTCCCGTCGCAGCATCGATAGTCGATAGCTCGACGGAATCGTAGAAATTGATCGAATCGCGTGCGATGAGAGACAGGCTTTCGAGCGCAGGCGCGCCATAGGTCCGGTCCCCGCGTAACAGTCGCGACAGCACCGTCTGGTTGAGCGTGAGTCCTTCAGCAAGGCGCCCGGAAGCAGCAAGCGAATCCAGCGATGCCTGATCGCCGACATTGACCCGACCGACCGCGAGCGATAGTTGGCGCGTGCCGTAGCGCACAGCATCGGTGATCGTGAATCGCTTGTCAGTCGCCACCGCAATCGAGCCTTCGGAAAGCAACAGCGTCTCACCTGCACATGCGGCGCCCGTCGCGCAAACGCCCAGGTCGATGTACCCGGCGCCGAAGGTATCCTGTGCGCCGGTCGGCAACGGCGACAGCATCGAGAGCCTGCCATTAGACACCGCCAGCACCCCCGCCGCCCCCGGCGCGTAGGTATACCCCATCGTGGAATCCCACATCGGCGTGCCGAAGCCGAGTGTGTTGATGCCGCTCCCCTGCTCGACGGTAATGCCCTTGGCGGTGGAGATCGTTACGATGAACACTTCGCTCGCGCGCAGCATTGCGCCACCGCGCAGCACAACGTTGTAGGCGTTGCCTGTGAACCCGGCTGTCGTGGCGCTGAGGATCGACCCGGTGGCATCGGCGGAGACCACGGGCAGTCCGCCAATCCCCATGCGCGCCGCGCCGATCGCGTTCAGATCGTCCGCTCTGAGCGAAATAAGCGACTTGTCGCCTTGCCGGGGTGTCGCGCCTGCACCGAGGATCTCAAAGTTACCGGTGGACGGTGCGGTGACCAGCAGGCTGGCGCCGTAACCGCCCTTGGCCGGGGCGACGTTCGCCGAGCCCTGAAAGCGCAACGCTGATGTATCGGCGACTTTGCCCCGGTAGACATCCGACAGGAAATAGAGATCGAGACGCTTGGCGTCCGCCTCGATCAGCGCACGAGGTGCTCCGACACGTTCGCTCGTGGCACGGGCGAAGTCTGCGTAGCTCATCTCGTTGTACTGCGAGTAGGTGCGCAGGACATCCGCCGAAGTCAGAACGGCCTGCGTCGGCGTGGCGTTACGAAGGCTCGTGTTGCTCACGCTCAATTGCGCCGGAAGTGTGAGCGACCCATTGCGCATTGCGACCGGTACGAGGCCCGCCTGCGCGGGGGACTGCGTCTGCAACTCCACGCGATACGCGCCGGGCAGCAACGCGAACGTCGACGGCAGCAGCGTATAGGTGCCGGCGGGCAATCCCGGCACCCCGGCGCCGATGGTGATCTGCTGCCCCATGAGGGGGGCGCCCGCGCCGTTCTCGCTCACCACCGGCGCATAGGCTGGCTGTACCCCGAGCACGATGGCGTAGACCGGATTGGACGAGAGGGAGGGCAGACGAAAACTTCCCTTTGTGCCGGTCTGCACCACTTGCATCAGCGGCGCGAGACGGGCATCCGTGGAGCCGCCACGGCCGGTGAGGAATGCGGCACCCCGGATTTCGCCGCCACCCGAGAGGTCGATGACGGCCCCCGGATCCACAGCCAACGCATGGCTATACACCACGACCGACGGTCCTCCGCCGGCGAGCGAGTATCGCGCGTCGACGGCAGCATTGAGATAACTCAGTCCGTCGAGCGAGCCGCCATAAGGCATCACGAGTCCATTCGCGCTCACAGACGTCACGCTACCCGGCAACAAGGTCAGGATCCCGTTGGCTTCCGTCTCCATCGGGGACCCGAACGTGATGGTCCCCATCGGAGCGCGCAGCACGCCGCCCTGACGGATCTGCCCGGCCTTGAGGGTGAGACTGCCGAACAGCGAATACGGCTGCACCGCCAGCGTATCGCCCACGCGCTCGATGGTCAGGACATGCGTCGGGTCCAACTGGTTCAGGCGCACACAGCAATCGCTCGGATAGCTGCGCTGCCCCACGACGATCATTGCGCTCGCATTCTGTGTCGGATAAATCTGCACGGCGGCCAACGTCATGTCGCCTGGCGAATAGACTTCGGTCTTGTCGAGCAGACGCAGGTCACCGGTACTGCGCAGGGCGACATTGCCGAACGCATTACGCAAGACACTGACGGGAGTTCCGGCGTTGGTCTCGATGGTCCCTGCGGTGCCGAATTGCATCCGGCCAGATACGTCGATGAGCGAGCCGTCGATTTCGAATTTCGCCTGATCGTCGAGCAGCGGCACCCCCAGCGCCCCAGCACCCTGTCCGTTGTTCCTCGAACCACTCACCGGGTTGGGCATGAGGAAGTTATCGGATTGCTGGCGTGTCGTGCCGGCAAGCTGCACGTAGGGCGCGGCAAACCTGACCTGCGCGCCCGGTGCAGCGTTCGCCGCCAGGCCAAACGAACTTGCGGTGAGGCGCAAGCTCTGACCGAGCGACAGATTGACGTTGCCGTCGAAATCCATCATCCCGTTGGCGAGCAAAGAGAGATTGTCGAAGCCACCGGCCGTCACGCGATCGACGCCGATGCGTGCGTTGCCCAACGCCAGTCCGCCGCCGAGCGCGCCCGGACGCAGCGTATCCGAGAGAGCGCTGCCGCCCTGCGTCTGGGCGACGATCATCTCGTGTGCCACGCGCACGGAATCGTCCACATTGCTGCCGCGCAGCGTGGTCCGATCCACCATGCCGTAAGCCAGCGTCTCGAGCACCACGTTCAGCGTACCGCCCGCAGCGCCTGCGCCGCCCGACGCCGCCTTCATATCGCCGTCGAGATAGAGACCGCGTGCCGACGCCAATGAGATGACCCCGCCGTTGCTTGCCACGTGCGTGCGCCCCTGCCCCGGCACATCGACGTCGGCGGCTGTGCCCGATGCATCGAGCCGTGCGCCGGGGCGCACGATAACGAACGCGTCGGCTGCCTCGACCTGAGTAGCGCCCGCGACATACTTCGCGCCGATCTGGATGGTGCCGCCTGCGGCCACATTGCCCGAGATTGCGCCGGAGGCGTCCTTTGCCAACATCGGGCGCGCGGCGACATCGATGACGGCATTGCCGCCCAGCCAGATCGATGTCGGTGTAAACGTGCCCTCGGGTCGGCCCTGCGCATCGCCGGTACCGAACAGGCCGGGCAACAGGCTGACCGTGCCCGATGCAGCGCGCAACGTGCCAAGCACCGTCATCTGCCCGTTGCTCGTGAGCGTGATGTTGCGTCCCGGATCGACTTCGATCTGTGCCCCGTCGCCCACGCTCAGTTGCCCACGCTTGAGTTGCGAGCCGGCGGACAACGCCAGATCGGCCCCGCTGCGCTGCGTGATCGTGCCCCTGGCGGCATCGCTTTGCCAGACGGGTGCAAGGAGGACGGACAGTACGCCCGACGGATCGCTGCCGCTGAGCGTGTCGCGCGCGGCTTGCCCGTCGACGTTCAGCACGGGCATGACGACGTCGAGGTGCGCGCCATCCGCTACCGTCAACCCCAGTTGCCCCGTCACGTCATAGCGGGAGAAGCCAGTCGAGAAAAGCGACACATCTAGCGATGTATCGGCCAACGAGCCAGGCGATGTCGGCGCGCCGATCACCACGCCATTGCCGGTGTCCAGCTTCAGCGTGCCGCCACCGCTCACGCCATAAGCGCGCAGTTCGCCGTCGACATGCAGTTCGCCAGCGCTCTTGCCAGTCGTGTCGTACTGGCTAGCCAGCAGCGACACATTGCCGCCCTTGCCGCCGCGAACCGCGCCGCCCGCGAGCCGCACGGCCCCCGACGAGACATCGATGGTGCTGCCCTGCGCCACTCGCACGTCGCCGGTCGTCGAGACGATGACATTGCCGCCATTGAGGTACGGCATACCGTGGATGCCCGCCTCATCATCGTCTGCACGGCTCCACAGGCCACGCGTGTCGAGCGTCACCTCACGCGCCACCTTGACGTGCTGGCCGCCGGCGATCAGCGCGGGATCCGTGATGGGGACATCGCCCCACGCGCCATTCGTCGCCTCGAGCACGCGCTGCACGATGTTGCCCGCCGCAATCGAGCCACCGCGCGCCGTCACGTTCGCGTCGATGTCGACTCGCGTCGCATGCAAACCAACGTCGCCGCCGTCCGCCACACGAATATCGCGCGAGAGCGTCAGCGCATCTGTCGCCAGCAGCTTCACGCCGCCAAACTGCTGACGGTTGAGCCAGCCTGCGTCGAGCGATATCTTTCCAGCGCGCTGGGTGTCGAGCGCACTCCCCTGCGCAATGTCCGCCGCCAGCGCCTGAACGTCGCCGACATTGATCGTGCGCACGATGGCCGACGGGCTATCGCGCAATGTGAGCGTGGTGCCGTCGTAATAAGGGGTGAGCTTGCCGACGATCAACTGGCCCGCACGCGGCGCCGCAAGCGGCGATTGCAGATACCCGTCGTAAAGCCCCCGGTCGGCAGCCTGTGTCTGGCGCGGGCCTTGGTAAGCGGTGGTATCGACATCGCCTTCGAGCACTGCAGAGGGTGCCGAGATAATCAACCGCCCGGCGTCGCGCCCCACGGTGTATCCATTCTCCAGACGCTGCCCCGGTGCGATGAACAGCGTGGCGAACGTCTCGGTCGTGCTCTTTCCCCAGCGGGCGTGTTCGGCCTCGAATCCTCGATACGTCCCGAGGTACCGCAAATCGCCCGGGGCGTTATCGACGCGATACAACTGCCCGTCGGCGCCGCGCAGCCAGCTTTGCCGGATCATACCGGTCTGCACATCGAGCGTGCCGCCCGCCAGATTGATGAGCGAGCCGGGACGCGTGACCACTTCCGCACCGCCCAGTTGCACCGTACCGCCCTGCGCGGCCCACTCGCCGATGCTGTGCGACGCCGTGTTCAGATACCCGCCAACTTCCAACAGGCCACCCGGCGTGTACCAGCGATCGGTGGTGTACCCCTGCGTTCCGGCAGCCACGCGCACCAGATAGCGTCGATCGATGTAGACAGTCAGGTTGTTGAGCAAATGCGTGTCCCGATTGCTCGGCGCATCGCGTTGCTCGTTGCCCTGCACATTGACTTCGAGATTGTTTGCCGACATCGCCACCTGCACGCCCACGGCACCGGAGACGTCGAGCTTCGCGCGCTCCATCGCCATCGCGCGACGTGTCGCCAGCACGTTGATCTGCCCGCCCGTGGCGAGGGTGAGCGAGTCGCTGTCGAACAATACGTCGCCAGACGACGTGATTTGCACGAGCGACTGATCCCGGCGGTTGTACAACCCGGATTCCGCCGCCTTCGCAGCATCGGCCAACAACGTCGTGCGTTGTGCATCGAGTGCCGCATCGCCCGACGTGTCGAGCACGATGGCGTTGAGCGCGCCAGGCGCAACGCGCACCAGGGCGTTGCTGTCGCCACTCGCCGTCAGGTGAATCGTGCCGCGCGCATTGACCGATGTGGTAGAGACCAGCACGCCGCTTTGCTCGATCTGGCGGGCCGCGAGCGTGATGTCGCCAAGCTCCGCCTGAATCAGACCGCTGTTGCTCACGCGCCCGGCCGTCGACCCCGGCAGCAGCTTCGGCTCGACTTCGTTGCCACGCGTACTGGAATTCAGATTGCCGTCGGTGCCGACGCCACGCCGAATGACGAACGCATCGCCGCCTGCGATGACCGTCTGCCCCGAGGGCGTAACGATGGTGCCGCGATTGTGAGCTTCGCGCCCAAGCAGCAGCACGTAGCCACCGCCTTCGGTCACCGATTGCGGGCGTCGTGTATTGATCCGTGCGCCCGCGTCCACCGTCACGTTCGCCGTCGCGCCCGTGTGCGACACGCTCGAGCCGCTCACCTGAAGGTCGTTGGCGAACGTCGGCACCGTCGCGCCGGACACGGCGGCGCCGTAGATGCCGCGATTGAACTGATCGTTCGTCATGCCAACGGCGGCGGCCACGAGATTGCGCGTATCGACCTGCGCCGTGCCCGTGAACTGAATGCCGTTACGGTTGACGATCATCACCGTGCCGTCGGCCTTGATCTGTCCCTGAATCTGACTCGGACGTGCTTGCGGATCGTTCACGCGGTTGAGCACGGCCCAGCCCGGTTGCTGCACGAACTCCACGGTCGTGCGGCGACCTACGTTGAACGTCTCCCAGTTCAGAATCGCCTTCTCGCCGGTCTGCTCGATGGCCACCCTGGTGTTGCCGGCGGCGTCGCGATCCTGTGCGATTTTCTTGTTCGCATTGATCCAGCCGGCCGTGAGGCTATTGGTATCGACCTTCAGACCACCTTCGGCCAGACCATCGGGAATCGTCTCGGGTGTCGCCGCAGCCGCCTGACGTGCCGCAGTCTGTGCGGCTTGCATCGCCGCGATGCCTTGCGCAGCCGTCGCGAGATTGGCGATCGAGTTCTGCAGCGCCTGATTGGCGCGTTGCTGCTGCTCGCTCGGATTCTGCAACGTCGACACCGGCATGCCGTTCGGCAGACGGCCCGTTTGAGCCGCGGTGGATTGCGCGGCGCCGCGTGCGGCAAACCACGCGTTACTGAAGGCCTGCTGCGCTTGCGCCGCACCGATCATGGCGCTGCTCGCAGCGAATACGGCCACGGCTTGCGCCAGCGGCCGGATGCGCAGCAGACGTGCGCTGGCACGCGTGTGAGTTGAAGGGGAAACTACGCGCTTGTGCATGGTCATCTCAATCCCGTCTGGCGTCTCGTGCGGCCGTGGGACGTTGTCTCGCGACAACGCCAGCGACGGCCCTGGCAGGTTTTCGTTCAAGCGATGCGAACGCTTGACGCTCTCGGGACTAAGACCGTTCGGCGCGAGCCAATCGGCAAGGATTTATTTGAATCTTTCGTGACACGAACGGATCGTCACGAAGCACAACGCCTACGCTCAGCCGAGCAAAACGATGCCGCCGGGCAAGGTGTGTGCGGAAAGTTGCAGCGAGTGCTCGATTTGACCAAGCGCCACATCGAGCGAGTGAATCGCAAAGCGCCCCGTCACCGGGCGCGCCGCGAGCCTGTCGTTCATCAACACGACCTTGCCCGGACGATAGCGATTGATCTCGTCGATCACCTCACCAAGCGGAACTTCGGCAAAGCGCAGATAGCCCTCGCGCCACGCCGGCATGTCGTTGTCGCCCACGTTTACGAGCGACTGCAAGCTTCGCTCGTCGTAGACCAGTTGCTGACGCGCACGCAATTGCACGCGTCCCGCCACATGCACGACGTCGGCCACGCCGTCGATACAGGTGACGCACACCTTCTGCGCGACGTTGCGCACTTCCACACGGGCGCGGTGTGCAATCGTGCGCCCGGCCCCGGCGACGATTTCGAAGGGCGCTGCCGCACGCGTGGTATCGACCGCCGCTTCGCCGCCCAGCAGATCGATGCCGGGTGTACTCCCCGCTTGCAACGCCAGACTCGTGCGCGTATTCATCTCGACCGACACGTTGCCGGCCAGCGCGACCGTGCGCTGCTCGCCGGTGCCGGTGCGGTAATCCGCGCGCAAGGCGGCGGTGCCCGGCCACAAGCCCAGCGGCGCACCGATGACGGCGACGCCGGCAACGGTCGCGAAGGCCCCGGCGGTACCGGCCAGCCACCAACGACGGCGCGGATCGAAACCACGTGTGGCCTTTCGTTCCGGTGCCGCCGATCTTGCCGGTCTTGCCGACGCGGCACAAGCCACGCCCGCCGTCGCGCTCTGATGCGCCGCTTGCGTCATTTGCTGCCATTGACGACGCGCATTCGCCAGGGCCTGCGCATGGCCAGGATCGCGCCGCGCCCACTCGCGCAGCGCATCGCCGTCGGCATGCGTCATCTCGCCAGACGCCATGCGCCGCACCCAGGTCATGGCCTGACGCTCAAGCGCGTCGAGACGCCGCTTCGGCGGCAACGTAGCTTCGGGTCGAGAACTCATGGCGTCACCTCTCGCACGAGACGGAAGGTCTCACTCCATGAGACGGTTTTCCCGCACGCCATCGGCAATCCTTCCTTCATTCGGACCTCGGCATGTGGGCCACGCAGTACTCGTGGGCGCGCTTGAGTTCAAGGCCGACCAGACGCGGCGACACACCAAAGCGGCGCGCCACGTCCTCGTTGGACATCTCGTGCACTCGCACGGCGATGAAGATCGCGCGGCGACGCGGCGGCATGGTCGCGAGCAGTCGCTCCAGCAACGCGATTTCGTCGCGCGCTTCGGCCGTCTGCGCGGGGCCGGGTGCCGGGTCTACGAATTCCGTCATGAGCGCATCGATCTCGTCGTCGCTCATATACCGGCGCTCACGCTGCACGCGATCGAACGCCATGTTCATGGCGATGCGCATCAGATACGCGCCCGGACTCTTCACGTCGTTCTGACGGTCGGCACGGTCATCGAGATGCACCCACGTGTCGTGCAATGCATCGCTCGCGAGTTCGGCCGATCCGAGACGCCAGGTCAGCTTGCGCTTGAGATCCTCATAGCGCTGCGTCAGCAAGTCGCGCAGGAAAGCTCGGGCCGTATCGACCATCTATCGCTCCGTTATCGGCGATATCGCCGGACACGGCGAGTGCGCACAGGCGGCCGGGTTCGCCTGACAGTCGGCGCTCACCAGCAGCAGGACGAACGGCCGCGAGGTGTCGGCAGGCGCGCTACCGACGTCGAGCCCCTGCAGACGGCGCACGATGGCAACGTCACGACGATCGTCGCCCGTGGTATCGAGCAGACGAACCTGAGCCACGCGTGCGTTTGTGCCAACCTGCACGGTCATCGCCAACCGATACTCCCCGGGCGAGAGCGATGGCGCCGCGCACAGCGCCTGCAACACCCTGCCCTGCAACCGCGCGTGGTAATCGTTGACCGCCCGCGCCGAACCCAGGGGCACCTCGTCCCGTGTCGCAGCACTGCCCAGCGGGGCGAGGACGAACGCGCTTTGCGCCGTCGCCTCGGCCATCACGCCGGTGCCTTCGAGCAGCTCATCGAGGGCTTCACGCGGTGAGTAGATCCCTGCGACGGCGTGCGAGCGGCGCCCTTCTACCAACGCGGACGGGTAGAAGACAGACATGCGGGTCAGCGCATCGAAGCGGGCGAGCGCGTCCTTCAAGGGCAGCTCCGGGAGATCAAACGACTGCGTCTGCGGCGGCGCCGCAGCGGCACGTTCCACCGCGATGCCTGGCATGCAACACAGCAGCCAGCCCGCCATAACGCTCGCAGCTGCGAAGCGCAAACGTGGAGAGCGAGCAGTAGCAATCATGTCGGGCGGTTGGCCTTTGCATGGCAGGCGGTCGGAAATATCGGAAGTGGCGGGACCTCTGCGGCAGGCAAAGCACACGGCAACGCGCAAAGGCGAATGCCGCTTCCCCGTGAGTCCACGAATAATTTGTAAGAATTCCTGATAATTCTGGTGGCCGATTGTGACGGTACTTTGACAGTGCCGTTTATCGTTTCTCAAACTGTCCGCGTACCGGCCCGGTTCAGGCCTTCGGAGCCGACAACGGGCGGCAATGAAACGCTCATGACAACACCCATAAAAACGCCCGTAACGCGCCCACGGGGTGCAGGCGGGTTACGGGCCAACCAGTCGTCTACCTGGACGTGATACAGCCGCGCGCGGGAGGTTCCCGAGGCTCAGGCGAGAAACGCGCAAGAAGATGCGCCGCGCGGCGACGCCTTAGTTCAGCGTCATCGGTGCCTGCGCATCACCGCCAGCGAGCGGGTCACGCTGCGCGGCAGGTATGTCTTCGCTCGACGCCTCAGTGCCGCCGACCTGACCGGCGGCCTGCTGCGTGAAGTTGCGAAGATGCAGGAAGAACTGTCCCATCATCTCGACCCACAGACGCATCGAGAAATTCAGGAAATCGGGGGAAACGCCGCCTGCCACGATGACATCCATCTCCAGCACAAGGAACTCGCCGTGGGCCGCCACACGGGCGAACCGGCGCGAGCGATGCCATTCGTTGATGAGACCTTCGGGCAGATCGCCGCCCTGCACGCGCAGCGGGCAGCTCAGCGTGAAATCGAGATACTGGTCGGCGCCGGCCTGATTGCCCCAGTGCACCTGATAACCGATGCCGTGGCTCGCGCTGTGAAGGCGCGTGACCAGATCGTCCTGTTGCACCGATACCGCGCAACCAGCGCCGCGAATGGCGTCAGCCACCTGTGCAGACGTGACAAACGTGATGATGTCTGCGGGCGACGACGCGCTCGAAGACGTCGGCGCACCGGCTCGCTCGGCGTCGTGGTTGTCGTGTTGCATCGTGTTCTCTTCGTTCATGCCAGTGGTCCTCGAACTATCGTTATGCGAATTCAGGACGAGGTGCGCCGTCGACGCACCCCGTCACGCGCGGTATTACTGCGATGCCGCCGGTGCCGACGCCGCTGCCGCTGCCGCAGCAGTTTCGGCAGGCTTTGCGGCGATGGCGGCGCCCGCCTGCTGCTCGTCGAACTTGCCCTCGTAGAGATTGTCTCCGAACTGCTGTGCGATTTGCTCGTACTTCACCCGGGCTTGCGTGGCAAACGGCTGACGCGCCGCGACCACCGTCGCCACGTCCATCGTCTCGTAGGCCGTCAGAATTTCCTGCCCAACGGCGTACAGACGATCGTTCTTCTCCTTGCACATCGTGAGCGCGACACGCTGTGCAGCCGACTCGTCGGCGAGATGCTTGCGCTGTGCATCGGCCTGACGCGCGAGCTTGAGCAGTTCGTCGTAGGCGTTGCGGTACTGCGCAATCTGCGTGTTGGCCTTGTCGGCCACCGACTTCACTTCCGATTGCGACGCCCGGGCGTCCTGCGCGAGGCGTTCACGCGCCTGACGCTCTGCGGCCAATTGCTGCCGGGCTTCGTCGAGCGCCTTCTTCAGCGCTTCGGGCGAGTCCTTGCCGGGGGCGCCGGCCGTGGCGCCACCCGCCTTGAGCGCGGCGAGTTCGTTCTTCGCCTGCTGGAGCTGCTCCGTGGTGCTGCGCAGTTGCGTGCGCAGTCGCTCTTCCATCGTCGGCGCGCCCTGCGGCGTCTGTGCCGAGGCAGCCGAGCACACGGCAAGCAGCACCGCGGCGGCCACACCTGACGCCAGACGCGACATCGCGCGCGGGGGCTGTTGATTCATGACCAACTCCTTAGAATCGCGCGTTGACTTCGATTTGCAGCGTGTCGATCGACAGCGGCGCGCCATAGACTTCCTTCGTCGAGAGCCAGCGGCCCGTGAGCCATGCATTCTTGTCGAAGGCATACGAAGCGCCGATGTAGTAGCCCTTCGCGTTCGTGCCGCCGCCGTGGAACGTCGAGTCGTTGTAGGCATCGGGCACGGCATCCGGCTCGATACGCTTGTAACCGAACAACACGTTCCAGTCGCCGCGCGACGCCATGACCGGCTTGCCGAAGGTCGCCTGGAACATGTAAGCGTTCGGGCCGCTCTTGAAGTTGGCGCGCGTAGCGTCGCCCGCGCCGAAGTTGTTCACGATGCCGCCGTTCGCGCGCGCCCACATCTCGCCTTCGTTGTAGGCCAGGTTGCGGATGTAGTTCACGTCAAAGCGCAGCGGGTAGCGGCCGGCCAGCATCGTGTCCCAACGCGCTGACAGATCGAGCAGTTGGAACTTCGAGGCGTAGCCGACGTACTGCGGCTGCGCCGTGTTGGCCGGATCGAGCGGGTTGAGTGCGATGTTACGCAGCAGCATGAGCGTGTTGCCCTTCTGCATGAACGCCGGACGCGACCAGTCCGAATCGCAGCTCGTCTGGCCCGCGTAGAGCGCGCAAGGCGACGACAGTTGACCCGTGATGTTGCGGAAGTCGAAGTAGCCGACCGTGCCGCGGAAGCTGTTCTTCGAATCGAGCTTCCAGTTCGCACCGAACTGCGTGCCGAGCATCCACTTGGTCTGGCTCGACATCTTGCTCTGGCTGTTCGACGGCGAGTTGTCGCCCGAGTACTCGAGCGGGATGAAGCCGAGCGAGCCGAACAGTTCGACGTTCGGGTTCTGCGGCAGCACCTTGTTGAACTGCGCAGCGATGCCGTCGATGTTCAGGTCGCTCGAGAACAGCATGTCGGTCGTGACGTACGGCGGGGCAAAGCGACCGCCCGTGACCTTCATCCAGGTGAACGGCTGATACGACATCCACATCTGGTCAAGCCAGACACTCTTCTTGTTCAGACCGCCGCCAAGAGTGGAGTTGGTCGAAACCGGGCTGTCGTCGTTGCTGCTGGCCAGTCGCACGCCGGCTTTGACCTGCTCCGACACGTCAGCGAAGATGCCGAAGCGCGCACGGGCACGCAATTGGTTGGTGCGGTTCTGCGTGGTGTTGAGCAGCGGCGGGAGCGTGAGGTTGGTGTTCGAGTTGACGTCGAAACCATTGCCTTTGTTGATCTGCGCCCAGTCGATCTGCGTGTTCGTGTTGCTGCTCGAGTAGAAGCGTGACTCGTCGCGCAGACGGAAGTCGCCTTCGATATGAATGCGCTTGGTCCACTCAGGCGTTTCATTCGGTGCAGCCCAACCTTCCGTCTTGGCCTGCGCCATCACTTCGTTCTTCACCTCATCGCGAATCTGATCGCGCGTGGTCTGCGAGATGTACGGGATACGCACGTCGCCCGGCTCCGCACCGGGGACCGCCGCTGCCGTGGCAACCGGTGCGGCAGCGGCCTTCTGAGCGGCCGCCGACGCCGCATAGGCTTCGGTTTCCGCCTGGGCGAGCAGGGCTTCGCCCGTGGTCTTGTCGATCGCACCGCTCTTGATGAGGCCGCGGATCAGCTTGACCATCGCGGTCTCTTTCGGGGCAGGCTGCGCCTGTGCATGGGCCAGGCCTGCGGTACCCAGCAGTGCGAGCGCCAGCGCCACGGTGCCTGCGGTGCCCGCAGCGCGTGGCGCACGTCGGTGCGCGAGCGCGTCGGTCATACGTTCCAGTGCTTTCATTTTGTGTGTGACTTTTGCGTAAAAAGGAAGTCCTGCTTCAACCGCCTGCGGCGTGACGAGCGTCGAATTGCGCTTCATGGTCTGCGTCCCCGGATGCTCATTGACAGCGGGTAGCGCAGCGACGCGGGCGGCTTCTCTTCTGCACGGAAGTCGCGCAGCATCGCGAGCACCGCATCGTCGATGGCAGCGTTACCTGTACCTCGCACCATCTGGGCGCGCGTGGCGCGTCCGTCGGCGTCGAGCCAGAGATCGATACGGACGTCGTCGAACGCCAGCGTGCGTGTGCGCTGATCGCGCCCGAACGACTGTTGCAGCGAGCTGGCCAGCCAGGCGCTATAGGAGCGGCTGCCGAGCCCGCCACCACCGCCGGTCATGCCACCACCGCTACCGGCGCCGATGCCGAATGCATCGGTGCCTGCCTGCGCGTCGCCATTGATCGTTACAGCGTCACCGAGATCCTTGGTCGGGCTGGGCGGCGTGTCATCCTTCGGCGGCTCCACAGGGTCGGCCGGCTTCGGCTCGACGACTTCGGGCTTGATCTTCTCCGGCTGCGGCTCAGGCGGCTTCTCCTGAGGCGGCGGTGGGGGCGGAGGCGGCGGCAGCATGAGCATCGGCGGGGTGTTCACCTCGCGGCGCATGCTGGCCTTGTCCGTGAGCAAGTGCCAGAAAAGGGCGATCAGACCGAGCACGACCAGGCCGCCGACGATCAGTCCGCCGCGCCGGCGCAGTAGCGCGAGCGCCGGACTGGGCGGCTTGGCGGCGGGCCGCACGGGGCTGGACGCGAAATCGCGAGGTTTCACGCTGCGCTCCTTACTGCGGCTTGCCGGTCACGAGGCCGACCTGGTTGAGATCGATCCGGCGCAGCAGGTCGAGCACTTCGACGACCCTGGCGTACTGGACCTGCGCGTCGCCGCGCACGATCACCGGGAAGTCGGGCGTGATCGCCTTTTCAGTGCGCAAGCGATCCTCCAGCTCGGTGAGCGTCACCGGATAGGCATCGAGAAACACCTGTCCGGCGTTGTCGACCGTGATCGCCTTGGTCTTCGGCTTCTCGAGGGCCACCGATGAGCTGGCTTTCGGGAGATCGACCTTGATGCCGGGAATGCTGGCGTTACTCGTGAGAATGAAGATCACCAGCACCACCAGCAGCACGTCGACGAACGGCGTGATGTTGATGCCGCCCGCGCGCTTCTTCGCAGCGAATCGCATTGCGTTTGCCATGATTCGTCCTCGTCAGGCGCGTTGCAGCACGGGCTGACGACGGCCTTCGCCCTGCTCTTCTGCGAGGCGGGTCGTGAACTCGTCGACGAACACGGCCATGTCGGCCGAGAGCGCATCCGAGCGCGACACCAGCCAGTTGTAGCCAAACAGTGCGGGAATGGCCACGCCGAGACCGGCGGCCGTACACAGCAGTGCCGCGGCCATGCCCGGCGCCACCGAGTTGATGTCCACCGCGCCCGCCATGGCGGCCACGACGAACACCAGCATGATCCCGATCACGGTGCCGAACAGACCGACGTACGGCGCCCCTTCAATGGACGTCGAGAGCCAGTTCATGCGTTTGCTCATGTCTTCGACTTCGCGCACCATCGCACCGTCCATCGACGCGCGAATGGCGCTGATGGTCGCGTCGGACACAGCGCTCGTGTCGTAGCCGAGTTCGTGACGGCGATGCAGTTCGCCCAACGCAACCTCGTACAGACGCCACAGCGGCGATTGATCGCGCACGTCGTCCGGCACGCGATTCGTACGCGCGATCTGGTCGAGCGGTGCGCCCGAGGCTTCGCGAAATTGCGTCATGAAGGCGCTGTTGGCACGCGCCTTTGCGGCGTAGCTGCGCCCCTTCGTGACCATGATGATCCACGACACCAGCGCCATCAGACCCAGCACACAGACCACGACCCAGGCGTCGACCGGCATGGCCGCGAGAATGAATGCGAAGTGGCTCTTACCGGCTTGTTGCTCATCCGGACCAAAGGCGATCAGACGCGATTCGGCGCCTTGCGAGACGGCATCCGTTTGCAGCAAGGCAGCGCTGCGAGCGACCTTCGACAGGTGCACTTCGTCCATCGCGCCCGAGAAGTGCGCGAGGCCACCGGTGGCGCCGTCGACATCACCGCCGAGGATCGTCGGCGAATTCAGTGCGGGCAATGCGACAGCCAGCGTCGTGGCTGCGTGACCGCCAACATAGAGCGTGACCGACTTGCCGTCTGCCGTGACCGCCAGGTGCGACCACTTACCCGCCGGGATCGGTTGACCCGGCTGGCTGCGCTGCGCCCCCACCTGCACGAACGGCACCCCCTGATCGACCCCGATCACGAGATCGCTTCCGCCGTCGCGGCGCACGTAGATCGCTTCGTTCGCGCCGAGCTTGTCCGGATGCACCCATGCCGAGAACGTGAACGGGCTGCCGGCAGCGAGCGCGAGCGACGGCGAGGCGGGCAACACGATCGGCGAAGCACCGACCTGAGCGCCCTTGCCGATGATCGCGCCGTCAAGTGTCACCACCGGGTTCTGGCTGTTGTTGCCGTAAGCGGTCGTGTCACGTGCGGGCACGTTCGATTCGCCGAAGTGGTACACGGCGGTGTAGTCGGGGTCGAACACGCGCTGACCGTTGCCGGCCGCGGGGGCCTTGCGGTTGCCGTAGTACATCCAGACCTGTTGCTTGGCGCCTGCGCTGACGGCGGGCACGTCGACCCACACGAGCGCAATGCCCAGCACCGGATCGAACTGCTCGATCTGGTGATTGAGAACGGTCTTGTCGTCGGCTGCCACGAAGCGCAGGTCGGCACCGGTTTCGTTCACGCCTTCAAAGCTGAAGTTCCCGGTATGCAGGCGCAACAGCATCGGCACCCGGCCGGCGTCGCCCGTGATGTTGCCGCCTTGCGGGCCAGCGTCGATGGTGATCGGCTTGCGGTACGCCCAATCCGGTTGCCACCAGGCGTGCGCGAGCACCGGCATCAGCGTGCCGATCAGCGCAAGCAGGAATGGAAGAATGCGTCGCATGGCTGTATTTCTCCGTTTATGCCGCCCGACGCGTTCAATAGGCGCACCAGGCATCAGGTCGTGAATGTTGTGTAGTGAAGTTCGGGGGGGGGCTTTTCGGGCCGCCCGCTAGTCGCTCGATTCGGTTTGTTCGCTCTATTCGCTCTATTCGCTCTATTCGCTCTATTCGCTCTATTCGCTCTATTCGCTCTATTCGCTCGATTCGCTCAATAGGTCGCCGTAACGCTGAAGTTCAGTCGCGGCTTGTAGCGTTCCGTGCGCGGGCCGTTGGTCAGCGGATAGGCGGCGTCGACGCGGCCCGTCACGTGTGACGTCAGGCGCAGCGACGTGCCAAGACCGACCGACGCCAGCGAGTAACGCGACGTCTGTTCCGGCAGCGCATCGCGCAATCCGAGGCGTGCCCCGTCGAAGAATGCGTAGGCGCGCCAGTTCGAGACGACCGGGCCGAGCAGCGGAATCGGCGGCGTACGCCATTCGATGGAGCCGACCACGCCGTAGTCGCCGGTCGCTTCCGCCGAGAGATAGCCGCGCACCGAGTTCATGCCGCCGCCCGCGAGTTGCTCATTTGAGATCAGCGCCGAATCGGTCATCTGCGTGGCCACGCGCGCCGCAAGCTGCCAACCGCCACCAAACGTGTAGGTGCCGTTGGCATCGGCGCGCAGCACCATGAAGCTCGGCGACGCCTTGTAGCGCTTCGCGTCGAACTGGGCAGGACTGCTGCCATAGCCGAGGAAGCTCGACATGCCTGAGACGATCGAAGTGTTCAGGCCAGCGCTCAGGTCTTCGTCCTGATAGAAGCCGCTGTAGCCCAGCGTGATCGGTGCGTACTTGAGCGGCACCACATCGCCAGCGGTGCCGAAGCGCGTCGTTTCCGTGTTGTCCTTGAAGTCCACGCCCAGACTGAAGGCGTGATACCAGGCGCCGGTATCCGGCACCGTGTATGTCGTCTTCACGCCGATCGCATGCCCCTTGCCGAGCACCGTGGTGCCGCCGGTGGTGGCGACGTTGCTGTCCGACTGATAGCCGTTGAGTTCAAGCGTCCACGGCGAGGAGCCCAGCGGCGCCACGTACGAACCCGACCACACCTTGCTCTGGCTGAAGTCCTGAGGCGCGCCGAAGAAGCTCATCGACACGCGATGGCCGAGTTGCCACAGGTTGTCGTAGCCCACCGACGCGAGCATGCGCAGCGGCTTGGTGTCGGCGCTGCGGTCGTTGTTCAGGCTGAGGCTCGCGCGCCACGGGTTGGTGTCTTCGACCTTGAGGTCGACGTCCATCGTGCCGGGCACTGCGCCTTGCTTGACGAGCGGCACCACCTGTTGCTCGCCGGTACGATTGAGGGCCGTGAGTTCCGCCTGCGCAGCATTGAAGTCCGGCACCTTGCCTTCGGCCAGTGACGGCACGCGATCGCGCACCTCGCGCGGCGAGTGGTATTCCGAGCCAACCACGCGCAGACGCCCAAGCTTGGTCTCGCTCACCTTCAGATAGACAATGCCGCCGCTGACTTGCTGTTCCGGCAGATCGACGTACACCGACTGATAGCCCTTGGCCTGGTAAGCCGCGAGCAAGGCGTCGCGGGCGGCTTCGATGTCGGCGAGCGTGCGGTTCGGCCCGAGGTACGGCGTGACGGCCTTTTCGATCGTGCGGACGTCGAGCACCGTGTTGCCGCGCACGACGTACTCATTGATATTGACTTGCTTGTGCGCGTCGGCGGGCCTTTCCTTCGCATCCGTCGATCCCGTCACACCAGCCTGCGGATTTACCGCGGGCGCATTGTCCGACTGAGCTGCTTTGGTTTCCTGAGCAATCGCAACGCCATTCACCGATCCCCCCAACGTGACAGCGCACAGCGCCGCCCAGCGCAGCCACGGCCGGTTCGTTTTCATCAAACGCATATAGAAGACTCTGCTTTGTTAGGTCGACGCGGCTCTGCCCGATGCAGTGCCCCCGGTGGCCTGACGATTCCCCGCGCTTACCGCTAAACACCGCGGGTATCGCCCGTCCGCACGCAATCCGTGTCGACATTCCTCACGAATACGGATACCTAGACGTTCGGGAAGGCGGCCGACTAACGTTTGTCACGAGAAATTCATCTTTCTCGAAAAACGCACGGACTGACGTATGCTTGTTCGGTCGGAGTCCTGATGGACCACCTAATATTTTTGACGGGGAGACATGCCATGAAGGCAGAGAACACTCGGGGCACTCGGAGGGTTGGCAACGCCGTGCAATGGCGAGGCGCCGCGATAACGTGCGCCGTCGCGTTGACGCTCGGCATGGCCGGGAACGTAAGCGCCGCCGATGATGCGGCGAGTGCCAACGGCACGCCGAAGACGCCATCGCGGACCGGTTGCGTGGACGTGGAGGTGAACGGACAGCGCTCGCCGTCGTATGACTGCCTGACGAATCAGTTGCAGCCGGCCTCGAGTCCGCTTGCGGGCGGGCGTGCACCCGGTCTCGAGTCGGAAGACATTGCCAACAGGCCGAGCAACCAGATCGGCGGCCAGTTCAACTGGAGTGGCACGTCTCAGCGCATGGGAAATGCGTTCGGGAATTCGGCGACGCCGCAGCGGCCCGCGGCACCGCCGCCGGCACCGATTATTCCGGGGCGCTAAAGGGTCTGAGCGCCATCAATGCGACGCCGATGGCGAGACCGAACAGCTAATTGCCAACCGGTGCTGACAGGTTTGTGTCAACCGTGCGATTGATCGCGGAAAACCGTGGGAGGATGGCGCCAGCTCACACTGTCTCGCGCCGATGCCGGCCGATGCCGCCGTGATAAAGCGCAGGCGATGTCATGCCGAGCTTGTGAGCCATGATGACGAGGTCCGCGAAGGAGCGGGCCTCCATTTTTCGCATCGCATTGCCGCGATGGATCTTGACGGTGACTTCGCTGATGCCGAGTTCGTCGGCAATGTGTTTGTTCATGCGGCCCGCCGCCACCAGCGCCATGACTTCCCGCTCTCGCTGGGAGAGCCGTTGGGCGCGCTCGGCAACGTCGGTGCTGGCCCGATCTCGCGCCAGACGCTGGCGATCCTTCGCGAGCGCTGCGCCTACCGCGCCAAGCAGCACACCTTCGGCGAACGGACGGGTCAGGAAATCGATCGCTCCCGCCTTCATGCCGCGCACGCTGGTCGCCACGTCGGCATGATCGGAGATGAAGACCACGGGGATCGGGTCCTGCATCGCGATCAACGCGTCCTGCAATGCGAGACCGCCGCCGGGCGCGCCCAGATCGGCCGCCAGCACCAGACAGGCCGGCCCAGCGGCGCGCTCACCCGCCAGGAACGTCGCCGCGCACGCCATTGCGCGCGTGCGCAGACCCGCGGTCGAAAGCAGCGCGAGAAGCGTCGCGTTGTCCGCCGCATCGTCGATGGCGACGTAGACGGTTGCAGTATCGCTGTCAGGAAGCCCGTTCATGCAGGTAGGCAGAGTCGTGATTCGATGCCGCCGAGTATACGTCAGCCACAAGTCACAGAGCACCACGAAAAAGCACGAACGTGCGCGCTATTTTTGATGAAAATCAGCGGCGCCCCCACGCCAGGCATGGCGTTGCCGGCACTAATACGAAGAGACGATAGTGGGTGTCGTTCGAAGGGCATAGGCTCTGAGGCGGTCGTATGTGGTGCCCTTCGCGACCTCGCGCCCCGTCCCCACTTCCCTCCGGAGCCTTCCATGTCGAACCCCAAGCTCGAAGTCCTCACCCCGCAGAACAGCCAGCTTATTTTCATCGACCATCAACCGCAGATGGCTTTCGGCGTTCAGTCGATGGATCGTCAGGCGCTCAAGAACAACACCGTGGGTCTGGCAAAGGCAGCGCGCATCTTCAACATCCCGACGACGATCACGACGGTCGAGTCTGAATCGTTCTCGGGCTTCACCTACCCCGAACTGCTCGACGTGTTCCCGAACCAGAAGCTGCTCGAACGCACTTCGATGAATTCATGGGACGACCAGAAGGTGCGCGACGCGCTCGCCGCCAACGGGCGCAAGAAGGTCATCGTCGCCGGCCTTTGGACGGAAGTCTGTAACACCACCTTCGCCTTGTGCGCCATGCTCGAAGGCGGTTACGAGATCTATATGGTGGCTGACGCCTCGGGCGGCACGTCGAAAGAAGCGCACGACTACGCGATGCAGCGCATGGTCCAGGCGGGTGTCGTGCCCGTGACATGGCAGCAGGTATTGCTCGAGTGGCAGCGCGACTGGGCCCACCGCGACACGTACGACGCCGTGATGAAGCTCGTCAAGGAGCACTCGGGCGCGTACGGCATGGGCGTCGACTACGCCTACACGATGGTTCACAAGGCCGCGCAGCGCACCGCAACGCCGCACGAAGCGATTCCGGCCGTTCCCGCGAATCGCTGATCGGAGGCCACCATGACCGCCCCCACGCCCGACCTCATTCTGGTCAACGGCAAGTTCACCACGCTCGACCGCGCCAATCCACAGGCAGATGCCGTCGCACTCACGGGCGGGACATTCTCCGCCGTGGGCACGCGCGACGACGTGATGCGTCTGGCCGGCAGCGGCACGCAGGTCATCGACCTGCAGGGCCGCCGTGTCATCCCGGGACTGATCGATAGTCACATGCACATCATCCGGGGTGGCCTGAACTACAACATGGAACTGCGCTGGGACGGTGTTCGCTCACTGGCCGATGCCATGCGCATGCTCAAGGATCAGGTCGACCGAACACCTGCGCCGCAATGGGTTCGCGTGGTGGGCGGTTTCACGGAGCATCAGTTCGCCGAGAAGCGCCTGCCGAGCATCGATGAACTGAACGCCGTCGCACCCGACACGCCGGTGTTCATCCTGCATCTGTACGACCGCGCGATTCTCAACGGCGCGGCTCTGCGCACCGTGGGCTACACCAAAGACACACCCAACCCGCCGGGCGGTGAGATCGTGCGCGACGCATCGGGCAATCCAACCGGATTGCTGCTGGCCAAGCCGAACGCGACCATCCTCTACGCCACGCTCGCCAAGGGTCCGAAGCTGCCGCCGGAGTATCAGAAGAACTCCACACGGCACTTCATGCGCGAAGTGAACCGGCTCGGCGTGACGGGCGTGATCGACGCGGGCGGCGGGTTCCAGAACTACCCCGAGGACTACAGCATCATCGAGGAACTGCACCGCGAAGGACAGTTGACGGTGCGTCTTGCCTACAACCTCTTTACGCAGAAGCCCCAGGCCGAACTCGCGGATTTCAGCCAGTGGGTCAAGCAAGTGAGTCCCGGCCAAGGCGATGACATCTACCGGCATAACGGCGCAGGCGAAATGCTTGTGTACACGGCGGCGGACTTCGAGGACTTCCGTGTCGAGCGTCCTGACATGCCGCCGTCCATGGAAAGCGATCTCGAACCGGTCGTGCGGCTGCTCGCGGAGAACCGATGGCCGTGGCGTCTGCACGCCACCTACGATGAGACCATCTCTCGCGCACTCGACGTCTACGAAAAGGTCGCCCGGGATGTTCCGTTCGACGGCCTGCACTGGTTCTTCGATCACGCGGAGACGATCAGCGATCGCAACATCGACCGAATCGCGGCGCTCGGCGGCGGCATCGCCGTGCAGCATCGAATGGCGTATCAGGGCGAGTACTTCGTGGAGCGCTACGGCGCCCGGGCTGCGGAAGCCACGCCGCCGATTCGTCGCATGCTGGAGCGCGGCGTGAAGGTCGGCGCGGGGACGGATGCGACGCGCGTCGCTTCGTACAACCCGTGGGTCTCGCTTTATTGGCTCGTGACGGGCAAGACCGTGGGCGGCTTGCGCATGTCCGCGCCGGGCAATCTGCTCGATCGCAACGACGCGCTGCGCCTCTGGACCGAGGCCAACACCTGGTTCTCGTCGGAAGTCGGCAAGAAGGGGCAGATCAAAGTCGGGCAGCTCGCAGATATGGCCGTGCTCGGCGCCGATTACTTCAGCGTGCCGGAAGACGAGATTCAGGACATCACGTCAGTGCTCACGATACTGGGCGGCAAGGTCGTCTATGGCGAGGGAGACTTCGGCAACTATGCGCCGGAGATACCGCCCGCCATGCCCGATTGGTCGCCCGCCCGGCACGGCGTGGGCTACAAGTCGCGTCAGCCGCAGGTGCTCAACGTAAGTGCGAGTTGCGCCTGTGCGACGTCGTGCGGCGTACACGGCCATGCTCATACCCGGGCGTGGACGTCGAACGTACCGGCGTCTGACGAAAGCGGCTTCTGGGGTGCGCTCGGCTGTTCGTGCTGGGCGTTTTGATCGCGGTCGCACCAATCGAGGTGTGTCATGGCCACTGTCTTGCCGTCCTCCGATCCCTCGGCGCCCGCTGGGCGCGAAGGGATTTCTCTGCCGGGCTGGGCCTATTGGCTTGCCCTGCTGCTGTTGTGCAGTGCCTATTTGCAGGGCGGCATCGACAAGTTGCTGGATTTTCCAGCGGCCATCGCCGAGATGACGCACTTCGGACTGGCACCTGCCGCGCCGTTTGCGGCGGCGGTCATCGCGCTTGAAATCGGTGCGTCGCTGCTTATCCTCACCGGACGATGGCGATGGCTGGGCGCGTTGGCGCTGGCGGCATTCACCTTGGCGGCGTCGTTCATGGCCAACCGCTTCTGGGCCGCACCGCCGGGTGAGCGCGTCATGCTCGCCAACGGCTTTTTCGAGCATCTCGGACTCGTGGGCGGCTTTATCGCCGTGGCGTGGTACGACCTTAGATCGCATGCTTCGCGGAGAATTTCATGAAGCTCTATCTCGTCTCGCTCGGCGTCGGCGTGCTCGTCGGCATTCTTTATGGCGGCCTCGGGGTGCGCTCCCCTGCACCGCCCGCCGTCGCGCTTCTCGGCTTGCTCGGCATGCTGATCGGCGAACAGGTCGTGCCCCCGGTCAAGCGCCTGCTGGCTGGCGAACCGGTCAATCTCGTGTGGTTCCATCGGGAATGCGTGCCGAAGATCACCGGACTGCCCGGGCCCGTCGTGCAGACATCGCAGGATGAAGGCAAGACCGACACGCCGAAGGCCTGATCGCCCCTCTCCTCCCGCCACGAATCGGCGATGGCTCCGTTGCGAGCCATCGCCGGTCGTCGTTCAGGCTGGCGCCTGCGCGTCGAACACTTCGCGCGCAACACGGAAGCTGTCGATGGCCGCGGGCACACCGGCGTAGATCGCCGCTTGCAAAAACACCTCGGCGATCTCTTCCTTCGTCACGCCGTTGGTCAACGCACCGCGCACATGCAGCTTCAGTTCGTGCGGCCGGTTCAGCACGGTCAGCATGCCCAGGTTCAGCAAGCTGCGCGTACGACGGTCGATGCCCGGGCGATTCCAGATCTCGCCCCAGCAGTACTCCGTCACCAGTTCCTGCATCGGACGGTTGAAAGCGTCGGCCGTGGCAATCGACTTGTCGACGTACTCGCTGCCCAGCACTTCACGCCGCGTCTTCAATCCCTTTTCAAACAGATCCGGATTCATCGATCGATCTCCTCAGGCGTGGCAATTCATCGGGCCTTGGCAGCCGTCGCAACCCACTGGTCCAGTTGGGCCTTGTTGGCGGCGATCCATTCGTCCGAGAGTTTCGTGATCAACGCGGGCGAACCGCCTTCCTTGCTGATCGTGGCCTCCCACTGCGACCACGTCTTGCCCGGGAAGCGAATCTGCTCGATCAGCGTCTTCACGGCCGGGTTCGCCGCGATGAACTGCTTGTTCGCCACGGAACCCCAGTTCCACGATGCCATCGCCATGCGGCACGGGTTGGCACCGCCCGCGCAACCTTCCACGTTGTTCACCAGCGCCGAGCCCTTGTTCGGTACGTTCGGCGGCAGCGCGTCGGCCGGTGTCGGCAGCCACACCACGTCCACGCCCGGCACGAGCGCGTTCGTCACCCACGACGGGCTCCACGCGTAGAAGAACGCAGGCTTGCCCTGCTTCACCTTCGTCACCGCTTCAACCATCAGCGCTTCGTACTTGCCCCGCACCGCCTTGACCGTCTGCTTCAGACCGAACTTGTCGAGTTGATAATCGACCACATCGCCGCAGCTCCAGCCCGGATCGCAACTGATCAGCTCGGCCTTGCCGTCCTTGCCGAAGAGTCCGGCAATCTTCGGGTCCTTCATCTGCTCGAGACTGGTGATGTGATACTGCTGGGCCGTCTTCTTGTCGATCAGATAGCCGTTGATGCCATCGCCGGCGATCAGGCCCGAGCCAACGATCATCGCCTGCTGCTGCACCGTGCGGAAGCCCGGCTCACGCTGGGGGAAATTCACGTCGGTAGCGATGTCGATATCGCCTTGTGCGACCGCCTGGAAGAACAACGTGGTGTTCATGGTGCTGAGCTTGACGTCGTAGCCCAGCGCCTTGAACGCCTTCGAGACGATCTGCGCGACGACGTAGTTGCCGCCGAAGCTGTCGCTCTGTGCGTAGTGAATCGTCTTGCCCGTGCCCGGTAGCGTCTGCGCGTGCAACGCGCCGGCCGCGACCAGCGACAGCGTGAACGAGGCGACCGCCTTTGCGAATCCTTTCATTGCTGCTCTCCAAGACTTGTACGATCCATCCCGATCGTCTCTGGTTATCGGCCCGCCAGCGGCGGGCACGGGCGCCGGCCCATGACCCCGTCGAGGCCGGCTTTCAGGTGACACAACACGTAAGCGTCAATCGTCGCGCTCAGAGCGCTTCGCGGGCGTCGGCGGTTTGCGATGCGGGTCGAACGTCGACAGTCTCCCGGCGCTCCCCGCGAAACAGGCGATAGATCACGGCACGGAACGTCTGCTGATCGCGTGGCTTCGTTTTCGCGAGCTTCTGCGTGAAACGATCGAGCATCATGGCCAGCAGCACGATGGCGATACCGCCCACGGCCGCACGCCCCACGTCGAGACGGCCCAGCCCCTGCAACACCACGAGTCCAAGACCTTCCGCGCCGATCATTGCCACCACGACCGACATCACCATCGCCGTGAGCACGGTCTGGTTCAGGCCACCCAGAATGGTTGGCACCGCCAGCGGCAATTGCACCTCCCACAGCAATTGACGCTTGTCCGCGCCGAACGCGAGACCCGCCTCCACGATCTCGTGCTCCACCATGCGAATGCCCAGATGCGTGAAGCGGATGAGCGGCGGCATCGCGGCCGTGACCACTGCGACTTCGCCCGGCACATTACCCACGCCGAAGAGCATCACGACAGGCACGAGATACACGAACGTCGGTGTCGTCTGCATGATGTCGAGCACCGGCCGCACCACGAGCCATACGCGCTCGTTGCGCGCGCTCCATATGCCGATAGGAATGCCGATGAGCGCACAGAACAGAATGGCGGTCATGATGAGCGAGAGCGTTGTCATCGCTTCGTTCCACACGCCGAGCATCGCAATCGCCACGAAGACAATCGCGCTGAACACGGCGACACTCAGACTTGCGAGCCGCCAGCACAGCAGGAACGCGATCACGACCATCACGGGAAACGGCGCCGCGTGGATCACGCTGTCGTTGAAGGTCAGCAGTCGCTCGACGGGCCATTTGATGAGCAGGAACAGTGGGCGCATATGCAGCGCCATCCACTGCACGCCCTCCTGAATCCATTGATCGATGGGGAATACCGCCAGTTGATCGGCATTAAGCATGATGTACTCCTGCGCCAGCAGCGGCGCCAATACGGGCAAGAAGCTGCCGCACGTCCAGAACGCCGATCAACTTGCCTTCGTCGTCGGTCACTCCGATCGGGTCGTCGGATCTGACGCGCGCAGCCACGTCCACCAGACGCATGTCCGCCGGCACGCATACGAACTGCCGGTTGGGCTCGGGCGATGCGCCACCGTCACGCGCCTGTGCCATCTGCGATGCGCTGAGCGTGCCGACGACACGCGTCTGCGCATCGACCACAAAACCCGGCGCCCCTTCGCCGATGGCCATCCCGGCCTTGCCGGGCGCTTGCCATTGCGCTGCGAGCGAGGTCATGACCGAGCGTGCGTCGAACAGGCGGGCACGGTCGACGTCGCGCGTGAACGCCGCCACGTAGTCGCTGCCCGGTTCCAGCACGATCTGTTGCGGCGTGCCCTCTCGCACGAGCTTCCCGTCAGCCATGATGGCAATGCGGGTGCCGAGCTTGAGCGCTTCCTGAAAATCGTGCGTGATGAACAGAATGGTCTTGTTGAGCGTGTGTTGTAGACGCAGCAATTCGTCCTGCATTTCGGTGCGGATAAGCGGATCGAGCGCGCTGAACGCTTCATCCATGATGAGCACGTCGGCTTCGGTCGCGAGCGCCCGGGCAAGACCCACACGCTGACGCATACCGCCGCTCAGTTCGTGCGGCATGTGGTAGGCCCAGCGAGCGAGACCGACCACGCTCAGCACTTCTTCGGCGCGTCTGCGACGCTCGGCCGCCGACATGCCCCGCAGCTTCAACCCGAACTCCACGTTCTCGATCACGCGACGATTCGGCAGCAGCGCGAAGTGCTGGAAGACCATCGAGATGCGATTGCGGCGCACGTCACGAAGCCCGCGCTCATCGAGCGCGCACAGATCCTCGCCATCGAGCAGAATCCTGCCGTCCGAGGGCTCGTTCAGGCGATTGATGCAGCGCGCGAGTGTGGACTTTCCAGAGCCGGAGAGTCCCATGACCATGTAGATCGCGCCGGAGGGCACGGTCAGGCAGACGTCGTCGAGACCCACGACCTGCCCCAGCGTTTCGAGCACGTCGGACTTGCATTTGCCGCCGCGCAGCATGGCCAGCGCACGCGCCGGCTTGTCGGCGAAGACCTTGTACAGGTTTTCGATTCTCAGTCGGTCAGTCACGGCGAATCTCCTCTGAAGCAATTGCCTGCGTCGCTTGCGGTGCAAACGCCGCGAGCGGGGAAAAATCGGTCGGTACCAGAATGCGGTTTTCAGCGTGTTCGATCAATTCGGACAGACGCGGAATGAATGCCTGCCAGCGCTTGTCAAGCGCTAGCACACCACGACGGCGCGCCCGTTCGTCCAGGCTCGGGTAAGCCCAGAGATGCGTCACCTGACTCAGCACACCGATCTCGGTCGTGAAGTAACCGACGAGATGGCCGAGAATGGGCTGCTGGATCGCCAGTCCCTCGTGGCGTACCAGATTCAGGTACTGCGCCATGCAGCCGTTCCGGATGCGGTAGATGCGCTCTTCTACGATCATGCTTGGCTCCCTGCCCCGTTGTCACCGGCAAAAAAATCACGCATCAGCCCGGCCACCTGCCCGGGTGCCTCGACCAGAATCGAGTGACGCAGACCGGGAAAAATCGCGAGCTGCGAGCCGACGATGCATTCATGCATGAACTGCGCCATGCGCGGGTTCGACCCCTGGTCGTCTTCCCCGGTGAGGATGAGCGTCGGCATGCGGATCTGATCGATGAAGCCGCCGAAGTCCGTCTCTGCCAGCACGCGATACGCCGACGCGTAGCAATCCGGGTCGTTCTGCGCGTTGCGTGCGCGCAGATAGGCGATGCGCTCGGGATGCTTCGCCTGAAAATCCTCCGTCAGCCAGCGCGAGAGCGACGCGTCGTAATGCGCCCCCCGCTCGCCGCTTTGCAGCGCCGCAAGCCGGGCCAGCACGCGCTCACACTCGTCTCGGGTGCGGCCCGAGACGGTGGCGAGCAAAGCGAGACGGCGCAGGCGCGGCGCATGGGAGAGCGCAAGTCGCTGCGCAATCAGTCCACCAAGCGAGAAGCCCGCCAGATCGAACGTGGTGAAGCCCACATGGTCGGCCAGCGCGAGCGTGTCGGCCACGAAATCGTCGATCTCGTACCGCCCCTTCACGCGCGACGATCGTCCGTGCCCGCGCAGATCGAAGGTGAGAATGCGGAAGTCATCGGCCAGTGCGGCCGCCACGTCGTCCCATGCCTCCTGATACGACCCCACACCGTGAATGCACACGAGCGGGCGAGGGCCATGCCCCAGCAGACGATAGGCCAGCGTGACGTCGCCCACGCGCAATGTCTGCTCGCGTGGCACGTCGGGCGGTTCGGTCATTTCGCGCGCACCCATAAGTCAGCGGCCCGCCGATGCCAGCGCCGCCGGGCGCTCTGCCGCCGACGCCACGGTTTGCGAAGCGGCTGCCGAACGGGCTTCTTTCGCCGCGTCCTTTGCTCTGGCCGCCTCGCGCGCGGCGAAATGCGGCATGACCTCGTCGATGAACAGACGCAGCGTCTTCACTTGCAGCTCGAACGGCAGGTTGAACGACAGGCCGAGGCAGAACTGGTCGACGCCCTGCGCTTCGTACACCTCAAGCTTGCGCACGATCTCGTCGGGCGTGCCGAACATGAGGTTCTCGCGAATCGACGCCGGATCGTAGTTGCTGCGCCCGACGACTGCCTCGTACGGCACGGCTTCGGGGAAGCCATTGGTCACGGTGCCGATGTTCTGCATCAGATTTTCGAACGTGCGGCCGAAGTCCACACTGTGGCGCACAGCGACCTCCCAGTCCTGGGGACGGTCGTACACGCACGTGCGGCGCAGCATCATGAAGCGTGGGCGCGCTCGCTCCGGGTGATCCGCCACCGCCTTGCGGAATTTCTCGCCGAGCACGGCGACTTCCGACACCGGCGCAGCAAGTGGCGTCGACAAGATGTTTGCTCCGACGCTCACCGCCCAATCGAAGCTGCCCGGGTCGCGTGTTGCCACCCAGATCGGCGGATGCGGCTGTTGCAGCGGCTTCGGCACCGACGTGGCGAGCGGGAACTTCCAGTAGTGCCCGTCGTGGGCGTAGTCGCCCTCCCACAGCTTCTTCACCGCGGGCACCAGTTCCTTCATGTACGCCACGCCTTCCTGCTGCGGAATGCCACCGGCCATGCGGTCGAACTCGTATTGATACGCACCGCGTGCGATGCCGAATTCGAGGCGGCCGCCCGTCAGGTGGTCGCACATGGCCGATTCACCGGCCAGACGGATCGGCGACCAGTACGGCGCGACGATCGTGGCCGTGCCCAGACGGATTTGCTCGGTGTGTTGAGACAGCCACGTGAGCGTGATGAACGGATTCGGCGAGATCGTGCATTCGATGGTGTGGTGCTCTGCCGTCCACAGTGTCTCGAAGCCGCCTTCATCGGCAATGCGCGCAAGGTGCAGCATGTTGCGCACGGCATCGTTCATCGTGTCTTGCGGCGAGAACCGCTCCATGCTGAGCGATACGGAGAATTTCATGGGGTAGGTCTCCAGTGAGTTCGGTGAGGTCAGCGCAGGCGGATCACGAACGGATCCTGCATCGCACCCGAGTAATCGATCACGACGTTCTTCAGGCGAGAAAACTCGCGCATCACTTCGAAGCCGCCGCGACGGCCATAGCCGCTGTGTTTGGTGCCGCCGTTGGCCGACATGTACGCCGCCGAGCGGTAGGTGTTGATCCAGACGGTGCCCGCCTCCACGTCGCGGGCGAAGCGCAGGGCGCGGTCGATATCGCGCGTCCAGATCCCGGCGGCAAGGCCGTATTCCGTGGCGTTGGCCAACTCGATGAGTTCGGCCTCGCCGGAGAAGGGCATCACGCCGACCACCGGCCCGAAGATCTCTTCCTGCATGAAGCGCATGTCGTTGCGGGCCTGCGTCATGACGGTGGGCTCGTAGTACCAGCCACCGGCAAGGTCGTCGCGCCCCGGACGCTGACCGCCGGCCGCCACGCGCGCGCCTTCCTGCACCCCCGAGGCGACATAGGTTTGCACCTTGTCGAGCTGCGAGGCCAGTGCGAGCGGACCGATGTCAGTGTCTTCGTGTGTCGGGTGCCCGACGCGCACACGACGCGTGCGCTCGACCAGCGCCTCCACAAAGCGGTCGTAGACAGAAGCCTCCACGAAGCAGCGCGAACCGGCGACGCAGGTTTGACCGGCGGCAGCAAACACGCCCGAGACCACGCCGTTGACCGCACGCTCGATGTCCACGTCGTCGAACACGACGTGCGGCGACTTGCCGCCCAGTTCCATCTGACACGGCACGAGATTCTGCGCGGCGTTGCCCGCGATCTTGCGGCCCGTCACGGTGCTGCCGGTGAACACGTATTTGGCGATGCCCGGATGACGCGTGAGCGCGTCGCCCGTGGTCACGCCATCGCCCGTCACCACATTGACGACGCCCGGCGGAATGCCTGCCTCGATCACCAGTTCGGCTAGGGCGAGCGTGGACGCGGTCGCATGCTCTGAAGGCTTGACCACGATCGTGTTGCCGATGGCCAGACACGGCGCGAGCGTGCCGGTGAGCATCATCAGCGGCGAATTCCACGGAATGATCATGCCGACCACGCCGATCGGCTCGCGCGTGTTGAAGTTCAGCGTATCGAGCTTGTTCACGGGGATGGTGTCGCCTTGCAGCTTGTCCGCCATGCCCGCGAAATACAAATACGAGTCGGGAATGGCGCGCATCTGTGCGTGCATTTCCTTGAGCAGCTTGCCGTTGTCGCGACACTCGATGGCGGCCAGCGCATCGGCGTTCGCCAGCACCAGTTCGCCCAGCTTGCGCACCAGCTTGCCGCGCTCGGTCTGCGTCATGCGCCGCCATGCCGGATTGACGAGGGCGGCTTGCGCCGAACGTACCGCACGGTCGACATCCACTGCGTCCGCCTGCGCGAACTCGTACCACGGGCGGCCGGTCGTCGGGTCATAGCTCGGGACGTACTCGGCGCTGTGCGGCGCCGTGAACTGTCCGTCAATAAACAACTGCTGGCGTGATCCCTCCAGCGTTTGCATCGTCGTATGCATCGATTGACTCCAGGGTCAGACTTGGGAGAGTTGGGTCCACGGCTGCGCATCGCTCACCATCGCGATGCGCCCGCCGTCGTGGGAATCCATGTAGATGCCGAAATGGCCGCCCGCGGTTTCGCGCACATAGCGGCGCACCATCGAGCGAATCTCGCGCGAGGCGATTTCGTCGAACGGCAACTGATCGAATGGAAAGAAGCGGAACTGCGGCGGCAGGTCGGCCTGCGCCAGCGGCTGTGCGAGACGCGCCCGGTACATCAGGTAGCCAGGGTCGTTCTCAGCGGTGTCGAACACCGAATAGAGGAAGGTGTCGTGCGGCACCAGCGCCAGTTCGCTCCCCCCAGCGAGCGGCAGACGCCCGTTCGTGAGACGGCGGGGCGCGCTGGGCAACACCCATCCGCCCTTGCCGTCCTGCGCGAGCAGCAGACTGCCGTCGGCGTCGATCAGGTAACCGACGATCATGTCGTGAGACGACAACCAGCCCGGCGGCAGCGGGTCTTTCACATGCGCATAGCGGCCACGACAGAAGCCGAGCGGTGCAGCCGGGCTCGTGCCGAACGCCTGAATCTGCCCGATCAGAATGGCGTGATCGCCGGCGTCGACACGGTCGTGCACGGTGCAGTCGAACCAGGTCAGGCAATCGGTGAGCACCGGTGCGCCGGTGTGAACCGTATCGTGACCGACGACAGCGAACTTCTCCGCCGACTTCGATGCGAACAGGTTCGACACGTCGGTCTGTCCGTCATGCAGCAGGTTGACGGCGAAACTCTGCGTATTCTGAAAGACCGGATAGCTCGCAGCGCCCTTTCCCACGCATACGAGCAACAGCGGCGGGTCGAGCGAGACGGATGTGAAAGAGTTGGCCGTCATGCCGCGCGGACGGCCCTCGTCGTCGCGGGCGGTGACGACGGTGACACCGGTCACGAAGGTGCCAAGTGCGCGGCGCAGCGCGACGGGGTCGATGGCCGAGACGGCGCGAGCGTTAGGGCTACCGGCGTCGTGTGGCGCGGCAGCAGCGCCTGCGGATGCGCTGATCTGGCTCTGTTGGGCGACAGCTTGCATGTCGTTCACCTCGAAACGTCATTACGTTGAGGTCAACGATATGCGAGGACTTTTTTGTCAGCTTCCGTCGAATCGCAGGAGAAGCGGAATCATTTACTCTCGATTGCGCGGCAGGGTTTTCATGGATGACGGGCCGCGCGCCCAGTCTGGCGCGGGCTGGAGGTTGCACCGTGTGTTGTGCTGGACGTCGCGTCCTTAGTCCCGTGAGAGGACGCCACCGTTGCGCCCTTCGTGAGCGTATGCAACTGGATCGCGAGTTCCACCGCAAAACGCCGCTCCGGCGTCTCCACATCGATACCGAATAACTCCTGAATGCGCGCGAGGCGATAGCGCAACGTGGTCACGTGCAACCCCATGGCATCGGCACAGGGCTGGCTGCGACAACCGGAGCGCAAGTATTCGGCGAGCGTCTCCAGATAAGGCGAACCGGATTGCCTGTCGTGCTCCACCAGTTTGCCGATCGTGCCGTCGACAAAGCCATGCACGTCGGAGGAATCGGCAGCGCCCATGAGCATCGGCAACGGACCCAGCCCCGGCATGTCGAGCGGCCCGCTGCGGCCGAACTTGCGCGCCACGCGGATCATGCGCCAGCAGCGCTCCCACTCGCGCGCCAGCGGCTCCAGCCCTTCACAGACATCGCTCATCACGACGATGGGCTCGCGCCCGAGCGAGCGCGCCAGCGCCTCGCTCATGCGCCGGGCCAGTCGTGCGAGCATCGCGTCGTCCACCGTGCCGTCCTGCGGCACCAGGCAAACGAGGCCGCCGCCGACCGTTACGACATGCAGCGGCACGTTCAACTGTCGGGCCAGCAATTCGACGGTGCTGTGACTCTCCAGCGACAGATGCCCGGCAGCGCGCCCGGCTTCCGCATGCGCGAGTTGATCCGGATAGTCCACAACCATCATGCGAAGCGGTGCGTCGAGCGACACGCCGAGCCGCCGGACACGGCCAAGAACGTCGTCTTCGTCGCGCCAGCGTCGCTCGACGATCTCGAAAAACAGTTCGGTGAGTGTGCGCGTCTCGAAGCGGAAACGCACAACGCTGCGCATGAGTTGGACGCTCAGCGCAAAACGCGCACTCTCCAATAGCAGTTGCTGAAGATCACTCCGCGATTCGTCGCCGAAGGTGAGGAGCGCGCCGACCAGATCGTCGTCCACGGTGAGCGGTTCGATCTCTGCCGCAACGCTCGACTGGCGCCCGACGGGCACGTCCAGCCGCGTCTGACGAAAGCGCGTCAGCGCATCGCGCACCGTGCCGCTCAGTTCGCGTCCTTGCGCACCGGCGAGCCAACGACCCCAGGCAGCATCGTCCATCTGCATAGGGACAGGTGATGCCGACGCATGCCACTGATTGCCGAGGAAGTCGATGACCAGCACGGGACGCCCGAGCAACTCGCCCAGGGATGACGTCAACTGTTCGAGAGAGCCGCCGGCGAGCACATCGGCCAGCAAGGTGCGCTGTGCTTCCAGCGTGCGTTGCAGCCGCTCATGCGCAACGGTTTGGGCGCGCTGACGGTGGGCACGCTCGACAGCGATCGCCCCGAGATGCACGACCGTCGACATGAACGTCAGATCGTCCTCCCCCACGTCGCGCACCTTGCGCGAGGCAACCGTGAGCACCATCGGCCGGCCCTCGGTGTCGAGTGCCGCCATCGGCAGCACGAGCACCGTGCGGTAGCCGCGCTCGTGCGCCTCTCGCCGGTAGCCGGGGAATTGCGCGCTTTCCAGTGCGTCGCGAATATAGACGGGCTCGTTCGTCTGCAACGCAATGAGCGAAGGACTCGTCGCCAGTTCCCAGCGGTCTTCGACATGCTGCGGCAGCATGCTCGTCTCGAACCGGGTGATCACGAGCCCATAGCCGTGCGCGAGATCGATGCTCATGACGGAGCCGAGATCCCAACCGCCCTGCTGCACTGCGCAACGCACGAGATCGCGAAACAGCGCGTCGATGTCTTCGTCGTTGCTGATCTGACTGGCGACATGGCGCAACGCCATGAGCCGTTGGTGTTGTTCCGGCATTGCACGTCTCCTTGCCTGCGGAAAATCTACACCAAAGCGTCGGAAGAAAAAAAAGATCTTCCGCCGTTCCTGAGGAAGACCCGTAGTGAACCGCGCAATAGCATGAGCCTCATTGGTACCCCGCATGGGGTGCGCGCTGAGGCCGGCATCCGTGTCGTCGCCGCCTCCCCGACACCGCCGTGCCGCTCGTCGGCAGGCTTTTGCACTGCAACAGGAGACACCCGTGAAACAAGAACTGCGCAAGATCGCAACGTTTGTCGAGACGACCTACCGCGAAGGTGGCAAGGCAGCCGCCCAGCCCGTCACGACGGTCGTGGTGGCAGCCGTGATTCGCAATCCGTGGGCCGATCAGGGATTCGTGGAGAACCTGCGTCCGGAGATCCTGCGCCTCGCGCCGGAACTCGGCGCCATCATGACGCAGCGACTCGTCGAGATCATGCCCGGCGAGCGGGTTCAGGCGTACGGCAAGGCCGCTGTCGTCGGCACGAACGGTGAGATCGAACACGCCTCGGCGATCATCCACACGCTGCGCTTCGGCAACCTGTTCCGCACCGCCGTCGGTGGCACAGCGTATCTGAGCTTTACCAACACGCGTGTCGGTCCGGGCGCGCTGGTGTCGGTGCCGATGATCCACAAGTCGGAGACAGGCAAGCGCTCGCACTTCATCACGGCCACGTTCCAGATGGCCGACGCCCCCGCTGCCGATGAAATCCTGCTCGCCATCGGTGCTTCGGACGGTGGCCGCGTACATCCGCGCATCGCCGATCGCTTCCAGGACATGGAAGACATGGCGAACGACGCCGCCACCACCGCTTGAGCCACTGCCGATGCCGCCCGTCATTGCTTTCCTGAGCCGGATGCCGCCGGCTTACCAACGTCCGTATCTCGACGCGTTGCGCGCCGCGTTGCCCGGCGAGACCATCGCGCCGCTCGCCGACCTCTCGGCCGCACAGCGCGAACTGGCGCCGATGGCCATCGTGGCGAATCCGGACCCGGCCGACGTGGCGGCCCTGCCCGGCCTGCAGTGGATTCAGAGTTTGTGGGCGGGCGTCGAATCGCTGGTGGCCGCGTTGCCGGCCAACAGTCCGCCCATCATGCGGCTCATCGACCCGGAGATGTCGCGCACGATGGCCGAGGCGGTCCTCGCCTGGACGTACTATCTGCAACGCCACATGCCCCGCTACGCCCGTCAGCAATCACACCGGGTGTGGCAGCAGCAGGTTTATCGGAAGCCATCGCAAACGGCCGTGGGTCTGTTGGGGCTTGGCGAACTCGGGCAGGCGGCGGCCGCCAGACTCCGCGATGCCGGGTTCGCCGTCAGTGGCTGGAGCCGGTCGCCGAAAGCGATCGACGGCATCCGCACATACGCCGGCGACGAAGGGCTCGATGCGATGCTCTGCGCGAGCGACATCGTCGTCAGCCTGATGCCGCTCACGCCGCAGACGCGGGGCATGCTCGACGTTCGGCGACTCGGGCAGATGAAGCCGGGTGCGGCACTCATCAACTTTTCGCGCGGCCCCATCGTCGTGACCGACGCGCTCGTGGCAGCGCTCGACCGCGCGCACCTCTCGCATGCCGTGCTCGACGTGTTCGACGTTGAGCCGCTGCCGGTCGAATCGTCGTTATGGACGCATCCCTGCGTGACCGTGCTGCCGCACATTTCGGCACCGACCGATCATGAGACTGCGGCGCAGGTCATCGCGGCCAACATTCTCGACTTCCGCGCGACGGGCCGGATTCCCGGCAACGTCGATCGCGCGCGAGGGTATTGAGCATGCGCGATGACGGTCTTCCCCTCGCTGCGCCGCGCGTGTACCCGAGCGTCGACTTTCATCGTGATGGTGTCCAGCACGGGTTCCTGAAGGTGCCGCATTCGCACGACGCCAGTGCTTGGGGCGCGGTCATGATTCCCATCACGGTGATCCGGCGTGGCGACGGGCCGGTGGCGCTACTCACCGGCGGCAATCACGGCGACGAGTACGAAGGGCCGATCGCGCTGTCGCGGCTGGCGAATACCTTGCGGGCACGGGACGTGAGCGGCTGCGTGATCGTCATTCCGTTCATGAATGCCCCTGCGGTGCTTGCCGGCACGCGTACTTCACCGCTCGATGGCGGCAATCTCAATCGAGCGTTCCCCGGACGGGTGGACGGCTCCGTTACCGAGCGCATCGCCGATTACTTCTCGCGTTGCCTGATTCCGTTGGCAGACGTTGTCGTCGACATTCATTCGGGCGGCCGCACGCTCGACTTCGTGCCGTTCGCCGCCATCCACGAACTTCCCGACGCCGCGCAACAGGCACGTTGTGAAGCGGCCATGCATGCGTTCGGCGCCCCGTATTCGTTGCGCATGCGCGACCCCGATCCGCATGGGCTCTACGACACGGCAGCGGAAACACAAGGCAGGGTTTTCGTCACTACGGAACTGGGCGGCGGCGGCTCGGCGAGTGCGCGCAGTGTGGGTATTGCCCATCGCGGCGTGTATGGTGTGCTCGTCCATGCCGGCATCGTGCCCCACGACGTTGCACAACGCGATGGCGCAAGCCCGGTGCCCGACCTGCCGTCCGTTCAGTTATCGATGCCGGATGGCGATTGCTACGTGACGAGCGAACACGCCGGGCTGCTGGAGATGTGCCACGATCTCGGTGCGAGGGTGCGTCGCGGGGCCATCGTCGCGCGAGTTCACGACGTCACGCGCACCGGCACCGCGCCGGTCGAATACCGCGCCGCGCGCGATGGTATGCTGATCGGCCGACACTTTCCGGGCCGCGTCGGCACCGGCGACACGCTCTGCGTTCTGGCTGACGTACAGGCGTGACGCGCCGCCGGGCCCGATTCCCCGGTCGCCCTGCGCGCCCCTTCAGAGCGTTCCGCCTATGGTGAAACTCGATCGTTTCGATATCGCAATTCTTCGTGTGCTCGCTCGCGAGGGACGCATTACCAAGTCTCGTCTCGCCGACCTGATCCACCTGTCGGTATCGCCGACCTGGGAACGCGTGCAACGGCTGGAAGCGGCGGGCATCATTCGCGGCTATCGCGCCGATGTCGACTGGAGCGGTGTAGTCCATGTGAGTCGCATCATCGTGGAAATCACGCTCGCCCGGCACACCGCCCACGACATGCATCGCTTCGAGACGCGCTTGCGCGAGGCGCCGGAAGTCGTCCAGTGCCATGCAACGGGCGGCGGTGTCGACTACATCGTGCACGTGCTCGCCCGCGACATCGATCATTACCAGCGCTTCATCGACGACCTGCTCATGGCCGACTTCGGCATCGAGCGATATTTCACCTACATCGTCACCAAGGTCGTCAAAGACGACGCGCAAGCCATCCCCGGCTGGGTAGACATCGACTGATTTTCACGCGGCAGCGATCCTTTCCGTCCTGCGCCGCCAATTCGGAAAAAAGTCACACTCCGCACCGTCCGAACAGAAAAAACACCGGGCTGGCGCCCCCGACAATCTCTGCATGACGAACGAATGCCATGTCAGGAGATTGCCGATGCCGCTCGACCACCCGGTGCTGTTCAAATCGCTGTGCTATATCGATGGCCGCTGGACCCACAGCGACGACGCCGAGACCATCGCCGTCATCGATCCTGCCGATCAGGCAACCCTCGGCCATGTGCCGATGCTCACACGCGAGCAGATTCGCGACGCGCTCGATGCTGCGCAACGCGCCTTCACCCTCTGGCGCTGGACGCCTGCCGCCGAGCGCCGTGCCGCCTTGCTGCGCTGGCACGCGCTGATCGAGCAACATGCCAACGACCTCGCCACGCTGCTGTCGCGTGAACAGGGCAAGCCGCTTCACGAAGCCCGAGGGGAAATCGCGTACGGCGCGTCGTTCATCGCCTGGTATGCCCACGAGGCCTGCCGTCTCGATGGCCGGACAATCACGTCACATATCGACGGTGCGCAATTGGGCACCGTGCGCGAGCCGGTGGGGGTCGCCGCGCTCATCACCCCCTGGAATTTCCCATTCGCGATGATTACGCGCAAGGCCGCGGCCGCATTGGCTGCCGGCTGTAGCGTTGTCGTGAAGCCGGCGCACGAGACGCCATTCAGCGCACTCGCGCTAGCCCAACTGGCCGACGAAACCGGCCTGCCGCCGGGCGTCTTCAACGTCGTGCTGGGCGAGCCCGACATGGCGATGCGAACGCTCGTGGGCGACGCTCGAGTTCGCGCCGTGAGCTTCACCGGCTCGACGCGCGTCGGTCAACTCGTCGCCCAGGCGGCGGCAGCGAGCGGCGTAAAGAAGCTCGCACTCGAACTCGGCGGCAACGCGCCGTTCATCGTGCTCGACGACGTGGATCTCGACGAGGCGGTGCGCATCGCCGTTGCCGCGAAGTTTCAGACGTCGGGGCAGGATTGCTGCGCGGCCAACCGGATTTTCGTGGCCCGGTCCCGTTACGGGGCGTTTGTGGATCGCTACACACAGGCGGTAGCGCGCTTGCGCGTCGGTCCCGCCTTCATGGCCGATGTCGACGTCGGACCGCTCATGCATCAGGCGGCATTCGACGCGACCGCCGACCGGGTGGACGACGCGCGCCGCAAAGGTGCCCAGGTCACCGTCGGCGGCGAACCGCACGCACTGGGCGGCTGGTTCTACAGCCCCACGGTCGTTGCCGATGCCGCACCGGGCATGCGCATCTACGATGAAGAGAACTTCGGCCCCATCTCGGCGGTATGCGCGTTCGACTCGCTCGATGAAGTCGTCGCCAAAGCCAACGACACCGAGTACGGCCTCGCAGCCTATGTGTGCGGCCACCGCATCGACGAGATCTTCGCGCTCATCCGGCGACTCGACTTCGCCATGGTCAGCGTCAACGGCGTGAAGTTCACAGGGGCACCGGTACCCTTCGGCGGCATGAAAGCCTCCGGCCTTGGCCGGGAAGGCAGCGTGGACGGGTTCGAAGCGTTCACCGAAACCAAGTACTTCTGCCTCGGCAATCTCGGCATTCCCGTGCATCGCGCCTGATCGTGCCTGAGCGCACACATCGCACGCATTTTTCCACCGCTTCGCTTCATTTCATCGATCTCAAGGAGACGCCCCATGGCCGCTTCGACCGACCAATTGTTCGTGCAGGATCGCGCGCACTTCATGCACCCGTCCACCCACGCCTCCCACCATGCGAGCGGCACGCTGCCGGGCAAGATCATCCGCAAAGCCGAAGGCATGCACATCGAAGATCATGAGGGACGACGCTATCTCGACGCGTTCGCCGGCCTCTACTGCGTGAACATCGGCTACGGCCGCACCGAAGTGGCCGACGCGATTCACAAGCAGGCCACCTCGCTTGCCTACTACCACACGTATGTTGGCCACTCGAACGACGCCATCATCGAACTGTCCTCGCGCATCATCGACTGGTCGCCCGCGGGCATGAAGAAGGTCTACTACGGGCTCTCCGGCTCCGACGCCAACGAAACCCAGATCAAGATCGTCTGGTATTACAACAACGTGCTCGGCCGTTCGCAAAAGAAGAAGATCATCTCGCGCGATCGCGGCTATCACGGCTCTGGCATCGTGACCGGCAGTCTGACGGGGCTGCCTGGCTTCCACCAGCATTTCGACCTGCCCGTCGAGCGGGTCCGCCATACGATATGCCCGCACTGGTATCGCAAAGCGCCGGCCGGTATGAGCGAATCCGCGTTTGTGGCGCATTGCGTCGAGGAACTGGAGACGCTCATCGCCCGCGAAGGCGCCGACACCATCGCCGCGTTCATTGGCGAGCCGGTCATGGGAACCGGCGGCATCATCGCACCGCCGGCCGGTTACTGGGAGGCGATTCAGGCCGTGCTGCGCCGTCATGACATTCTGCTCATCGCCGACGAAGTGGTTTGCGGCTTCGGCCGGCTCGGCTCGCCGATGGGCTCGCAGCACTACGGCATGACGCCCGATCTCATCACCATCGCCAAGGGGCTGACGAGCGCGTATGCCCCGCTCTCCGGGGTGATCGTCGGCGAGCGCGTCTGGGACGTGATCGAGCGCGGCTCGCGCGAGCACGGCCCGATGGGGCACGGCTGGACGTATTCGGGTCACCCGATCTGCGCCGCCGCCGCCCTCGCCAACCTCGACATTCTGGAGCGAGAAAACCTCACGCAGAACGCTGCCGAGGTTGGCCAATACTTCGGCGAAAAGCTTCACGCGGCGTTCGACCGGCATCCGCTGGTGGGCGAGGTGCGTAACGCCGGTATGCTGGCCGCGCTCGAATTCATGGCCGATGGGGCGGCACGTCAACCGTTCGACGCGGCGATGAAGATCGGACCGCGTGTCTCGGCGGCCGCCCTCGCGCGCGGCATGATCGCCCGCGCTATGCCGCATGGCGACATCCTTGGCTTCGCGCCGCCGCTGATCGCCACGCGGGCAGACGTTGACGAGATGGTCAGTATCGCCCGCGCCGCCGTCGACGACGTGGCCGAGCAGGTTCTGCGCTGAGGGGTTCCATGGCGTGCGACTCGTCGCTATGCAGCACACGGCGCACGCCCTCTCCATCGGTTCGTAGGATGACCTTCGCGCGCGGCAGGGCTTTAATGGGATAACACGGCGGCCCGTTCCCGACGGGCCGTCACCCCGATCCCCATCTTCCCGAGGTGCCGCGCATGTCCGTCGAATCGCTGATCGAGGCCGATCGCCAGTTCCTGATTCATCCCGTTGCCGACTATCGCGCCCATGAGGCACAAGGCGCGTCGGTACTCACCAGTGGCAATGGCGTGTGGCTGCATGATGCCAACGGCCACGCGCTGCTCGACGGCTTCGCCGGGTTGTGGTGCGTCAACACCGGTTATGGACAGGCGTCCATCGTCAAGGCGGCGACCGAACAGTTGAACCGGCTGCCCTACGCCACCGGCTATTTCGGCTTCGCGTCGGCACCGGCCATCACGCTGGCGCAAAAACTCGTCGAGCTGGCGCCGCCGTCTTTGGAGCACGTCTACTTCACATTGGGCGGCTCAGACGCCATCGATGGCGCCGTGCGCTTCATCACCCATTACTTCAACGCCATCGGCAAGCCGCAGAAGAAGCACTTCATCGCGCTCGAACGCGGCTATCACGGGTCGTCATCGACCGGTGCGGGGCTCACGGCATTGCCGGCCTTTCATCGAAACTTCGATCTGCCGTTGCCGACGCAACACCATATCCCGTCGCCCTACCCGTACCGCAGCGCCACGCCGGACGATCCGCAAGCCATCATCGCCGCGTCGGTCGCCGCGCTCGAAGCGAAAGTGGGTGAGTTGGGCGCCGAGCATGTCGCAGCGTTCTTTTGTGAACCGGTGCAAGGGTCCGGCGGCGTGATCGTGCCGCCCAAAGGATGGCTGCGCGCCATGCGCGATGCCTGCAAACGTTTGGATGTTCTTTTCGTCGCGGACGAAGTCATCACAGGCTTCGGCCGCACGGGTCCGATGTTCGCGTGCGAGGCGGAAGACGTCTCCCCCGACCTGATGACGCTCGCCAAAGGGCTCACCGGCGGTTACGCGCCGATGGGCGCCGTGCTAATGTCCGACGAGATTTATCAGGCGATTGCCGACGCCGCCCACGGTTCGCCTGTCGGACACGGGCAGACGTATTCGGCGCATCCGGTAAGCGCCGCCATCGGGCTGGCGTGCCTGAAGCTCTATACCGAAGGCGGGCTGTTGGCGAACGCTCAAGCGCTGGCGAAGACCTTTGCCGACGGACTGGACGCGCTGCTCGACCATCCGCTCGTGGGCGACTCACGGCATCGAGGCCTGCTCGGCGCGGTGGAACTCGTTGCGGACAAGGCCACGCGTCAGCGCTTCGACCCGTCGCTCAAACTCTCCGAGCGAATCGGTGCGGCGGCCTACCGGAACGGCGTAATCTTCCGCGCGTTCGGCGATAACGTGCTCGGCTTCGCCCCGGCCCTGTGCTTCACCGCAGAGGATTTCGCAGAACTGTTCGCCCGTGTGCGCGCGACGCTCGACGAAGTGCTCGAGGCAGCCGATGTGCGCGCCGCCTTGCGCAAGTGACGCAATGACACACGGCTGAACGTCACGCCCCCTGTTTCCCGGAGACTCGCTTACATGTCGCTTTCCCTGTCACGCCCCGATTTGATGCGCCGTCAGAACCTGATCAACGGCGAATGGACCGACGCCCACGCCGGTGGCCGGTACGCCGTGCAGAACCCGGCCAGCGATGCCCTGCTGGCGGATGTTGCCGATAGCACCGCCGTCGACGCACGCGCCGCCACCGATGCGGCCTATCGTGCCCTACCCGCCTGGCGCGACAAGCTCCCACGCGAGCGCGCCGACGTGCTCAAGCGCTGGCATGCGTTGATTCTGGCGAATGCAGACGATCTTGCTCGACTGATCTCGCTCGAGCAGGGCAAGCCGCTGGCCGAGGGGCGTGGCGAAGTGGCTTATGGGGCGTCGTATGTCGATTGGTTCGCGGGGGAAGCCACGCGAGTGTATGGCGACCTCATCCCGCAGCAGCAGCCCGGCAAACGCATGTCGGCCACGAAGGAACCGATTGGCGTGGTAGCCGCCATCACGCCATGGAACTTCCCGCTGGCGATGATCGCGCGCAAGATCGCGCCGGCATTGGCCGTGGGTTGCACGGTCGTCGCCAAGCCCGCCGAGGACACACCGCTCACCGCGCTCGCACTGGCAGCACTGGCCGTCGAAGCGGGTGTGCCGCCGGGCGTGCTCAACATCGTCACGGCGTCGCGCACGCAAGGTATTGAGGCGGTGGCCGACTGGCTCGCCGACGAGCGCGTGCGCAAGGTGACGTTCACCGGCTCGACCGCCGTCGGCATGCATCTCGCACGCGAGTCTGCGGGTACCCTCAAGAAGCTTTCGTTGGAGTTGGGCGGCAATGCGCCGTTCATCGTGTTTGACGATGCCGATCTCGACGCTGCCGTCGCGGGCCTCATGGCGTCGAAGTTCCGTAATGGCGGACAGACCTGCGTCTGCCCGAACCGGGTGTATGTGCAGGCGGGCGTCTACGATCGGTTTGCGGCGAAGTTGGCCGAACGCGTGGGTGCGCTGCATGTGGCACCAGCCAGCGATGCTCAGGCGCAGATCGGACCGATGATCAACCGCCGTGCGGTCGAAAAGATCCGCCGTCATGTGGACGACGCCCTCGCGCACGGTGCTCGCACGCTGACCGGCGGCACCGCGCTTGCGTTGCTCGGCCCGCACTACTTCGCGCCGACCGTGCTCGCGGAGGCGAACGACGAGATGCTCGTCAGCCGCGAGGAGACATTCGGCCCGGTGGTGCCGCTGTTCCGCTTCGCGTCGGAAGACGAGGTGCTGCGTCGCGCCAATGACACGCCCTTCGGGCTGGCGGCTTACTTCTACACCCAGGACATGCGTCGCGCGGAGCGTGTGGCGCGACGTCTGGAAGCGGGCGTCATCGGGATGAACGAAGGCGCCGTATCGAGCGAAGCGGCACCGTTCGGTGGAGTGAAATCCTCCGGCTACGGCCGCGAGGGATCGAAGTACGGGCTCGACGACTACCTGTCGATCAAGTACGTCTGTCAGGGAGGGCTCGACTGATCGCGCGACGCATTGCCTTTACGCGCGGCCTCGCCCCTTACGGGGGGCAGGCGCGCGATTCGTATCGGCATGTTCGCGGATCACGTCGATCAATACGCGCAATGCCGCAGGAATGTGGCGACGGCCGGGATAGTAGAGCGCCAATCCGTCGAGCGGCGGTGTCCAGGCTTCGAGCACGCGCACCAGCGTGCCCGCCTCCAGATCGTCGCGCACGTTCCACTCTGTCAGATAAGCGAGACCAACGCCCGCGCGCGCTGCCTTGAGCATCAGGCTCGCATCGTCCAGCGTAATCGGGCCGTTGCCATCGACACGCAGCGCCTCGCCGTGCCGCTCGAATTCCCACTGGTAGATCGCGCCTCCCGGCATCCGGCTGCGGATGCATCGATGGTCGCGAAGATCCGTCGGCGTGCGCGGTGGCTTGTGACGCGCGAAGTACGCCGGGCTACCGACCACCGCAAACCGTTGCCGATCGCCGAACGGCACTGCGATCATGTCTTGCGGCACGATCTCCATGAGACGAATGCCCGCGTCGAATCCGTCGACCACGATGTCGATCAGGCGTCCTTCCGTGACGATGTCGAGCTTCACGTCCGGATAACGCTCGGAGAAGGCGAGCAGCACGGGCATCACTTGATGAGCAGCGCCGACCGAAGTGTTGATGCGCAGAGTGCCGGAGGGGGTGTCGCGAAACGTCCCCGCCTCGTCGAGCGCCGACTGAATGGTCGACAATGCGGGCGCGATGCTCCCCACGAACTGGGTTCCCGCCTCCGAGAGCGAGACGCTGCGGGTCGTCCGATTGAAGAGCCGGACACCGATGCGGGCTTCGAGCGTCGCCACCGAATGACTCAGTGCAGACGTCGACACCCCCAACTCGGTCGCGGCAGCCCGAAAACTGCGATGGCGTGCGACCGCCATGACCGCCTCCAGCTCCGCAAGGCCTGACGTTCTCATTATCCTAATTTCCTCAACAAGGCATCCTTGATTGTACGGCTAGTCGGCGCAATAACGCTGGTCTATCTTGAGTCATCGACACCGATTTCTCAGGACAGATCATGAAGATCATCGATCAGATTTACATCGACGGCGCCTTCGTTACCCCGCACGGCAACGAATCCTTCGATCTATTCAATCCCGCCACCGAACAGGTCATCGGCCGCGTGCGACTGGCAGACGCCGAAGACGCGCGTGCGGCCATCGCGGCAGCAAAGCGTGCCCTTCCCGCCTTCTCGCGCACCCGCCCAAGCGAGCGCGTGGCGATGCTCAAGCGCATGCATGCGGCCGTTCTCGCGCGTGAGGACATTCTTTTCGAAGCGATCATTGAAGAATATGGCGCACCGGCCTCGCGGGCCCGGTGGATGGCGCGATACGCAAGCGATGTTGTGCTGGAGGCCGCCAATACGCTCGAGAACTACACGTTCGCACGTCGCGTGGGCGCGGCGGACGTCGTAATGCAACCGCTGGGCGTGGCGGGCCTGATTACGCCCTGGAACAGCAACGCGGGGTTTATCTGCGGCAAGCTGGCTGCGGCGCTGGCGGCGGGCTGCACGGCCGTCATCAAGCCGAGCGAGATGAGCGCCATTCAGACGCGCGTGGTTACCGAAGCGCTGCACGACGCGCAGCTTCCGCCGGGGGTGTTCAACATCGTGACGGGACGTGGCGACACTGTGGGCGCGGCGATCAGTTCGCATCCTGACGTTGCGAAACTCTCGTTCACCGGATCGACGGCGGTTGGTCGTTCGATTCTTCATTCGGCGGCGGAAACCTTCAAGCGCGTCACGCTGGAGCTTGGCGGCAAGTCGCCGATGGTGGTGCTCGACGACGCCAATTTCGATGACGCAATCCCGCTCGCGCTTCAGGCCGGGTTCATGAACAGCGGGCAGGCCTGCATCGCCGGGACGCGTATTCTCGTCCCGCAAGCGCGGCTGAGCGAGTTTGAGGAGGGCATCGTTGCGGCCGTGGCAGATGTTCGTTCGGGCGACCCGCGCCATCCGGGAACGAGCATTGGGCCGATGGTCAGCCAGAAGCAATGGGAGCGCGTGCAGCGTTACATCCGCATCGGTATCGACGAAGGTGCGCGTCTGCTTGCGGGTGGCGAGGGACGTCCGGACGGTATCGACGCAGGCTGGTTCGTGCGTCCGACGCTGTTCAGCGGCGTGCGTAATGACATGACGATTGCCCGCGAGGAGATCTTCGGGCCAGTGCTGTCGATCATTGCCTATCGCGACGAGCAAGAGGCCGTGTCGATTGCCAACGATACCCCTTACGGGCTGCAAGCCTACGTCTGTTCTTCGGATGTGAAGCGGGCAAGTGCCGTCGCCGCTCAGATCGAGGCGGGTCGCGTGCTCGTCAACACGCTCGCGCATGAACCGTCTGCCCCGTTCGGCGGTTTCAAGCAATCCGGCATCGGTCGGGAACACGGCACCTTCGGGCTGGAAGCCTTCATGGAGCCGAAGGCCGTGTTGGGCGTGGCGTAACACCGCGCCGGTAGTGCCCGGTTGCGAATGCCCCTCTGATTCGAGGAGCACTGCAACCGGGCACAACGAGCGTCTCAGGCACAGTTACGCGCCGATTCCATATTGACGAATCAGACTGCGCACGCGGTCCTTGTCCGCATCGGGGATCCGGTCCAGCCCGATGTATTCCCAGAACTCCTCGGCAGCGGCCATTCCCTCTTCGCCATCGGCAAGCAGGCACGCCAGCGCATCCGCTCGATGGCTCGGGGGCAGTATGTCGATCGAGAGGATGAGCGCGTCCATCACACGCTGCCTCCGACTGCCCTTGAAGAAACGTTCCGTGATGTCATTCACAAACTGCGACCATGCGTCGGATTGACTACCGGCTTTGGCCGCCGAGGCCCATCTGCCGATCAGCGCCATATTCTGTTTCAGAGGCTGACGGAAGAACGCGAAGTCTGCCGCCGGTCTTGGCTCGTTAGCGACGTGCGAGTTCCTGGCGGACGTCAGCGGCAAATAACGTTGCGCGCCGCTATGGCGTATTCGCACCGCCGTTGCCGCGAAGGGCGAACGCAGCCTGCCGGCAGCCCGCAGTTCGACCGTCTGGAGATCGGCGTTGAAGCACTGATGTCGATCGCACGCGCCTTGATGCATGACAGGGCTGGCGATAGGAGCAGCGCTAGTTGTTGCGATGCCTACGGGATTCATTGTCGTCCTCCATCGATAGTGGAAGCACGCATCCTGCCAGCCCCCTGCCAAGGCGTTTTGCGATACCGGCAGCGGGCTTGCAGTTTCGACGAAGCCGCTCACGCCCGAATGTCACTTGCCGTTATCTGCCCAGCGCCACGCAGGCCGTTCCAGCGCGTGTTGCCCCAGAATCGTTGTGGCCGAAAACACCTTTTCGAGCTTGATGGCGTTGCACTCCGGATCCTCCTCCAGCGCCGCCGAAAGCCGCTGCGAATGCGAGACGATCCAGAGCTGTGAATGCTTCGCCGCGCGCCGAATCAAACGTCCCAAGGCAGGCATCAGGTCAGGATGCAGACTTGCCTCCGGCTCGTTAAGCACCATCAGTTCGGGAGGACGCGCCGTGAGCAGCGCCGCAATCAACAGCAGATAACGCAGCGTCCCATCGGACAACTCCGCCGCGCTCAGAGGGCGCAGCAAGCCGTGCTGATGGAACGCCAGCGAGAACAGCCCTCCCGGCTGCGCATCGATCTCGACGCGAGCGCCGGGGAATGCATCGGCGACGGCTTCGTCGAGCGCGGCATGGTCGCCGATCTCGCGAATCGTCTGCCAAGCGGCAGCAAGGTCGCGGCCATCAGGGTGAAGGACTCGCGTACGCGTACCGATTTGCGGCGCACGCGCAGGCGCATCGGCGTCCGTGCGAAAATGGTCGTAGAAGCGCCAGTCACGCATGCGCTCACGCACGGTGAAGACTTCCGGGCACGCGGCGTCGTTGGCGATATGGGAGAAAAGGCTTTCGTAGCGCGGCAGACTGCTCGTGAGGATGTCCCAATCCCTGCCGGTCTTGCGTCGGACCACACTGCCATCGCGGTCGACGAGCGTCGCGGCCGGACGCAGAAAGTCGCCCGCCCACACGCTTTCCCGCTTGAATTCCGGGTCGAGCGCAAATGCGGAATCGGCATTGGCGACGTAGCCCATGCACACGGCATAACCGAAGCTGTCACTGCTAAACCCCAGACGCAAGCGCGAACGCTTGCGGCGCGGCCCCCCTTCTGCAGGCACCTCTCCGCGCTGCATGCGTGCGCTGATCTCCTCCGGCCCAGCCCACATCAACGAGTTCAGTCCGCCCTCGCGCGCGAGCGGCGCAACGATCCCGTCCCTGGCCGTGCTCGCGAGCAGCCGCAACGCACGATAGAGGTTCGATTTCCCGCTGCCATTGGCGCCGCTGATGACATTGAGTCGCGTCAATGGCATGACAAGCGATTGAATGGAACGATAGTTGTCGATGGCGAGAGCAGTCAGCATGGCGCAGCGGAGCAGTGGCGTTCGGAATTTCGCACAATAACCGCTCGGGCGACGTCGAGTACGGAGTTCCCCAAATTTTCATGACTTCAGCCGTGTCAGCGATCTCTTGGTCCACCGCCACTCAAGAATTACGTGACGGCATGCCGTCGACGCACGCACAGCCGCATCGACATGGCATAAACTCACCGTTTTGGCCCTTACCGCGACCTAGCGCCTGCCCCGATGTCCGACGTCACTCCAGAACAGAAAGATAGCTCCGGCGTCGCCGTCATCGACCGTGCCTGCGCCATCCTGTTCGCGTTCAAGCCCGACGACGACGCCCTGACGCTGGCCGAACTGGCCGCACGTACCGGCCTCTACAAGAGCACGCTCCTGCGTCTGGCCGGTGCGCTGATTCAGCACCGCATGCTCGTGCGGCTCGAGGACGGCCGCTACCAGCTTGGCCCCGCCACCTTCATGCTCGGCGCGCTCTATCAGCGCAGCCTGAACCTCGGCGATATCGTGCTGCCGTTGATGCGTGAATTGGCCGACGTCTCCGGCGAGAGCGTGTCGTTTTACGTGCGCGACGACACCGTGCGCGTTTGTCTGCATCGGGTCGATTCAACGCACGCGGTACGGTTTCATGTCCGCGAAGGTGACGTGCTGCCGCTCGAACACGGCTCCGGCGGTCTGGCACTGCTGGCCTTCGGCGCGGAGCCGGGGGATGTCTACGAGCGGATTCGTGAGGACGGCTACAGCGTGTCGATGGGGGATCGCGAACGCGACACGGCGGGCGTTTCGATGCCGGTGTTCGGTGTGCGTCAGACGCTGCGCGGTGTGCTCACGCTGGCGGGTCCGAGTTCGCGCATCGACCGGGCGTTTGTGGACCGCCACCTGCCCGATCTGTTCTCATGCGCGGCGCGCGCCACCGACGGACTCGGTGGCGATTCGCGTGCACTGCGCGCTGCGTGGCGCGCGTTCGAGGCTCAGGGCAGCGCGCGCTCGGGCTGACCGGTGTAGCGATACGGCAATTGGCGGGGCAGCGGTCCTTTGTTGCGTTCCCCGCGTCCACGCTGCTCCCATGCGTGCGCCAGAATACCGACGGCACGCGACAGACAGAACACGCCACGCGCCAGCTCCGGTGCGAATCCCAATTCCGCATAAATCACGGCCGTGATGCCGTCGATATTCATCGGCACAGGCTTCTGCTTGCGCGCCTTCAAATGGGCTTCAATGCCGCGAGCGATGGCGGCGAAGTGCCCTTCGATCACGCCTTGCTCGACGGCGTCGTCGACCATCGCGAGCAATCGTGTCGCACGCGGATCGATCGGATGAAACCGGTGGCCGAAGCCGGGCAGATACTTGCCGTGCGCGTCGTTGAACGCAGCGATACCGGCTGCCACTGCGCCGGACAGATCCTGCGCGTCGGACGCTGCATCGGCGAGCCGCTGCGCGATGTCCTGATACAGCTCGACGGCCTGCTGCCCTGCGCCGCCGTGCACGTCGTCAAGCGCATTGATGGCCGACGCCATCGCACCGTTGAGCGGCAAACCGCAGCTCGTGGCAATGCGCGAAATGGCGATCGACGGCGCATGCGGGCCATGATCGACAGACGCGACAAGCGCCGCCTCCAGCAACCGCGCCTGCGCATCGGTCGGCAACTCGCCGCGCAGCATCAACCAGATCATCTGCGGAAAACTGATGTGACCGATCAGGTCCTGAATCGGGTAGCCGCGCACGTTGATCGATCCCGGATGGATATCGATGATCGAGGTGCTCCAGTAGTCGGCGCACAGCCCCGCGGCATCTTGGGTCGGGTTCATGGTCAGATCACGCCGTCGGCGCGCAGTTGATCGATGGAGGTAGCGTCGTACCCCAGGCTGGCGAGCAAGTCGTGGGTATCGGCGCCCAGTGTCGGGGCAGGAGCGGACGGGGCAGCGTCGCCGTCAGATAGCCGGAAACCGGCGCGCGTGACGCGCTGCGGCTGTGCCTCGCCCGGCACATTCAGTTCACGTACGAATTCACGCGAGGCAAGATGCGGGTGCGCGAGTACGTCGGGCACCGTCAGCACGCGCCCTGCCGGCACGCCGCTCTCGACGAGCTTCGTCTCCCAATTCGCCGCCGTGTCTTGCGCCAACGCCGCTTCGATTTCGGCCTTGAGCGCGTCGCGATGCTGCTTGCGTGCATCGCGTTGCGCAAAACGCGGATCGTCAGCGATCTCGGGGCGGCCGATCAGCGAGCACAGGCTGACGAACTGACGTGTTTCGTTTGCGGCAATGTTGAGCAGCCCATCGCCCGTGCGGAACGTGCCCGAGGGCGCCGCAGTGAAGTTCTCGTTGCCCATTGGCGTGGGCGCGACGCCTGCGTTCAGGTAGTTCGACACGACCCACCCCATCGTCGCCAACGTGGCTTCGAGCATCGAAATGTCGAGCATGCGACCACGCCCGTGCGTGCGCGCGTCGAGCAACGCCGCGCAGATGGCGAACGCCGCCGTCAGACCGCCCACGGTGTCCGAGACCGGATAGCCAACGCGTAGCGGCGCACTTTGCGCGTCGCCGGTCACGCTCATCACCCCGGAAATTCCCTGAATGATCTGATCGTAAGCCGGGCGCGACGACAATTCGCCGTCGGCGCCGAAACCGGAGATCGCACAGTAGACCAGACGCGGGTTGACCTCACGCAGCGTATCGAAGTCGAGCCCGAGGCGCGTCATCACACCCGGACGGAAGTTCTCGACGAGGACATCGCTCGATGCCACAAGATTCTTCAGGATGGCCTTGCCACGCGGGTCTTTCAGATTGAGCGTGAGCGAGCGCTTGCCGGCGTTGACGGCCACGAACGAGGCCCCCATCTGGCGCGCCGCAGCGTGCTTGTCGGCGCCCAGACGGCGGGCCAGATCGCCCCCTTCGGGGTTTTCGACCTTGGTCACGTCTGCGCCCATCAGCGCCAGTTGGTAGGCGCAAAACGGTCCGGCGAGGACGTTGGAAAGGTCGAGGACTTTCACCCCGGCTAGCGGCAATGCCATCGTTGGCTCCCAAAAATTACGTTCATGAATCAGTGCGAGATTTCATCCAGCGTGCGCTGGTTGGTACGTGGCCCGAACAGGCCGATTGACACCATGACCATCACCATCGCGAAGGTGATCAGTGCGAAGACACCGGTCACGTCGAAATGACGCAAGGCGAAGGCGATCATGAAGCCGGAGAACATGGCCGACAGACGCGACATCGAATAGACGAAGCCAACGGCACGCGCACGAATGCGTGTCGGGAACAGTTCGGTCTGATAGGCGTGATAGCCGACCGACAGGAGCGTGCCGCACAACGTAATGGCCACGCCCAGAATCATCAGCATGACGGGCGAGGACTGCGTCGCGAACAGCGAGCCGAACACGGCAATACCAAGTGCGGAGAGCACGACCAACGTTTTTCGTTCGATGCGATCGGCGATGGCCATGCCGATCAGCGGACCAAACGGGTTCGAGATGGCGATGACGAACGAGTACATCAGGCTATGCGTGATCGTGATGCCCTTGGATACGAGCAGGGTCGGTACCCACGAGGCGAAGCCGTAAAAACCGATGGCCTGAAACAGATTGAAGACGAGCAGCGTGATGGCGCGGCGACGATACGGCGCTTGCCAGATCTCGCTGAACTTCGCCTTCGTAGCGGCCGGTTCGATGCTGGGCGTGGGCGCCGGCAGCGCACGACCGTACTCGCGTTCGACGCGCGCTTCGAGCGAGGCGAGGACGGCCTCGGCTTCTGCCGTGCGTCCCTGCTGGGCCAGCCAGCGGGGGCTTTCCGGCACGCGACGACGGATCGCCCACACGATCAGCGCACCCAATGCGCCAATCACGACCACGACACGCCAGCCGTCCAGACCGAAGACCTGACGCGGCACCAGCCACCACGAGAACAGCGCGACGGCCGGTACGGCCAAATACTGGATCAGGTGAACGAAGGCAAACGCGCGGCCGCGCAAATGTTTCGGCGCGAGTTCGCTGACGTAGGTGTCGATGGTGACCAGTTCCACGCCCACGCCGATACCGGCAATCAGTCGCCATAGATTGATCATCGGCGCAGTGGTCTGGAAAGCCATGACGAGGGTGGCGATCGAATACCAGAGCAGTGCAACGGTGAAGATGGTGCGACGGCCGTAGCGGTCGGCCAGTCCCGTCAGAAAGAACGTGCCGATGAAGAGACCCGCGAACGACGCCGCCACGAATGCGCCCAAGCCGGAAAAACCGAAGAACGACGCGGTCGTTGTGGAATACAGACCGCTTTTAACCAGACCCGGGCCGACGTAGGCGGTAAAGAACAGGTCGTAGAACTCGAACCAGCCACCCAGCGCCAGCAACAGGATCAACATCCAGACGGTGCGCGTCGCCGGCAAGCGGTCGATACGCGCGTTGATCTGCCGACTCGCGTCGGACAGCCCTGAGTGGGCAACGGGCGACTCGGGCACCGTGCCGACAGGCAAACTCGCCATCTCAATCCTCCTTTGGATTGTCATTCATTCTGTTGAGTAGAACGTCGTTCTGTTTTTATAAGAATCGAAAGATATGCCTGTGTATGGCGTCGGCATATCGGGGTTTACGCGGGGATGGAGTGACGACTGCGGAAGGCGTCGTCAGGCGGGGAGCTGTGTGGACTTTGGCGAGCCGTGACAGGAATCGGGGGCGGCAACGTTGCTGTTATGCACGCTGCCCGGGGTCACGCAGCCATCTCAGCCATTCACGGCGTGGTGTGGCCGTTGTGCCGCCGGGCACTCACCGAAGGCCGCGAAATGGGTCGACAGCGGTCCGGCCCCGTCGATTGGCAACGCAGCGGCACGACCTTGAACGCGCGCGTCGTCCGGAGTCACACCGAAACTCGCGACGAATGCCTTGCGAAACTTCGCTACATCGGAGAAACCGAAATCGGTGGCGATTCTCGCTGTGGTCGACATGCCCCGGCTCGGGTCGATGAGGGCGCGATAGGTGGCGTTAAGGCGCTTGGCGCGAATCACACTGACGACGCCTCCGTCATCGGCAAAGGCACGATACAGATGGGCACGCGAGATGCGAAAGCGCTGCGCGAGAAGTGAAGGCCCGAGTTCCGGATGCGCCAGGTGGTTGTCGATGAACCCAAGCAGGCGCTCACGCAACGCCCGGCCAAGCACCGACTTCGGTTCGGCCTGGGCGGGCGGTGCGTTGGCGAGTCCCGCCGCGAGGAGTGTGACCAGGGCGTCCTGCACTGCAATGTCCTCACTGGCCGACAGATCCGCCGACACCGTATGCAGACCGCGCAGGTACTCGACAAGCAGACGCGTAATCGGTCGCCCACCCTTGAGCACGAACCCGTGTAAATCGCGGCTGCCCAGCAGCTTGTCGATACCCGCGCGCGGCACGGTCGTGGCCAGGCGCATGCCGGCATCCACCTCACATTCATAAGTTCGCGCAAGGTCGATGACGCAGATGCCGCCCGGCGCGGCCACGACGTCCCTGCCAGCAAAATTGCCGCGAATCGAACCCTCCACGACGACATGCACAAGGTAGTGGTCAAGTCCGCCCTGGGCAATGGTGCGTTGGTCGCGCACGTAACGCTGAGCATTGAATTTTGTCGAACCCAGCGTCAATCCGGCCACATTGCGGATCAGCATGGTCCCTTCGAGAGGCGGCGCATCCGTGCGCGTGGCGCGCAGGGTCTCGCAGAACGGCCGTGTGACTTCGCGCCAGTAGTCGTCACGTAGCGACGGCTCGATCGAGTCGGTCGAAATGCGAATGTCCGTGTGTGCCATGATGACTTCCCTTCTTCATGCCCGGCACTACCGGGCAGATCAATGCGCATTGGCAGCCAAGCTTACCAAACCCTCATGAATTGCGAAGGACAACCAACGACGGAAATCTCGTTGCTGCGTTGAGCCACCATCGACGGATTGCGCGCATTTTAAATGCTTCCTGAAACTGCCGCCCCATTCGACGGGATCGCCGCGCCATGTCTGCAATAGCGTCAGGAGAACTTTGATTCTGACTTTTAATTGGTTCGCGAATGTGAATGGTTTCGTTACATTGACAGCCCAATGTACGCGTGACCATAAGGACAATCGATGACATCGGTTCGGGGTTTTGCACCATTCACGGCAGCGCTTCGCACATCAGTGCTTCGTAAATTGATGACGACGGCATTCGCCGCGCTCACGCTGGGTCATTTCGGAGGCGCCCACGCCGCGCCGCTCACCGAACTGAAGCTCGACTACGCGTACTACTCCCCCGAAAGCCTCGTCATCAAGCGCAACGGCTGGCTCGAACAGGAATTCAATGCGGATCGCACGCAGGTGAAGTGGGTGTTGAGTCTCGGCAGCAACCGCGCCCTCGAGTATCTGAATAGCGGCGCTATCGATATCGGATCTACCGCGGGACTCGCTGCGGTCCTCGCCAAGGCCAACGGCAACCCGATTCGCGCGGTGTACGTCTTCTCGCGTCCCGAATGGACGGCGCTCGTTGTGCCCAAGGATTCCCCCATCAAGCGTCTGGCCGACCTCAAAGGCAAAAAGATCGCGGCCACCAAGGGCACCGACCCGTTTCTCTTCACATTGCGTGCCCTGCATACCGTGGGGCTCACGCGTGACGACGTCGAACTCGTGAATCTTCAACACCCGGATGGCCGCACGGCACTCGTTACCGGACAGGTCGACGCCTGGGCTGGCCTCGATCCGCACATGGCTGATGCCGAGGTCGTCAACGGTGCCCGCCTGCTCTATCGCAACGTCGAGTTCAACACATGGGGCCTGCTCAACGCGCGGGAAGACTTCATCAAGGACCACCCCGACGCCTTGGCTCGCGTGTTGAAGGTCTACGAAAAAGCGCGCGCGTGGATCGCCGCGCACCCCGACGATACGGCGAAGATCATCTCGGAAGAATCGAAAGTGTCGCTCGCGGTCGCCAAGCTGCAACTCACCCGTAACGACTTCAGTCACCCGCAGCCCGGCGCCCAGCAGATCACCGCGCTGAAGGCGGCCGCGCCGGTACTCGTCGACGAACAGCTCGTGAAGCGTGGCACCGACCTCAACAAGGTCATCGACGCACTGATCGACTCGAAGGTCGCACAGCCGGTCATTGCCAGCAACAGCGCGAAATGAGCCAGATGCAGACTCACTCAGTACCGGGCAATGTCCGCCCCTGAACAAACGCTCGCACTCGATGCGAGTCATGCCTCGACGGCGTCTGCGGGCGCCGGCGGACGCCACAAGCCGCAACGCGATACGTTGCGGCTTTGGCGCTACGCGGGATTTGCTTTGCCGGTTGTCTTTCTCGCCGTCATCGAAGGGCTGGTGCGCGCCTCAGTGCTACCGGCGAATCTCGTCCCGGCGCCCAGCGCGATCTTGCAGACCTTGTCGGATCTCGGTGCCGCACGCCTGGCGCGTCACGTTGGCGCCAGTGCCGCACGCGTCTATGCCGGCTTTGCCATCGGCGCTGCGCTCGCGTTGCTGATCGGCGCGATCATGGGCTTGAGCCGTCGTGCCGATGCCCTGCTCGATCCGACGTTCCAGGCGCTACGTGCCATTCCGTCGCTTGCCTGGGTACCGATCCTGTTGCTATGGATGGGGATCGACGAAGCGCCGAAGATCACCCTCGTCGCCGTCGGCGCCTTCTTCCCCGTGCAATTGAGCGTGGTCGCCGGAATTCATGGCGTCGACCGCAAGCTGATCGAATTCGGTCAGGTGAACCGGTTGAGCACGCGCGCCATGTTCACGCGCATTCTTCTGCCGGCGTCCATGCCGCAGATCTTCACGGGGTTGCGCACGGGACTGAGCCTCGCCTGGATGTTCATGGTGGCTGCGGAACTGATCGCCGCCACACGAGGGCTCGGCTATCTGCTCAGCGACGGACGTGAGACCGGCCGCCCCGACCTCGTCTTCGGTGCCATTCTGCTGCTGGCGTTGCTCGGCAAGCTGAGCGACGGCGCATTCAAGCTGATAGAAGCTCACGTGCTGTCATGGCGCGACGCGCGGCACGTTTCCGGAGACACGCCATGAGCCCGTCGCCCGCCCCCTTGCTGGAGGTGCGCGCGCTCACGCGACGTTTCGGCAACCGCACGGTGTTCGACCGTGTGTCGTTCGAACTGCAACGCGGCGAGATCGTGAGTCTGGTCGGTCCGAGCGGATGCGGAAAAAGCACGATGCTGCGGGCCATTGCAGGTCTTGACCCGCATGCGGAAGGCTCGGTCCTGTTGGCGCAACAGTTGACCCGTGGCCCCTCCGATCGAATCGGCATGATCTTTCAAGAGCCGAGACTGCTGCCGTGGCTCAGTGTCGCAGACAACATCGCTTTCGCTGCCGGGCATCGGAAAGGAGGCGATCCACGCGTTGATGCACTTCTCGGAGAAGTGGGTCTCTCGAACGTTCGAGATGCCCTGCCCAAGCAATTGTCTGGCGGTATGGCGCAACGCGTTGCCCTGGCACGCGGACTGTTCACCGAACCGGATCTGTTGTTGCTCGACGAGCCTTTCAGTGCTGTCGACGCCATTACGCGCTCCCGCCTTCAGCGCGTTCTGCTCACCCTCGCACACGCGCACGGTACGACGGCGCTGCTCGTCACGCACGATCTGGACGAGGCATTGCAACTGTCCGATCGCGTGCTCCTGCTGTCGCCTGCGGGCGACGACCGTCCTAGCCACACCCTGCGAGAGGTGCGTATCGATGCGCCTCGTCCCCGTGATCTGCGCGCGCCGGCAATAGAAGCGTTGCGGGACGAATTGCTGGAAGGCATCGCGCTGGGTACTGTGTAACCACCCCGAAGCGCCATCACGTTGCGGCATCTCAACGTCACGACCCTCGGGGCGGCGAGGCTCCTTACCCGCGATCAGATCGTAGCGACCGGCAGAAAGTGATTGACGATGCCGAGCACGACCAGCAACACAATGCCCAGCGTCAGACTGCCTGCGATCAGCTTCTTCTCGATGGGCAGCAACGGTTCATCAGGGACTTCGGCGATGGCCTTCGACAGTTCGTTCAGATCGGACATGATGCGATTCCTTGCGAGATTGAGTCAGAGAGATTGAGTCAGAGAGATTGAGTCAGCGAGATATGAGATAGGGGTCGATCCAGACACGCTCAGGCGAGCGGCGGCTTCACGCCGTGGAAGAACAGCCATGAAATGAGCAGGCCCACCCAGATCACGAACCCGAAGAGGCTGATCACATAGACGGCGGCAAGTTTGCCGATGCCTTCCGCCCACAGCTTGCGGAAATTCGAAAGCAGCCCGATGGAGAAGAACGTCAGTACAAAGAAGATGACACGGAAGTTGTTGGCTTCACCGACCGCCCCTTTGATCTTTGCCGCGACTTCCGGGCCGCCAGCGAGCGACAGACCCAACGCGACGGCGAACGTCACCACGAAGCCGATGATGAACTTCGGGAAGCGTTCCCAGATCTCGCGCGGACGCGCACGGTTCGACGGATCGGTGACGTTGATGTGATTCGTCCAGATCCAGGCAAGGATGAACGACCACACGCCGATGAAGATATCGATGAACACCTTGATGGTGGCGGTCGTGCCGACGATCCAGCCCGCCGCATAGTTCGTGCCGCCCGCAGCAGCCTTCGCGTTGATCAGCGCCTCCGTGATAGCGCCGCCGGCCACGGCAGCACCGTCGGTCTTCACCGCAAGGCCCAGCCACGCGGCAGCGACCAGCGGATCGTTAGCGAGAAAGTGTTGTGCGAGGAAAGGCAGTATCAACAGTTCAATGACCGCGAACACGACGACGAGCGACGACACCAGCACGGGAATGGCCGGACGTGCGCGAATGGCGCTCCCGGTCGAGATGGCTGCGGCGACACCGCAAATCGAAATACCCGATGCCAGCGGCACGGCCCATTCGCGCGGGAAGCGGAACCACTTTCGCGCGATGAAGTACACGACCGACCAATAGATCAGATAAGCCTCGACGATGGCGGCGATGCCCCGCAACAGGATCGACGACGCGAACGACAGGCGCTCCGCCACCGTCACGGCGATGAACGCGCCCAGTACGACGATGGCCGTCTTGATGTACCACTCGGGCCGCACGGCGTCCGAGAGCCAGGCCGTCGCGCCCGGAAAGACGTTTGCGATCACCAGCCCCGCGAGTAGCGCGACGATGTAGCCGCCCTCGTTGGTCAGGCGCAGCGACCAGTCGATGCCGAACTTGGCCTGCTCGGCGGACGTGACGGCTGCCAGATGCGCATAGCTGCCCACGAACCAACTGGCATAAGCCAGCCAGAACAGTACGGAGAAACGAATGGCGAAACGCTTGGCATCTTGCTGTAGCGACGCGGCGCCCAGCGACAGGACGGCTGTCAGGACGAGCCAGGTGAGGACAAAGGCGCCGATCCCGCCAAGGCGTCCGTAGCCCGCCGTCGCCGGCGCGAGCGCGGCGGCAGGGTCGACCCAGACACGAGTCGTGACGACCCAGCCGATCGGATCGGTCCCCGAGACGCCTATCAGGCCAGCGGCAACGATGACCAGGCCGAGAATGACCGCGAGCCAGTCTTCATTCAGTGGCTTCGTGGCTGCAACGTGTGGTGTAGTGGTGGCTTCCGCCATTGCGCTTTCCCCCAAAGTACGTGTTACGTGACGTGTTGAACAATGCCGAGAACGCCCGCCTGAGGGCTGTTATCGATGTGTCGTTGCGTACGGACTGCGGCAACGCAGGCGGGCGAGCCCATGCTATTCAGTGGGTCGCGATGGAGGAACCAACTATTTGCGCTATGGATGAAACGGTGGCCAGCGCATATAAATTCGCCACACAGGCATATGAATAACGCGAATTTCGCGTCGTGTTTTGCCTGTCGCAATATCCCGCGCCACGTCTGGCGTTGGCGCGCGGTGAAAGACGTGAATATCGCCTGAAAAGCGCTCGCTAGGCCTGCCTTCAGGGTGACGCCATAGGGTCGTCACGAAAAAATGGGGGACGGGCGAACCTCTCGTTCTCCCATACCCCCCCTTACCCCCCAAAGGGTAGTTACCGCACCAGGAACCCTGCGCCTACCGGGTCCTTGCGATCGATGACCCAGCGCGCGGTGCCCAGCACGCTGGCCGTGCCCTTGACCGTCGGTCGCACGGCACGCGTGCCGTTCAGGTCCACTTCGCCGAGCAGGCAACCCTCGAACGTGCCGCTACCGAGCAAGCCTTCCGTCAGGATCGGTTGGTTCATCTTCAGTTGGCCCCGCGCTTCGAACATCGCCATCATCGCGCTGGTGCCCGTGCCGCCCGGCGAACGATCGAGCTGCCCGGCGCTGAACACGTGAACGTTCTTGTAGAACGCGCCTTCAATCGTGGGCGAATGCCAGAACGTCACGTAGTTCAGGTTATTCACGTGCGCCTGCGTCGGATGCTGGATGCGCATCTTCGCGTTGATCTGGTCGCGCACCAGCAAGCCCAGACGCGACAGCTCGCTGCCGTTCTCCGGCGAGATCCGGAGGTTGCAGCTATTCAGGTCGACGATGCCGAAGTAGTTGCCACCCCAGACGATGTCAGCCTTGAGATCGCCGTAGCCCGGCAGATGCACCGGAACGTCCTGCGCCGCGACATAGGCGGGCACGTTTTCGAAGCGCGTCCAGAGCACTTCGTCGCCTTCGGTGGCAACTTCCGCGACCACAAGACCGGCAGTCGTCTCGAAGCGAATGCGCGTGATGCCGTTCGGGCCGCGCGGCACGAACCCGTGGGCGACCATTGCCATCGCAACGGCGATCGTGCCGTGGCCGCACATATGCGAGTACTCGGTGCCGTCGATGTAGATCAGACCTGCGTCGAACTCCTGGCTCGACGGCGGCGTGAGGAACACACCGAACATGTCGCGGTGGCCGCGCGGCTCACGCATCAGGGCCATACGCAGCCAGTCGTAGTTGGCTTCGAGGAAAGCACGCTTTTCCAGAATGGTGGACCCTGCCGGATACGGAATGCCGCTATGGATGATGCAAAGCGGCTCACCTTCGGTATGGGTGTAGATGACGTCGAACGCGTCTTGCTTGCGCATAACAATTGCTCCAGGAGAGTCGGTTGGGGATTAGCTGCGGTCGGACAACATGTCGAGACCGATGGTGATATCCAGGATCACGATCGCCACAACGGCTACCAGAATCGTCGCGCCGGACACCGCGGCGATCGTCGGGTCGATCGTGTACTGCACGTAGTTGAACAACTTGACCGGAATAGTGTTGAGATCAGCCGTCGTGTTGAAGATCGACAGCTCGACGTTGATCCATGACGAGATGAACGCGAAGATCGATCCGGTCACAATGCCCGGCCGAATGCGCGGCAGGATGACGAGAAAGAACGTCGTCCACGGATTCGCGCCCAGATCGCTCGAGGCCTCCTCCAGCGCCCGCTGCTCCGGCGTCATCATCGAGAGCACCGAGCGCAGCACGAAGGGCGCCACGATGATCGTGTGACCGATCAGCAGCGAGAGGAAGCTGCGCGTCAGCCCGAAGTACCCGCCGAACTGCAGCAACGCGGCGCCGAGCACAATGTGCGGCAGCGTCAACGGCGCCATCAGAATCGCCGTCAGCGTGCCCTTGCCACGAAACTCGTAACGCGCCAGCACCAGCGATGCAGGCACCGTCAGCAGGAGCGACAACACCGTGGCGGTCAGCGCCAGCGTCGTGCTCGTCGAAAAGGCCGCCAGATAACTCTGGTCGTGCAGCATCTGCTGGTACCAGTGCAACGTGATGCCCTGCGGCGGAAACGCCAGAAACTCGGTGCGGGTCAGCGAACTGCCGAGAATCACCACGAGCGGCAACATCAGGTAAGCGAGTACGGCCCATGCCACGAGGCGAACGGAAAAGCGCGCAATCATCGGACACCTCCACGCACCACGCCGATGCGCCCGGCTAACGCCACCATCGCCAACGTGAACACCAGCAACACGATGCTGAGCGCACCACCGTAATGAACATCGAACGTCGAGCTGTATTGCTGGAAGATCAGCATCGACAGCACCGTCACACGACCTCCCGAGAGCAATGCGGGCGTGACGTACGCCGAGACCGCCAGCGTGAAGACCATGATGGCGCCCGCCACGATGCCCGGCATCGTCAATGGCAACGTTACGTGAAAGAACGTCTCGTACGGCCTCGCCCCCAGATCGGCGGACGCTTGTTCGAGTGATGTGTCCACCCGTGCCAGCGAATTGCCGACCGCCAGCACGACGAACGGCAGCAGCACGTACACCATGCCGATGAGGATGCCCGTCTCCGTGCCGAGAAAGCGAATCGGACGCTCGATCTGTCCCGTCGCGAGCAATGCCTCGTTGATCAATCCGTTGCGCCCGAGCAATACCATCCAGCCGAACGAGCGCACGATATTGCTCGTGAGCATCGGCACCACGAGCAGGATCACGCACGCCCGCCGCCACGCCTGCCAGCGGACGATGCGCACGAGATACCAGGCGAGCGGATAGCCCAGCAGCACGCAGAACACTGTCGTGAGACACGCGATACGGAAGGTGACGAGCGTGACGTCCCAGTGATAGTGATCGGCGAGCACCCGCGCATAGTTCGCGAACGTCAGTGCCGACAGCCCGATGCCGTTTGCGGAGGTGAGGCTCGCCACCAGCACGACGGCCAGAGGTGCGAGGAAAAATGCGGCGAAGAACAACAATGGCACGCCGATCATCCACACAGGCGCCAGTCGCAGCCTGTGCGTTCCCTCGTGGTGCGCGGGAAGCGACAAGGCCGGGGTCATGCCGCATCCCCGATCAGATGCACGTTCGCGGGGTCGAAGCCCAAGTGCACGTCCGCTCCCTTGCGCAGCGTCGCGGCGATACCACTCGTCGTGCGCGCGACGATGCGATGCGCACCGACGTCGGCATAAAGGAGCGCATGACTGCCGATGTCGACGATGTCGGCCAGCACGCCTCGCATGCGGCACGCCGGGGTGTCGGACGCCGCGTTGGCAGCCTCTGCGACGACATGCAATTCCTCCGGACGCAGCACGGCAACACCGCGCACCGGCGTCGTAGAGGGCACTTGCCAGTGCGCTGGCGTTGTCATGTCGAGATGCAGCGCGCCGTCGCGCACGTCGAACGCGATCATGTTGGCGTCGCCGATGAATTCGGTGACGAAGCGCGTTGCCGGACGGCGATAGATGTCGATCCCCGTACCCACTTGCTCGATGCGGCCGGAGTTCATGACGACGATGCGGTCTGCCATCGTCATCGCCTCTTCCTGATCGTGTGTCACGAACACGAAGGCGATGCCGAGGCGCTCCTGCAAGTGCTTGAGTTCCAGTTGCATGCGCTTGCGCAATTTCATGTCGAGCGCCGAGAGCGGTTCATCGAGCAGCAGCAGCTTCGGACGATTGACGATAGCGCGTGCAAGCGCAACACGTTGCTGCTGTCCGCCCGAAAGCTCACGCGGATAGCGCTCGCCGAAGTTCTCGAGCCCGACCATCGCCAGCGCCTCACGCGAGCGCTTTGTGGCTTCGTCACGTGACACACCTTGGCGGCGCGGTCCGTAGGCGACGTTCTCGAGCACGCGCATGTGGGGGAACAGCGCGTACTGCTGGAACACGGTGTTGAGCGGACGGCGATACGGCGGCAGTTG
>JARLJF010000042.1 GCA_031291335.1 Pandoraea sp. | reverse complement strand
TTCACAGCGTGATTCACAGCGTGATTCACAGCGCGATACCAGCACATCACTGACGTGCCGTGCGTGCGTTGTCCGGCATCGGCAACGTGAAGTTGGTGCGGAACGGGTTGATGTCCAGTCCGCCGCGTCGCGTGTAACGCGCGTAGACAGCCAACTGGCTCGGTTTGCACTGGCGCAGGACGTCCATGAAAATGCCTTCCACGCATTGCTCGTGAAAGCCGGTGTGACGGCGGTACGAGATCACGTACTTGAGCAGGCCTTCCTGATCGATCGGCGGCCCGACGTAGCGAATCTGCAGGCTGCCCCAGTCGGGTTGTCCCGTCACCGGGCAGTTGGACTTGAGCAGGTTCGACACGAGCGTCTCGTCGACATGCGGTTCGCCTTGCGCCGCCGTGAGTAGCGTGGCGTCGGGCGAGTAGATATCGGTTTCAATGTCGAGACGGTCGACGAGCAGGCCGTCGAGTTCATCGAGTTCGAGCTTGCCGAAGGCGGCCGGTTCGATGAGGCGCACCTGCACTGCGGCGCCCGCGGCTTCCGACAGATCCTGCTGAATCAGCGCGCGTGCGGCGTCGACGTTGGCCAGCTTGGTCTGCGCGAACGAGCCGAGATACAGCTTGAACGACTTCGACTCGATGATGTTCGGCGAGTCGGCCGGCACGACGGCACTGAGCAGCGCGATCTGCGGCTTGCCCTTTTCGCCCAGCCACGAGAGTTCGTAGCCGTTCCAGATGTCCGCACCGAAGAACGGCAGGGGATCGGGCACGCCGATGGCGGCGCGTGCCGGGGCACGTGCGATCGGGAAGAGCAGGGAAGGCGCGTACTGCTCGGTGTAGGCAACTTCTTTGCCGAGCGGAGATTGGTCAGGCGTTGTCATGATTTGCAATGCCACTGATGACGTGTCCGGTCGGGCTGACCCGCGCGGCCGATTCGCAGTGGCGTGTTTGATCGTCGAAGAAGAAATCGGGCTCGAACTCACGCAGGAATGTGCCTTTGTCCAGCCCGCCCAGGAACATCGCCTCATCGATGTCGATTTTCCAATCCATCAGCGTGCGAATGGCGCGCTCGTGCGCCGGGGCAGAGCGCGCTGTCACCAGCGCCGTACGGATTTTCACCGGCACTTCGTGACCCGCGAGCGTTTGCAAGCGGTGCAGTGCCAGCAACAGCGGCTTGAACGGACCCGGCGGCAGCGGTGTCGCGGCGCGTTCGATTTCGTGCTGCTGGAACGCGTCGAGGCCGTTGCTCTGGAAGATCCGTTCGGCTTCATCGGAGAAGAGTACCGCGTCGCCGTCGAACGCGATGCGGATTTCGTCAGGATGCAGCTCTGCTTTTTTGGCCGAGTCGGGGTACACGCGTGCTGCCGGGAAGCCGGCGGCCAGTGCACCGCGCACGTCGCGTTCGTTGGCCGAGAGGAACAGGTGCGCGCCCAGCGCGTTGAGGTAACCGAACGGATCGCGCCCACGCGTGAACACGCCGCGCTCGATCTTGAGGTCGACCTGACGCGCCGAACGAAACACGCGCATGCCGCTCACGGGATCGTTGCGGGAGAGCACGACGACTTCGACGCGATGTTTGTCCTCGTTACCCTCATTCCCCTCATTGAAGGCGAGCAGCTTCTTCACGAGCGGGAAGGCGACACCGACGCGCGCGGGCATGTCGAGTCGCTCCAGCTGATAGCGCATGTACGACTTGTCGTCGCCTTGCGCCACGCCGGTCTCGTACACGCGGTTCTCTTCTTCGAAGTCGAACAGCGCGCGCGAGGATATCGCGACAACGAGTTTGTTCTCGAGCGAGATCGGCATGGTGGCGGCGAGGTCCTGTCGTGTGCGATGGAAGAGGTGTCTACGAGATTCCGGCTTACGCCAGGAACAGCTTGTAGACGGGGTTGTCGCTTTCGTCCCAGTAAGGATAGCCGAGCGTGGCAAGGAAGTCGCGGAACGCGGCCTTCTCGTTGTCCGGCACCTGCATGCCCACGAGAATGTTGCTGTAGTCCGCGCCCTGATTCCGGTAATGGAACAGGCTGATGTTCCAGTTCGGGCTCATGGCGGAGAGGAACTTCATCAACGCGCCCGGACGCTCGGGGAACTCGAAGCGGAACAGCACTTCGTTACTGGCGAGTGCCGAACGGCCACCGACCATATAGCGGATGTGCTGTTTGGACAGCTCGTCGTTGGACAGATCGAGCGTGGGGAAGCCATGACGCTCGAAGCCGGCCTTGATGCGTTCGCCTTCGTCGCGGTTATGCATCTGGATACCCACGAAGATGTGGGCGCTGGACGCTTCGCTAATTCGGTAGTTAAACTCGGTCACATTGCGGCTGCCCACCACTTCGGTGAAGCGCTTGAAGCTACCGCGTGCCTCGGGAATGGTGACGGCGAACACGGCTTCGCGAGCTTCACCGACTTCGGCGCGCTCAGCCACGAAGCGCAGGCGGTCGAAGTTCATGTTCGCACCGGACGTGATCGCGACGAGCGTTTCGCCTTTGAGCTTTTCGCGTTCGCTGTAGAGCTTGGCGCCCGCCACGGACAACGCCCCCGACGGCTCGAGCACGCTGCGGGTGTCCTGGAAGACGTCTTTGATGGCGGCGCAGAGCTGATCGGTGTCAACGCGCACGACTTCGTCGAGGTACGCTTCGCAAAGGCGGAAGGTTTCGGCGCCGACGTATTTCACGGCCGTGCCATCGGCAAAGAGGCCGACGTCATGGAGTTGCACGCGCTCTCCTGCATGGATGGATTGCGCCATGGCATCGGAGTCCACGGATTGCACGCCGATGACTTTGATCTCGGGACGCACGGCCTTGACGTACGCTGCGATACCGGCGGCCAGCCCGCCGCCGCCGATGGGCACGAAGATGGCATGCAGCGGTCCCTGATGCTGGCGCAGCACTTCCATGGCGATGGTGCCCTGGCCGGCGATGACGTCGGGATCGTCGAACGGCGGCACGAAGGTGAGGCCGCGTTCTTCCTGCAGCGTCATGGCGTGAGCGTAGGCATCGCTATACGAGTCCCCCGCGAGCACGACTTCGACGGCGCGGCCACCGTGGGTTCTGACGGCGTCGATTTTCACCTGCGGCGTGGTGACGGGCATGACGATGACGGCCTTGCAGCCCAGACGCGCCGCCGAGAACGCCACGCCTTGCGCGTGGTTGCCGGCCGACGCGGTGAGCACGCCGCGCTCGCGCTCGGCCTCGCTCAGATTGGCCATCTTGTTGTACGCGCCCCGAATCTTGAAGGAGAACACCGTCTGGTTATCTTCGCGCTTCAGATAAATTCGATTGTGCAGCCGCATGGAAAGCGTGCGCGCCAATTCGAGTTCGCTTTCTTTGGCGACGTCGTAAACTTTTGCGGTCAAAATCTTCTTCAGATAGTCGGGAGCTGCGTCGGACATGGTTTAAGGCTTCTTCAGGTTAGGCACATCAAGGAACAAAAGGACAATGATAGACCAGCACGTCCGCCAGGGCGGTCGCGCTTGTCTCTCGGGGAAAAACAGGAAAGGGGAGTGCGCGCCCTAGCGAAGGTCGTCTGGGGTGTCGATGTCGCGCACGATTCCGGTGTCGTCGACATCGACGATCGTAATGTGCTCGCTAATCAGCAGGTCGCGCGCGCCAGCGTCGCCATCGAGGGCGGCCAGACGCGAGGTAAAGGCAGAACCGAACGCGACGGGATGGCCGCGTTGTCCCTGATAACTCGGCGCGACAACGGCTTCGGGCGACGTGAGCCCGTTGGTGATCGCGCGGATGGTATGGGGCTGGATGTATGGCATGTCGGCCAGCGCAACTAGCCAGCCGTCGAGATGCTCAAGTCCCGGGGGCGGGGCTTCGTTGACGCCGGACTGGATGCCGGCGGCGAGCGTCGCTCCCATGCCGCGCTTGGTGGCGTGGCTCATGACGACTTCGCAACCCGCCTGCAACAGCACATTCTCCAACTCGGCCGAATCGGGACGCACCACCGCAATGACGCGCGGCAACACCGCCAGCAGCGCATGGGCGCTGGCGAGGGCAACGGGTCGGTTCAGGGGATCTCCGGGCAGCGGCGCAAGCAGCTTGTTCCGGCGCCCAGCCGCATCGAAGCGGGTACCGAGTCCGCCTGCCAGTAGAATGGCCACGGGCGGCGTCGAGGGTCGGGTCATGGTCACGCATTATGCGCCAGACTTTTTGTTTCTGCCAAACAACGCGTGCCTGCGCGCATGAAGGATGGGTTGACCGTCCGGTCGGTCATGGTTGGCGGGATTCGCCTTATTTTTGTTTTGTTCTGATTTTCTGCGGAGTTGCATGGAGTCGTTCATCACCTGGCTGCTGGGCGCACTGGCGCTGCCCGGCATCGGTCTGCCGGCCATTTTTCTGGTGTCGTTTCTGTCCGCCACTTTGCTGCCCATGGGCTCGGAACCCGCGCTGTTCGGATACGTGGCCCTCAATCCGCATATGTTCTGGCCCGCTATCGTCGTGGCCAGCGTAGGTAATACCGCTGGCGGCATGCTCGATTGGTGGATGGGCTTCGCCGCGCGACGCGGCTTCGTGCGCCTCAAGGCCCGCCGCCGTGCACATGCGCGTGCCGCCGCGCTTGCCGGTGCAGGGGCTGTGACGGTTGGTGATGCAGGTGTTCGCGCTACGCGCGCCGCGCGCCCTGGACGTCCTGAGCGTGCTGAACGCGCCGAGGGCAAAGCGCCAATGAATGAACGCTATCACCGCTGGATGCGCCGCTTCGGCCCGCCACTCCTCCTCCTCTCCTGGCTGCCCGTGGTCGGTGATCCCCTCTGCACCCTCGCCGGTTGGCTTCGACTCTCCTGGCGCGCCTGCCTCTTCTATATCGCCGTCGGCAAGACGCTCCGGTATATCGCCATCACCTACCTCATGCTGCGTGTGCCCGAGTCGTTCTGGGAAGGAATACTCGCGCCGTTCAAACACTTGCTGATCGGGTAGCGCGCTCTCTTCCTCTCTCTGTGAGGTCCCCCCACTTCTCCACCCCAGAGTCCTGCCCGAAGCCCCAGGAAGCGGGACCGGGGCCCCTTTCCGCCTCTCAGACATAAACCCAACTCGCTGCAGAAAGGCGCCCCAGTCCCGCTTCTCATCATGCTTTCTTAGGACCCCCCCCTTTCTCCTTTTCCTCCCGCCTTACGCCTGCGCTACTTCGAACGGCAACGCCCTCAGTCGTTTTCCCGTCAACGCGAAGATTGCATTCGCATACGCAGGCGCTAATGGCGGCAAGCCCGGTTCACCCATGCCCGTCGGTGCATCGCCCGAACCGACCACGTGCACACTGATTGCCGGCATGTCCGTCAATCGCGCCACCGTGTACTGATGAAAGTTGCTCTGCTCAACTTCTCCATCCTTCAACGTTATCGCCGCACCCGGTAACGTCGTCCCCAATCCCATCAACGCCGCACCCTCAACCTGCGCCGCCACCGTCAACGGATTGACCGCGAAATTG
>JARLJF010000209.1 GCA_031291335.1 Pandoraea sp. | reverse complement strand
CCCCTCTCTCCGCCACAGATGTTTAAAGGGCTCCCCGCAAGGGAGCCCTTTCGCGTTTTACTATAGGGCGGATGTTTACTATTGTGGCTCGCCCGAGTACCCAAAAAAGCTAGCAATCTGTCTCCACGTAGTCCACTTTGAACACTCGTGATCGAGCGGCGCAGTACATCCGCCCGAGAAGGGGGCCGCGCACTTTCACGTCGCCTTTCGAGATGTCGACGATATCGAGGCGGCATTGCATGACGGCGTAACACTCGTCTTCAAAATAGTCTTTCCACACGGATTCGCGGTTTCGGCGGTGCAGATATGTGGACAGAGCGTTTGTGACGGCGGGCGAGAATGGATTCAACTAGCCTATCGGCGTAAAAAACACCCGCCCAAGGTTTTCCTCATCCATCGTTCACCGCAGCGCATGACCCATCTCGATAAATCTCCGATATTCCGCTTCCGGTACTAGCGATCCTCCCGTCGTCCACACGACGTGAGACGCGCGCCGCATATCGAACCCCTGCTCCCGTACATACGCTTGACCAGCATCGGACATCATGAGCCACCTCATGCCGCCCATTCCGGCAGTCGCCGAGGGCTCGAGCTGCACGCCCAGGTGTTCGTCTGCGAACAACAGATTCCGATAAAGCGACGCATCGTCCACGGTGAAAATACCCGATACCAAGCCAGTCATTAACCTGGAAACGAGCCGGGAAGCCTGTCCGACTGCGAGTCCGTCTGCGTCCGTAATGTTGCTCAATCCGATGTCGTACACCGATATCGATCTATCCTCTCCAGTGACCAACTGCAACAACATGCAGGGCGATTCGACAGGCTCTGCAAAGAAGCAATGCACGTTATCGCCAAAAATCTGCTTCAGACCATAGGTGACCCCACCGGGCGCTCCGCCAACGCCGCACGGAATGTAGACGAACAGGGGATCTTGTGGCCCGACAGTCACTTGCTCTGCCCTGAGTTGTGCCGCGAAATATCTGGCGCTGGCGGCGTACCCCAAAAAAAGACGCATCGAATGCTCGTCGTCAACGAAATGGCATCTCGGCGTTCGACGCGCTTCGTCTCTCCCCGCCGCCACCGCCTGCGCATAATCCCCCTCGTGTTCGACAACCTCCACACCTTGCTGTCGCAACCTGTCCTTCTTCCATGCCTTCGCGTCGGTCGACATATGGACCACCGTCTGAAATCCCAGGGCGGCAGCCATGATGCCGATGCTCAGCCCCAGATTGCCAGTACTACCCACAGCGACCTTATGCTCCGCGAACACGCTTCTGCACACCTCAGAGGCGAGCGCGCGATAACCGTCCGGCGACGGGAACAGGCCGGCGTCACGCGCCACCTGCTCCGCATAATCCAATACCTCGTGAAAGCCACCGCGTGCCTTGATGGACCCGGCAATCGGCAGCAAATCGTCGCGTTTCAAAAAGCACTTGCCGGGTAAAGGCGCGCCGTCTTGCTCCATGCCAAGAAGACTGTCTGACGCGAAAAGCGGCGATTCGATTTTGCCTAACGATTCCCGCAACTCAGGGAATAACTTGGCCATCAGCGGTTCGCAACGGGTCAGCCGATCGAATGCCTCGGAAATGTCTTCCTGTGCAGGAGCGTCCGACGGCAACGCCTCACCCTTGCGCGGATTTACCCAAAGCAAAGGGTTCCGGGTTGCCAGCGCGCCGTGCCAATACGCCATGTCTTTCGTAGTCGTCACGTCTTATTCCCTCCAGTCGTTACCAGCCGACGCGGCGTGCCAGCCGCCCAATATTCAATGTTCTCGACCACTTGAGCGGCGAGCGATTGCAGTGCCGATTCGCTCGCCCAGGCGACGTGCGGCGTCAGAATGAAGTCGGGTCGCGCCAATAAGCGCATCAGTGGACTGTCCGGAGGCGGCGGTTCTGGCTGAGCCACGTCGAACCCCGCACCGGAGAGACTTCCATCCTGCATGGCATCGAACAGCGCCTCTTCGTCCACCAAACCAGCACGCGCCGTATTGATCAACAATGGCGCGCGCTTCATTGCGGCAAACTCCGCCGCCCCGATCAGATGGCGCGTTTGCGGCGTCAGCGGTGCGTGTAACGAAATAACGTCACTAAGTCGAAGCACGTCGTCAAAAGACGTTTTTCCGTCTCGAACAACACGGGCATGCTTACGCTCTGCATAAAGCACCTTCATGCCGAGTGCCGCACCAAGATGTCCCACAGCGCGTCCGAGCGCCCCGTCTCCCACAATCCCCAGCGTTGCGCCGTTCAGATCCCGAATCGGGAAATCGAAGTAGCAGAACTGGCCGGACGCCTGCCACCGCCCTTGGATAACCGAATCCCGGTATGCAAACAGGCTTCGGCGTAGCGCGAAGATCAATGCAAATGTGTGCTCCGGCAATGTCACCTGTGCATACCCCTGCACATGACTGACCGAAACGCCTCTCGCCTCGCATGCGCTCAGATCGACGTTGTCTGTGCCGGTAGCCGCGACCGCGACGAACTTGAGGCGATGCGCCTGTGCCAACAGGCGCTCGTCAACGCACACTTTGTTGACGACAAGGATATCGGCGTGTGTGGCTCGCTCGATCGCTTGCGCCGGCGTAGAGCGTTGATGGACCACCCACTCGTGATCGAAGGAAAGCGGTTTCGCACGGACAGCCGACGGCACCATCGCGCCATCCAGGAAAACAACGCGCTGTGAATGCCCTATTGTGGTCATGGTGTCGAACCCCTTGCGTGGATCACATGAACCGGCGAATCGAGTAAGGCTCGGCGTCGAACTCCACGGGGTCGCCAAGCATTTGTCGCACCAACATGCGAGCACTGGCAGGGCCCGCGGTCAGCCCGCAATGGCCATGACCGAAGCACACGAACAGGCCGTCTCGCTCTGGCACGGGACCGATGACCGGTACCGAATCGGGCACCGAAGGGCGATGCCCCATCCAGTACACCGGGTCGTCGTGCTCGATATTGGGAAACAGCGAGCGCGCCTGACGCACGAGAACGTCGCATCGTCTCGGGTCCGGCTCCGCTTCCAGTCCCGCCAGTTCCACGGTTCCCGATAGACGCAAGCCCATTTGCATCGAGTTGATGCCGAAGTAGCCCGTCTTGTGCAGAATCGGGATCGGCAGTGATACGGAAGGATTCGGCAAGATGACGTGATAGCCACGCTCCGACTCCAGCGGGACGTGGATGCCCAGTGGAGCAAGTAGCCGTGCCGACCACGCACCCGCCGCAATCACGATGCGCTGACAGGCTCTCAATCCACCCGAGGTCATGAGCGTCCATCCTCCCCCTGGCTTCGGCCAGATGCGTTGGACTCGTTCGTGCATCACGCTTCCGCCAGCATTGATAAGCTCGCGCAAGACGGCCTGGCATAACCGACCCGGATTCACGGTATGGCCGTTGCCAGGGATCAGCATGGCGCGTCCGATAGAAGGTGAAATCCCTGGGTACAAGTCCTGAATCTCCTGCTTTGAGAGGGACTGGGTTTTAACACCGAACTTCGCACGAAGCGCGTCTTCCACCGGCGTTGGAAACGGCCCATCGCCTTCCCAGAGGTACATTTGCCCCGTCTTCCGGATCAGCTCGGCATACGTAGCATCGCCGACCAAACGGCGCCATTCGTCAAACGTGGGGTGGTGAAGGCGACGCATGGCGTCGCTACTGGCGTTCACCCGAGGCAGACGGCTCGCATGTAACCAGCGGAGAAGGAATGGCGTGACTCGCGGCAGGTAACCCGGCCGTACGCGAAGCGGTCCGTCCTTGTCGCAGAGCCAGGAGGGCACCTTCTTGTACATGCCCGGCAGCGCGACAGGCATGGCGGTGTCTGCGACGAGAAAACCTGAATTTCCGTACGACGCTCCCGACGCCGGCGGCAGTTCGTCAACCACCTGAACCTTGACGCCACTGCGCGCCAGATGAGTCGCCACACTCAAACCGACGACTCCGGCACCCACCACTATCGTATCCATCATGAAGGCCAGTCCCCTTTGTGAAGCCTCGAACGCTTGGCTGTTGTGCAACCCTCGGACGATTATGCGCAGCGCAAAATGGCCGATGCAATTTCGCAATACGTCGCAAAAGTGACGCGTGCTGACGCAGGCGAGGTGCGTGTCGCGTGGCGGCGCTTGTCTGGCTTAACGCGGGCGTGCGTCACACGCGGAATCGATACCGGCCTCCCAAGGGGAAATCCCTAGGGAGATAGTGGACGAGGGACGGTGGAGAGTAGAGGGGGCGAGGGCGGTGAGGGCGGTGAGGACGGCAAGGTCGGTAGTCTTGCGTCAGGTCGCGGCGAGAAGAAGCGCGCCCGATGCCGCACCGATGTAGTCGCGTACGCTGACCGGTATCTCTGCATCATCGGGCATGAGCAGCGTTGCCTGGCGCAGCAGGTGCTTGCGTGCCGTGAGGTCGTCGGATATACGCTCAAACGCGACGCGGGCCGCGAACGGTTGCCCATAGGCAGTCGCCGCGATACCCATGAGCAAGCCCAGCATATAGCGAATGGGGGTGCGGAATTGAGGCATCAGCGTTGTTGAAGTCATCTCGTTGCATTGCTTTCGTTCATAGTCCGACATGAACACCCGATTCCCCATCAGGTAGCAAATGCCCCGGTAGCTGAAGGTGTAGACCTCGCGAGTCTTGCCGTCCTGCACTGGCAGCCGCTCGATCGTGACATATTCGATGACCCCGCCCGCATCGTAGATGACGGTCAGCGCACGCACCACTCGTCCAGAGAAAATGGAGGAATGGTGGTAACGGAAGTAGCTGCCGAGAAAGGGCTTGAGCGCATGCGCCGACGCTCGTGCGAACGATTCGAGTGTCTGAAGGTGTCCGCTTAGCTTATGGTTGCCGGGTGAGGCAGAACGATCATCCAAATGACGGACGAAAGCCTCAGGCGCTAACGAAAAGTCTTGCATTGCGAGCCCACACTTCGCCGCGATTTTCATCAGACTCGCGCGCGATGGCGTGTGGGTGCCCGCCAGGTATTTGTTGAACTGCTGCCGGTTAATGGCGACGACGCGACAAAACTCCGCAACGGATGCGGAGCGCCCGACAAGCTCTCGCAAATTGCGCAAGACCTGCGCGTTTTGCGCATCCGCGCTAACCCCGCTCATCATCAATAGATCCCCTGATTGGCCGGCCGAGACGCTCCGTCATAGATGGAACCACCGACACATTGATGGGAGATTATAGCGACCGGCAGAGTGCCGTAAGCCGTGATTTCAATGCGAGAGTATGCGAGACAGAAAGGCGCGGGCACGTTCACTCTCCGGGGCGTCGAAAAAGCGCTCCTTGGGCGCGTCCTCGACGATCTCCCCCCGATCCATAAAAATGACGCGATTCGCTACCTTGCGGGCGAAGCCCATCTCATGAGTGACGACCATCATTGTCATCCCTTCCTGCGCCAGCTCCACCATCACGTCCAGTACCTCGTTGATCATCTCGGGGTCCAGTGCCGATGTCGGTTCATCGAACAGCATGCACATGGGGTCCATCGCCAACGCCCGGGCGATGGCGACCCGCTGCTGTTGGCCTCCGGACAGCTGTCCCGGATACTTTTGCGCATGCGCCGCTAATCCCACGCGATCCAGCAACTTCATCGCGCGCTCGTGCGACTCGCCGCGCCGGCGTCCAAGCACTTTCTGCTGGGCCAGACAGAGGTTGTCCACGATACGCAGGTGAGGGAACAACTCGAAGTGTTGAAACACCATGCCAACCCGCGCCCTGAGTTTGGCCAGATTGGTGCCCTTGCCGTGGACGTCTGTGCCGCTGACCTTGATCGTTCCGGCATCGATCGGCTCAAGGGCGTTGACCGTTTTGATCAGCGTTGATTTTCCCGACCCCGAAGGACCGCACACGACCACCACTTCGCCTTTGGCGACGGAAGTGCTGCATTTGCTGAGCACTTGAAAGTCGCGGCCGTACCACTTGTCTACTCCGTCGATATGAATCATGACGACCCACTCCTGCTGAAAGATCTGTAAATCGCATTAGTGCGGCGTGGCAACACGCTTTTGAAGATGTCCGACCAACCGGGACGCGCTAAAGCAAATGATGAAATAAACGATGGAAGCGAAGAGGTAGACCTCCACCAATCGGCCGGCGCGCGTGGCGACTTTGGCTGCGGCACCGAGGAAGTCGGTGAGCGAAAGGACATAGACCAGCGACGTGTCCTGGAACAGCACAATGGTCTGTGTCAGCAGCAATGGGGTCATCTTCCGAAACGCTTGCGGCAAGACGATGTATGTCATGAGCTTGAGATACGTCAGTCCCAGTGCGGAGCCCGCTGCGACCTGCCCCCGTGGTATCGATTGAATGCCGGAGCGAATGATTTCGGAGAAGTACGCCGCCTCGAACAGGGTGAAGGTCACGATCGCGGAGTTGTAGGCGCCGACCTGCATGGGCCGAGACGAACCCAGCACCCACTGCCCGACGTATGGCATCAGGAAGTAGAAAAGAAAAATGACGAGAATTAGCGGGAGCGCACGGAACAAGTTGACGTACGCTGCCGCACACGACGATAGCAACCTTGATCCGGAGAGCCGAAGCATTGCGAGGAGGGTGCCGATGAAAATGCCGCCGATGGTCGCGATACACGTGATCTTCAGTGTAAATGCCATGCCCACCAGAAACAGGTAGCCGAGCGATCCCTCAATGACCTGAAAGTCGAAATTTCCCAGCATGTCAGCGCACCGCAATAAAGCCTGGAATGGCGACCCGACGCTCAATGTGTCGCATCAGCCACGTCACCAGTAAGTTAAGACCCAGGTAGATTGCCGCCGCTACCGTGAACGCCTCGAATACCTGAAATGTGTACTCCTGCATCGCGCGCGCTTGCCCCGTGAGTTCCATCAATCCGATCGTCATGGCAACCGACGTATTCTTGATCGTCGCCATGAAGTCCGACGTCATGGGGGGGAGCACGATGCGAAACGCCACCGGCAATAAGACATGGCAATAGACTTGCACCCAGCTCAACCCCAAGGCCTTGCCCGCCATCAATTGCCCGCGAGGCAACGCCTGAATGCCGGTTCTGACCTGCTCGGCCACGCGCGCGGACATAAAGAACCCGATCGCGCAGACTGCGGTCAAGAACGGACCGTTATCCGCCGCCTTGACGATTGCCGCCAGCTTGCCGGGGAGAAACTCGGGAACAACGAAAAACCAAAGAAACATCTGCATTAGCAGCGGGACGTTTCGAAAAATCTCGACGTAGGCCGTGCCGAGCGTTCGGGCGAACCTCGATGGAAGCGTTCGCATGACGCCGATCACCGATCCGCACACCAGGGCAAGCCCCCAGGCGGACAGCGCGGTTGCCACGGTCCACATCAGGCCGCTCGCGAGAAGAACGTAATAAGGCTGTCCCTCGACCGATAGATCCCAAAACACCTTCCAATTCCAGGCGTAATTCATTCCCGTCCATCCTGAAGTGCGCCGATGCGGATTGCTCGTCCGGGTCACCGGGCATCGGCGCGTTGCCTTTATTGCGAATACTTCGTCACGTCGTAAGCGTCCGTCGGATTCGCCAGCGCCTTCGCGAGCCCAGCGCTCAGCGGCATGTTCAATGCCGCACCCTTTGGCGGAATTGGCTTCACGAACCAGCGGTCATAGAGCGCCTTCATCTGGGGGCTCTTGTACAGCTCAGCAGTGGCGTCATCAACGAGCTTCTTGAATTCCGGGTCGTCTTTGCGAATCATCGGACCGTAAGGCATGAACGGACTAAACGTTTCGGTACTCATCGCATAGGCGGCGGGCTCTTTCGACGTCGCAATCATGCTGGCCAGCAGCACGTCGTCCAGGGCAAAGGCGTCCGCCCGGCCGGTCTCGACCATCAGAAAGCCCTCTGCATGGTCGCTGCTCGGAACGATCTTCATGCCCAGGTTGTATTTCTTGTTGGCTTCGTAGAGCAGTTGAAGATTCAGGGTGCCGGCACTCGACGCAACCGTTTTCCCGCGCAGGCTCTCGATGGTGCTCAGATGACTGCTCTTCTTTGCCAGAAACTTGGTGCCGGCGAGGAAGTAGGTGTTCGAAAACGCGACTTGCTTCCAGCGCTCCTGAAGATTGCCGTCCGAGGCGCATTCAATATCGACGGTGCCATTGGCAAGCAGCGGCATCCGATTCGTCGAATTGACGGTCTGATAGGCCACTTTCAGGTTCGGCATATTGAGTTTCTTTCGCAACGCCTCGACCACGCTTAGGCAGATGTCGTTGCCATAGCCGACGATTTGCTGGTTCCCGTCCAGATAGGAGAAGGGAATGGAGACATCGCGGTTGCCGATCGTGATCGAGCCGGTTTCGCGAATTTTCTTGACGGTTCCGCCTTCTGCATAAGCCTGGGTACTGGCAAGGCCAGCGACCAGACACAATGCAAAACAAGCACGATAAAAAATCTTCATTTTGCTAACCCCAAGCGTTGATGAGGCCACTCACATCCGGTGCGTGGTGGAGCCAATTCTTCACGGGAATAAATACGGCCAAAACTCGTGCTTTCCCCATTTCGCAAGGGGTGCGACGGGGAGCGCAGAAGCGCGATGCATGGGCGACCCGAGCGCATAAGGGGCTCCCCGCTTTTCGCCGTGTCCGCTGCGTCGAGCCTGCGCAAGCTTCGTCCGAGATGCGTCACATTGCGTCACGATGCGCAATTGCTAACCGAATCTCTTCTGCGCGTAAATAGCTGGCGTCGGCACTCACGGCATCACGCTATCCACACCGCCCGAGGTGTGGCGGATCGAAAGGAGACGCCTGACGCACATGACCTCAGTGCCTTCTGGGGGCTTCTGGAAAACATGGAAACGAACACTCATGACCATCACCCGCATTCATACGGCTCACCGACTCTCGAAAATCGTCATCAGTGGCACCACCGCGTATCTTGCGGGCCAGGTCGCGGGAGACACACTGGACGGCGATATTCGGGCGCAAACCGCCGAAGTGCTTGCCAAGATTGATGCGCTGCTCGCCGACGCGGGCACGGACAAGTCGCGCATGCTTCAGGCGCAAATCTTCCTCAAGGAGTTGAGCGATGCTCCGGGAATGAACGAAGTCTGGGACGCATGGGTCGCCCCTCAATCGTCGCCGGCGCGTGCCACTACCCAAGCCCATCTCAACAACCCACGGTTTCTGATTGAGGTCCTCGTCATTGCCGAGGTCGATGCCCGGGCGTGATGTCTCAAGTGGATCGCGTCGACCAGTGTCGGCGCGTCCTTTGTTTTCAAGGCAGGTATATCCGATGAACAAGAAAACCCATGCGCCTTCGCTGATCCAGCTCAAGCTGGACCTGGCCTTGGCCCTGCGAGCTGCCGCGCTGCACGATCTGGTGGAGGGTGTCTGTAACCATTTCAGCGTCGCGGTGGACGAAGACAAGTTTCTGATCAATCCACGAGGGCTGCACTGGAGCGAGGTGGGACACGACGATGTGCTGCTGGTCGACACGAACGGCAATGTGCTGGATGGAAAGCATCAAGTCGAGCCTTCCGCGATGTTCATACACGCGGCGGTTCATCGCATTGCCGGTCATCGTGTCGTTCTTCATACGCATATGCCCTATGCAAGCGCATTTACGCTAACCGAAGCCGGCGCCATCGATCCGCTGCTCAGTCAGAATGCATTGAGATTCCACGACCGGATTGCTGTCGACCGGACTTTCAACGGTCTCGCATTGGACTTTGGCGAGGGGGAGCGAATAGCGCGGGCCATGGGGAGCAACGATGTCGCGTTTCTCGGCAATCACGGCGTGATCGTTGCCGGTGAGTCGCTGGCGTACGCGTACGACGATCTCTACTTCCTCGAGCGGGCGTCGCAGCAGGAGGCCCTGGCACGCGCGAGCGCACTGCCACTACGTCCGATTCAGGATATCGACCTTGCACGACGCACAGCCATGCAGATTCGGGGAGAGCGCGAGCAATCGGATCTGTTTTTTGAGTCGCTCAGGCGAATGCTTCCCGAGCGTCAACACGTCTGCTCGTAACGTCGCCAAGCCCGCCGGGGCGCATGTTGATGCGTCACCGGCGGTGATGATTCCGGCACGGCAATCACGCTTACTGTGATGACTGGACCGCCGAGTAGCGGCGAACGCGAATGTCTGCCTGCTCCTTATGACCGGCAAACCCTTCCAGTGCACACAAACGAGAACAGTACTCGCCCAGCGTTACCGACGCGCTATCGGACAGTACACGTTGGTAAGTGCAGGTTTTAATGAACTTGCCGACCCAGAGACCTCCCGTATAGCGTGCCGCCCCGGTGGTTGGCAGCGTATGGTTGGTGCCGATGACCTTGTCGCCGTAGGCGACATTAGTCCGCTCTCCCAGAAACAGCGCACCGTAATTCGTCATGCGATTGAGAAAGTAGTCCGGATCGCGGGTCATGACCTGAACGTGTTCTGAGGCGATTCGATCCGCTTGCGCGACCATCTCATCCAAAGAGTCACACAGAATGATCTCGCCATAGTCGCGCCATGCGACCGACGCGACAGGCGCGGTAGCAAGGTTGAGCAGTTGTCGCTCGACCTCCGCCGGTATGGCTTCGGCCAACGCGCGTGAGTTGGTCAGGAACACTGCCGGGGAGTTGTAGCCATGCTCGGCTTGACCGAGGAGATCCGCCACGACAAGCTCTGCGTCACAGGAGTCGTCAGCGATGACGAGCGTCTCGGTGGGCCCTGCGATCAAATCGATGCCAATTTTCCCGAAGAGCTGACGCTTGGCTTCTGCGACGTACGCATTGCCGGGGCCGACGATCATATCGACAGGAGCGATCTGCCCGGTACCGAGCGCCAGTGCGGCAATCGCCTGGACGCCGCCGACGCAATAGATCTCATCGGCCCCTGCGAGATGCATCGCGGTCACGATAGCCGGATGGGGCTTTCCCTCGAACGGCGGCGCGACCGCCACGACCCGTTTGACGCCGGCCACTTTGGCGGTGAGCACGCTCATATGTGCGGAGGCCAGCAGCGGGTATTTTCCACCGGGGATGTAACAGCCTGCCGAGTTGACCGGAATGTTGCGATGCCCCAGCACGACGCCCGGCAGCGTTTCGATCTCGACATCACGAAGCGCAGCCTTCTGCGCCTCGGCAAATCGCCGGACTTGTGCCTGAGCGAACTTGATGTCGTCGATTTGCGATGACGGTAAGCTCGACACGCACGCGGCGATCTGCACGTCCGACAGGCGGAACTGTGCGGGATTCCAATGATCGAATTTCTCCGAATATTTGCACACAGCCTCATCGCCATTCTCGGCGATGTCCGCGATGATCTGTTCCACCGTGTCACGAATTTGCTTTGCGATGACCTGTTGGGCGTCAGCGGGTTTGCCCTTCTTCAACTGTCGAATCATGATTGTTTCCCATCCTCAGTGATCTCGGGAGCCGCCTGAAACACTTCAGACGGAGGTCCCGTGACTTCTCCTCAGCCCGGAATTCGGACGAGATAATTCTGAGGTGGATGTTCAACGCTTTCAATTTCGCAACCGATCAGCGATGTGGCGCAACCTGGCGCACTTTCATGTATCAACGTCAGCGCAACGTGACGCGCTTCATGCAAAGCCAGCGGATTCACGGAGCCGTCGGTACTCGTCCCCTCCGCCCCGACCTGACGCCGAAACTCCCTGGGCGAAACCCCATACCTCGCACGAAAATCGCGCGAGAAGTGAGCGCCATCGGAAAACCCGCATTCCAGCGCGATGTCGGTGATGCTGCGCGTGTCATGACGCAACTGCCATCGCCCGTAGTCGAGCCGCATGCTGCGAAGGAACGACATCGGCGACACCCCGAGCGCTTCGTGAAACGCCCGCTCGAGTTGCCGCCGTCCGACGTTCACATACCGTGCGATGGCATCGAGCGTCGGCGGATTGTCTATCCGCTGCTCGATGAAGTGCGCGGCTTGCCGCACCCGAATGTCCGAGATATGCGAGAGATCCGCATAGAAATGCGCTTGCGGCAGCTTCGCCGGTCGAATGCCTTGCAGCATCATGTGACGCACCACCTGCTGCGCCTTGGCCTGACCGCAATGCCGGGTCACAAGATAAAGCCCCAGGTCGATCGCCGCAGTCGATCCCGCGCACGTAATCAAATCACCCTCATCCACGAAAAGATGATCGACTACCGCTTTCGTCTGCGCGAAGCGAGACCGAAACGCGTCCAGCACGTTCCAATGCACACAAACAGTGCGCGACCCGACTAGCCCAGCCTGGGCGAGCGTAAACGTCCCCGTACAGATCCCAAGCATGCGCACATGTTTTGCACTGGCAAGCTGAAGCCAGTCACGCAACTGAGGCGGCAGAAATGTATTCGGATAGTCATTCCCGCCACACATGGCGATGTAATCAAAGCCAGCGGGATCTTCAGGCAACGCGCCATCGACATTCACCGCGACCCCCGCACTCGACTGACGCGGCAGTCCGTCCATGCTCATCACGCGCCAGTGAACATCGATCTGGCGGCTGCGTCCGCCGTGATCGGCGGCCAGGCGCAGCACATCGACGAGGCCGGCGAATGCGGCCAGCGTGAACTGGTGAAGCAAGACGAGGCCGATGGAAAGCTTGGCCCTTGCAAGGGGTTCCGCGGTGTCATGTGCCGCGTCGCCGATGCCGTCGCCGAGCGGCGAGACATCCGGCACCAGAAGATGGGGTGCCAGCGATGCGGTCTTCATTTTTTTTGACGTTTCCTGTCCGGTCGTCTTGCCGTATGTATGACGGTTTGGCATGTCGCGGTTATACAAGTTTTTGACCGATGCTTGCAAGCTGGCGACAACCCTTGCTCGCTACGATGCAACTCAGCGATATCCGCTGTGTGGCGCGCTACATGGACCTGAGCGCGACACCCGCGGACCGCACAAGATGCTCGTAACGCTTGCAAGACTCGGAATGACTGGCTACACCTTCCTTCGGGGGATGACATGAACTTCTGCAGCCGCAACACCTTACGGAAGTCGGTAATCGCCATGGCGATTGCGACAACCGCGTCTTTGTCCGCATTCCAGGCGGCTGCGCAGTCTTCGCGCATTACGGTCGCCATGTACGGCGGTAACTGGGGCGACGCATTCAAAGCCTGCGTCGCCGAGCCCTTCACGAAGGCCACCGGCATTGCCGTCACGCCTGAGATCGGAACGTCCACCACAACGCTCGCCAAGCTGCAACAGCAAAAAAATTCGCCGACCATCGACGTTGCCTGGCTCGACGGCGGCATCAGCGAAATGGCCTTCGACGCAGGTGTCCTCGACAACCTCGACGCCGCAGGCATTCCCAATCTGAAGAACGTCAAT
>JARLJF010000041.1 GCA_031291335.1 Pandoraea sp. | reverse complement strand
GCCCCCGGGGTAAGGGATTCACCACGGTTCGACTTTCCCTCAACGGAGATGAAGATGAGATTTTCACTCAGACGGGCCTTCAGCTTTACCAGCACTGCGGTGGTCGCCGTCACGGCCGCCTACGTGCTGGTGGCGCCCGGTGACGCACCTGCACAAAGCGGCACCAAGCCGCCGAACATCCTCGTGATCTTCGGCGACGATATCGGCCAAACGAACATCAGCGCCTACTCCAACGGTCTGGTCGGCTACCGCACGCCGAACATCGACCGGGTGGCAAAGGAAGGCATGATCTTCACCGACTACTACGCCGAGAATAGCTGTACGGCAGGCCGCTCATCGTTCATCACCGGACAGACACCGCTGCGCACCGGCTTGTCGAAGGTCGGCGCACCGGGCGCTTCCGTTGGTCTGCAGAAAGGCGACATGACCATCGCCGAAGCGCTCAAGCCACTGGGTTATGCCACCGGTCAATTCGGCAAGAATCACTTGGGCGATCGGAACGAGTACCTGCCGACCGCCCATGGCTTCGATGAGTTCTTCGGCAACCTCTATCACCTCAATGCCGAGGAAGAACCCGAGCGTCCCTATTGGCCGCAGGACAAGAACGATCCGTTCGTAAAGAACTTCTCGCCGCGCGGTGTCATTCACAGCACGTCGGATGGCAAGGTCCAGGACAGCGGCCCGCTTAATCGCAAGCGCATGGAGACCATCGACGACGAGACGAGCGGCAAAGCGATGGAATTCATTCAGAAGCAGGTCAAGGCGAACAAGCCCTTCTTCGTCTGGATGAACTTCACGCGCATGCACGTCTTCACGCACGTTCGGCCGGAGTTCAAGGGCAAGAGCGGCATGCCGGGTAACGAGTACGCCGACGGCATGTGGGAGCACGATCAGGATGTCGGGAAGATCCTCAATCTGCTCGACGACCTGAAGATCACGGACAACACGATCGTGATCTACACCACGGACAACGGGCCGAACATGTTCTCGTGGCCAGACGCCGCCATGACGCCGTTCCGCAGCGAAAAGGACTCCAACTGGGAAGGCGCGTTCCGGGTGCCTGCCATGGTCCGCTGGCCGGGCAAGATCAAGCCGGGAACCGTGTCCAACGAGATCTTCTCCGGTCTGGACTGGTTCCCCACGCTGCTGGCTGCGGCGGGCGACGATGGCGTGAAGGACCGGCTGCTCAAGGGGTGGACCCCGAAGGGCGGCAAGACCAAGTTCCGGAATCACCTCGACGGCTATAACCAGTTGCCCTATCTCACCGGGAAGCAGCCGAAGGGCGCGCGTCAGGAGTTCTACTACTTCAACGACGACGGCGATCTGGTCGCGATGCGCTTCGGTGACTGGAAAGCTGTCTTCTGCGAGCAACGCGCTAAGGGCAACCTGAATATCTGGCAGGACCCGTTCGTCTGCCTGCGCCTGCCAAAGATATTCAACTTGCGAATGGACCCGTACGAGCGAGCCGACATCACGTCGGACCAATATAACGATTGGCTCGTCAAGAACGCGTACCTCACCGGTATTGCCACGATGAAGGCATCGACGTTCCTGCAAACGTTCGTCGACTATCCGCCAAGCCAGCGACCGGCGAGCTTCAGCGTCGATCAGGTACGCAAGCAAGTGGATAAGAAGATCGATCAGTCCTTCAAGAACCGAGGACTTGAGTAAGTCTGGCCGTCACCCCGCCGCGCCGCAGCGAAGTTGTCTCCGGCGCGGCGAGGGTTTCAGAGCTTGAACGTCATACCTCCACGACATCTACTGCGCGACATGACCGATATGATTGCTTCGCCGTCGATTCCCGCGCCCCGCGACCGCCGCAAGGGCGCCATGCCCGCCGCGTCGTCCGCCGCTTCACAGCCTTCCGCCCCGAGTACTATCACTACCGCTCATGCCGCCGCGCCATCGCTCGCGTGGCCCGCCTTGCTGCTGGTGCTCTCCGGCGCGTCGGCCCTCGTTTTCCAGATGCTGTGGGTCCGGCAACTGTCGCTCGTCGTGGGCGTGGAAGTGCATGCCGTGTCCATCGCCATCAGTGCTTTCTTTGGCGGGCTGGCGTTCGGCGGCTGGTATTTCGGCCGACGTGCCGATCACACCGACAATCCGATGCGGCTGTATGCCCGCCTCGAAGCCGCTGTGGCGCTGACAGCTATCGTCAGCACGCTGATCCTTGCCCGCGCGGCGGCGCCATTCGCCTGGCTCGAAGCCTACGCCGGCGTCGCCGCGTGGGCGCTGCCGTTCGTCCTCGTCGGTGTGCCGGCCGTCTTCATGGGCGGCACGCTACCGGTTCTCATGCGCTCACGCGGTGCGATCGATGGACACATCGGGCATGTGGGCGCGCGGCTCTATGCGGCGAACACGATGGGTGCGGTCATCGGCGTGCTGGCCGTACCGTTCTGGCTGATTCCGTCACTCGGCATACAGGGCGCGGCGTTTGCCGCCGCCGGACTCAACGTGATGCTGGCGCTCGCGGCTGTCGCGGCCGTTACCGTGTCAGGCCGCGCGACGGCCAGGCCGCCGTCATTGCCGGAGGCAACGCCACTCCAACCGGCGACGTCGACGCCTGACGCCTCGCCCGCAACGCGACACGGTGCGCTGGCCGTCTGGCTGTACGCGGCGGCGGGCGGTGTGGCACTCGGCTACGAGGTCATGTGGTCGCAAGCGATTGTCCAGTTCATCAGCACGCGGGCGTTTGCCTTCGCCATCGTGCTCGCCACCTATCTCTGCGGACTGACGCTCGGCAGCGCGCTCGTCGCCCGTCGCGTGGAGCGCGCCCGTGATCCGTGGGGCATGTTCGCGATTCTCATTGCCGGGGCGGGTCTCGTCGCCATGGCGTCGCTGTATGGACTGGGCGACTGGATCTTCGTCGCTCAAGGCCAGTTCGCGAGCGTCGTCTATGCCACAACGCAAAGCGCCACGCTCGCGATGTGCGCACGCTTTCTGGTCGCAGGGCTGGGCATCGTCTTTATCCCCACGCTGCTGCTCGGCGCTGCATTTCCCTATGTGTTGCGCCTGGCGGTCGACGCCGGGCATGTCGGCCGGGGGGTCGGACGCGTCGTGGCGCTCAACACGGCGGGCGGTATCGTCGGCTCGCTGGTCACGGGCTTCTGGCTAGTGCCGTCGCTCGGACTCGTGCGCACGCTCGGCGTGCTGGCCGGCATCGCATGCGCAATCGCGCTGATCGCCGTCTGGCGCGGCGCGGGGGCCAGCAAAGCAGCGCGCGGTGCGGTTGCGGTCTTGACGCTGGGACTCGTCGCAGCGGCCATCGCGACACCGCCGCAACGTCTCGCGACCCTGCTCACCGAGGCACGGGGTGGCGAACTGCGCTTCTACGAGGAAGGCCGGGGCGCGACGGTCGCCGTACTGCATCAGTCCTCCGGCAGCCATCAATTCGAACGCCTCTACATTCAGGGCGTCTCCAATTCGGGGGACGCGATGACGTCGCTGCGCTACATGCGTCTTCAGGCGCTGCTGCCGCTGATCGTGGGGCAGCGTGCCCCGCAAAGCGCCTTGGTCATCGGGCTGGGTACGGGGATTACCGCCGGTGCGCTCTTGCAATACCCCGGACTAACACAGCGCGTGACGGCCGAGTTGTTGCCCGGCGTGGTGCGCGCCGCCTCGAACTTCAAGGGCAACTACGGTGTCGCCGACGACAAGCGCATGGACATTCGCGTGCGAGACGGCCGCCGGGAATTGCTGCGCAGCGATGCGCGCTACGACCTGATTACGCTGGAGCCGCCGCCGCCCAGCGCGGCAGGTGTGGCCAATCTGTATTCCACCGATTTCTACCAGCTCGCGTCGCAACGTCTGCGTGACGGCGGCGTGGTCGCGCAGTGGCTGCCGCTGCCGACACAGAACGAAGCCGAGACGAAGGCGCTCGTCGCCAGCTTCATTGCCGTCTTCCCGCATGCCAGCCTGTGGACGACGGAACTGCACGAAATGCTGCTCGTCGGTGGACAGCAACCCCTCGTGCTCGATGCCGCATCGATCCGCGCGCGCTTTGCGCAACCGGGTGTCTCGCAAGCGTTGAGCGAGGTCGGCATCGCCTCCCCGGGCGCATTGCTCTCGACCTGGGTGACGGATCGTGCGGGACTGGCCTATTACGTGGAAGACGCCAAGCCCGTCACCGACGATCGTCCCGGCATCGAATATGCCCCGTGGGTCGGCCGTCAGGCTTTCGGGCCGACGCTGAAGCATCTGCTCGCCCTGCAAAACGAGCCGCCCGTGATCGGTGCCGACGACGCGCTGAAAGCTGACTTCACCCGCTCGCGACAAGCGTTGCTCGCGTTCTATCAGGCGTCGCTGGCCGCGCTCGATGGCGACCGCAACGCTTGGGCACGTCAGCTCGACACCGCCTTGCAACTCGACGGCGACAACCCGTACTTCCGCTGGTTCGCTGGCCAACGCACCGGCCGTTCCGCTCAATGACGCTCAAGATCACCACCATGTCCCTGCCGCGCCCCACGCCTGCCATCTCGACCGCGAATCCGACAGCACGACGTTATCGAGGGCGACCGGCGCTTGCGCTGGCGTCGAGCGTCGCGCTCGCTGCACTGGCGCTGGTTTCGCCACCTGCCAATGCGACAGAAGGCGCGCTTGGCCGTCCGGTCAGCGGCACAGGTGTCCAGCCGGACGCAGGCGTCGTCTCGCCAACCCCGATGTGGGCGGTGAATCTGTCGGAAATCTATTTCGACGGGAACATCGGCTCAAGCCGCCAGGTGCCGATTGCGGGCAAAACGTCACTGGGTCTGGAGGGGGAATTGTCGTTCACCCTTGCGACCTTCCTGAAGACGTGGGACACGGGCCCCGGCGCATGGAACTTCGCTTCGAGCTTTACACTGCCCTACCTCTGGACCAAGGCGACGGCGTCGCTCAATGTAGGCGGACGCACGGCAAGCACGTCGCAGAACGCGTCGAACCTGTTCGACATCACGTTCACGCCGATCATTGCGGGCTATCACTTCTCGAAGACCGACCACATGGCGTTCTCCGTCGCGGTGTGGGCGCCGACCGGACGCTATGACCCGAACTCGCTGGCCAACCCCAGCCTGAACAACTGGACCTTCATCCCGCAGGTGGCCTACACCAAGTTCGTGCCGGCCTACGACCTCGAATTCGACGTGATCGCCGGGGTGCAGTTCTACACGCGCAACACCGCCACCGACTATCAGAACGCGCCGCTGTTCACGCTCGACGTCATGGGGCTGAAGAAGTTCTCGAACGGGCTGGGTCTCGGGCTGATCCTGGGCACGACGCAACAGTTGGGCAGCGACAGCGGCCCGACGGCAGATCGTCTGAACGGCTTTCGCGGGCGCGACTTCGCGATGGGGCCCATCGTCACGTACGACACAAAACTCGACGGCAAACATCCGCTGTCGTTCTCCGCGCGTTGGGTGCCGACCGTCACCAGCACCAACCGTCTGAAGAGTACCGCGACGTTCATGGCGACAGCCACGTTGGTCTTCTGATTCGCTGTCAGGATCGTGCATTTCCATAGTCCCCGGGCCTCGCGCCCCTGTGCCGGCCCGCCCCTCGGCGGGACCGCAGCATTAGTCATTCCCACGCTTTAGGTAGAAGAAAACTCGCGAAACACTGTCCGATTGGTGACAGATCGCGCCATCACCTCACTTCCACAATGGCCCTGTCGAGTCTGTCAGGGCTCAGGGCTGCGCCTCCCTCTCCCTGCCCTCGCTGATTTCCTGCAATGCCTCCATATCCAGCAACGACACGCGGCCATAGCGCACGCGGACCAGTTGCCGGTCGAGGAACCAGCGGAACTCCCGATTGAGGTACTGCCGGGACGCCATCAGCAAGGCCGCGAGGTCTTCCTGCGACAACCGAAGGCTCAGGGTGACGCCCTCGCCGTCGGGTACGCCGTAGCGTCTGGCCAGCGCCAGCAACTGATACGCGAGACGCGCGCGAAACGAGGTGAGGCTGTGGCGGCCGAGCCGGTCGTGCAAGCCGCGCGCTCGCCCGGCGATCAGGCGCAGCAGCGACGCCGTGAGCGTCGGGTCGCGTTCGAGCTGGTTGTTCAGTGCCTGAGCGGGAATGTGGAACAGCCGGGTGAGCCCCCGGGCGCGCTGGTGATGAACGGACGTCTCGCCCGTGAGCACCGCGATGAAATTCGCGACTTCGCCGGGCGGGATGAAGTCTTCGACGGCACGGCCGCCGTCCGGACTCGTCCATTGCCACTCGAGCACGCCCGACAGGATGACGTGAATGTCCGGGCACGGCTCACCGGCCGCGTAGATGAGGGTGCCATCCGGATACGTCTGTAAATGGCCGGCTTGAATCAGGGCGTTGAGTACGTCGTCGGACCAGGTGCGCAAGCCCGCGTTGTTGCGAAACGCCGTCCAGATGACTTCGCGCTGTTGCGCAGTGAGATCGCGGCCGTTCGAGCGTAACGGCAGATGGGACGCGGCCTGAACGGCAATGTCTTGGCCGGCATTCGCATAGCCGGCTGGATGTGCGGAGGTTTGCTGCATGACGCCGTGGGATTTGTGGGGATGGGCGTGGGACGACCGGTCACGGTACCGCGTTTCGTCGATCGGCCAAGTGATGAATCGGTATATCGAAATTCGACTCAGGAGCGTAAGGAAATGACTCAGGCAAATGCCCGGCAACGCAAAGTGACCGACGCCTTCGTCGGCAAGCGCCACGACGTGGATGTCCTCGTGATCGGCGGCGGCCCTGCCGGCACGTGGGCGGCGATCAGTGCTGCGGCAAACGGCGCCAGGGTGGTGTTGGCCGACAAGGGGTACTGTGGCACGTCCGGTGCGACCGCGCCGTCGGGCACGGCCGTCTGGTATGTGCCCGACGACGGCGACACGCGCGAGCGCGCCAAAGCCAGCCGCTTCGAGATGGGCGGCCGCCTCGCCGAGCACGACTGGATGGACCGCGTGCTGACGCAGACATGGGACAACGTCCAGCAGTTGGCCGACTGGGGCTATCCGTTCCCCGTGGACGAGTTCGGGCAATCGCAACGCACCTCTGTCCAGGGACCGGAGTACATGCGCCTGATGCGCAAGCGCGTGAAGGAAAGCGGCGCGCGTATTCTCGATCACAGCCCGGCGCTCGAACTGCTTGTCGACGACGACGGTGCGGTCGCGGGCGCTGCGGGCGTCAATCGTCAGACCGGCGAGACGTGGCAGGTCCGCGCGAACGCAGTGGTCATCGCCACGGGCGGCTGCGCCTTCCTGAGTCGCGCACTCGGCTGCAATGTGCTCACGGGCGACGGCCAATTGATGGCGGCCGAGGTCGGCGCCGAGCTGTCCGGCATGGAGTTCTCGAACGCCTACGGGCTCGGGCCGGCATTTGCCTCCGTCACCAAATCGATGTTCTACAAGTGGGCTACCTTCTACGACGAAGACGGCCAGAAGATCGAAGGTGCCGGCTCGGCTCGCGGGCGTGGCGTGATCGCACGCGAGTTGGCCTCGCGCAAGGTCTTCGGCTGCCTCGATCTGGCCGATGACCAAGTGCGCGCCTGGATGCGCACGGCGCAGCCGAACTTCTTCCTGCCGTTCGACCGCCTCGGCATCGATCCCTTCACCCAGCACTTCCCCGTCACGTTGCGCCTGGAAGGCACGGTGCGCGGCACGGGCGGCCTGAACGTGACCGGGCGCGACTGCGCCACCTCGGTCGACGGGCTCTACGCCGCAGGCGACGCCGCCACGCGAGAGCTGATCTGCGGCGGCTTCACCGGCGGCGGCAGTCACAACGCGGCATGGGCGATGTCTTCGGGATTCTGGGCGGGCGCCGGGGCCGCGACATTCGCACGCGCCAACCGTCGCGCGGCATCGGCAGCGCTATACCACACGGGAAGCGTGGCGTTGCAGGAGACGTCAGCCCACGAAGGCATCGACAGCGCGCAGGTCATTCGCGCCGTTCAGGACGAAGTGTTCCCGTATGAGCGCAACTGGTGGCGCAGCGCGGATCTGCTGGCCGATTCGCTTATGCGTCTCGATGCCCTGTGGCAGCAACTGCGCTCCAGTGCGCCTGCAACCAATGCGCAAGAGGCCGTGCGAGCCCGTGAAGCCGCCGCGATGCTCGCCACCGCCCGCTGGATGTATCGCAGCGCGCAGCAACGCACGGAGACGCGCGGCATGCATCGTCGTGTCGAGTACACCGAGACCGACGACTCGCAGCATCACCGGTTGTTGAGCGGTGGCCTCGACGACGTCTGGGTTCGCCGCCATCCGGTCGCCAATCGTGCTCATCACGCACCTCATGCACCTCACTCGCCTCGCGAGAGCCTGTCGACGGCGCCCCACCGCGCCTTGAATGGAGCGCTCGCATGATCGAGATCGTGAACGAAGCCCGTTGCACGGGATGCAACATCTGCGTGCGCGCGTGCCCGACCAACGTGTTCGAAGCGGTGGACGGCGGCATTCCGCGCATTGCCCGGCAAGACGACTGCCAGACCTGCTTCATGTGCGAACTCTACTGCCCCGAAGACGCCCTGTTCGTGGCGCCGCAGGCAGACAGACCCGCCACCGAAGAAGATGCGCAAGTCTTGCGCGACGCGACCTGGGGCAGCTATCGCGACGCCGTGGGCTGGGGCCCGGGGCGCCGTTCCACCGCAGTACTCGACGCCAGTTATGTTTTGTTGACGAAGGCACATTGATGACGAAAGACACACGATTCGAGATTTCCTCCACTCGCCGCACCCTGCTCAAGGGCGTCGCCGCGGGCGGTCTGCTGCTCGCGGGCAGCGGCGTGCGCGCCGCGACCGGCAATGGCACGACGTTGCGCTTCGGCGTGATCGGCCCGGCCCGCGCCCCGGCGGCCCCCACGGGCTATGCCCTCGCACGCGGTTATCTGTTGCGCGAGTTGGCGCCGCTGGGCTTCAAAGAGGTTCGCTTCGACATGTTCCAGAATGGGCCGGACCTGAACGAAGCGTTCTTCTCGGGAACGTTGGATGTGGGCATCTACGGGGACACGCCCGCTGTCGTAGCGCGTTCGCAAGGACTCAAGGGACGCCTGATCGGCTTTGAAGAAATCGGTCTGGCCGCCTGGCTGCTGACGCCACGCGGCGGGGTACGCAGCGTGAAGGAACTCGACGGCAAGACGGTTGGCGTGCCGCTCGGCTCGTACATTCATCGCTACCTGCTCGGCGTGCTCGATGGCGCGGGACTCACGGGACGCACGAAGGTCGTCCATATGCTGGGGCGCGATGCTGGCGCCGCGCTGGAACACGGCGCTGTCGGCGCTTATGCTGCGCAATCGGATCTCGCACCAACGCTCGCAGCGCTGGGCTACCCCGTCATCGATCGGGCGACGCAGCATCCGGAACTGCTCGGATCGTCCGTCATCGTGGCATCGACGGAGGTGCTGACTCGCGCACCGGATCTGCCCGCCGCGTGGAACCGGGCGCGTCGTACCGCGCTGGCCGACATCGATCGCGATCCGGTCGCGTATTTCGACTTCCATCAGCGCACAAGCGGAATTACGGTCGACGCTATCAAGATCTCGCACCCGATCTCGAACTATCCGGTCGAGGCCCTGCCCGCGTCGGGCATTCAGATCCTTGATGGGGTGAAGCGGTTCCTGCTCAACGGACGCCTGATACGCAACGACTTTGCCGTGCAGCAGTGGCAAGCGTAAGTCGTCGCCACTCGCCCGCCCGGTAAGCGCGGGCGAGTGGCAATACGTTGTCGCCTCAGAGCGTCGCGACTTCGAGAATGGCATCGGCAAACGCTTTCGGTGCTTCCTGCGGCAGGTTGTGGCCAGTGCCACCACCAATATCGCGATGCAGGTACTTCCCGGTGAACTTCTTCGCGTAGGCCGCCGGCGCGGGGTGTGGCGCGCCGTTCGCATCACCTTCCATCGTGATGGTCGGCACGGCAATGGTCGGCCCGGCGGCCAGGCGCTGTTCCAGCGCATCGAAGCGCGACTCGCCTTGCGCCAGCCCAAGACGCCAACGGTAGTTGTGAATCACGATCGCCACGTGATCGGGGTTGCGGAACGAGGCCGCAGAACGTGCGTAGGTCGCATCGTCGAAATGCCACTGCGGCGAGGCAAGTTGCCAGATGAGCTTGTTGAACGCGTCGGTATTGGTCGCATAACCCCTCGCACCGCGCTCGGTCGCGAAGTAGTACTGATACCACCATTGCAGTTCGGCCTGCGGCGGCAGCGGCTGACGATTCGCCTCCTGACTGCCGATGAGATAGCCGCTCACGGAGACCAGCGCCTTCACACGCTCCGGCCACAGGGCGGCCAGAATGTTCGCCGTGCGCGCGCCCCAGTCGTAGCCGCCGAGAATTGCCTGATCGATCTTCAGGGCGTCCATGAGCGCGATGATATCCACCGCCACCACGGCTTGCTGGCCGTTACGCGGCGTCGCTGCCGAGAGCAGCCGGGTCGAGCCGTAACCCCGCAGATAAGGCACGATCACGCGATAGCCGGCGGCAGCCAACTGCGGTGCGACATCGACATAGCTGTAGATGTCGTACGGCCAGCCGTGCAGCAGAATGACCACCTTGCCGTCTTTCGGACCGGCCTGCGCGTAACCGATGTTCAGGTCACCGGCCTCGATCTGACGGATGGCGTCGAACGACGTATGCCCCGCGACGGACGATGCCGACGCGGCATTCGCCAGTGGCGACAGCCCGAGTTCCGCGAAGGTGACGCCCGCGAGGGTGGTGCCAAGAAGGCGACGACGGCGAAGATTGACCGGATCCGACATGACTGTTGTCCTCTCTGAGTGATGTACCGGCGGATGCGCCGGCAAGCTGTATTCGCACGCCAGGGGCCAATTCGATGCCGACCGAGCGCTTGCCCAGAGTTATATCTGCGGGAATGCCGTCGTTTATGTCCGAATGTATCTGTCCGGAGAAGTGACACAGACGGATTCAAAAATCCCTTCTCCGGCAGGACCGGGCAGACAGCTTTATCCGCCCTTGCCGCCTACCTGCGGCCTTACTTGACGCTGGCGACGGCGTCCAGAATGACCTTTGCGACATCGGCCGGACGCGACTGCTGCGGCACATGGCTCGTCGGCAGCTCCGTCACCTTGGCGCCGATCTGGCGGGCCATGAGGCGTTGGGCATCCGGCGCGATCATGCGATCGTTCTGGCTGATGACGAACCACGACGGCTTCTGGTGCCACGCGGCAACGCTTACCGTCTCGCCGAATGCCGTCGCCTTGATCGGGCCTTGCGTCGCGGCCATTACCCGTGCCTGCTTGGCGGGCACATCCTGCGCAAAGTACTGGGCGACGTCTGCGGGCGGCAGGCTCAGCCAGCCGCTGGCGTCGGCGACGATGTGATCGGTGCCCGGCGCCTTGGGCAGGTCTTTCGACAGCGTGGCGACCGACTGGCCGGCGTCCGGCGCGAAGGCCGACACGTACACGAGGCTGGCCACCTTGTCGTCCTTACCGGCCTCGGTGATGACCGCGCCACCCCACGAATGGCCAACGAGCACGACCTTGCCCGACTGGTTGTCGATGGCGCGCGTGGCGGCGGCCACGTCACCGGCGAGCGAGTCGAGCGGGTTCTGCACGGCCGTCACCTTGACACCCTTTTCCTGCAGCAGCGCGACGACCTTGGCCCAGTCCGAGCCGTCGGCAAAGGCGCCGTGCACGATCACGACAGACGGTGCGGCGTCGGCGGAAGCGGCCGCCTGGGCCGAAGTGGCGACACCACCGAGCAGACCGGCGCTCAGCATGAGGGCTGCGATAGAATGACGTTTCATCGAAATCTCCTTTGATCGGGGGAAACGAGCCACGAAGTTGACTCGAGTGGTTGCCAGTGTCGTCGTCCGGCCTGTGCCGCGGTATCGGACGATCGACCGATACGCCACGGATGGCGGATCAACGACCGATGCCTCCGCGCTCCCCCAACCTGCCCGCTTCACGCTCTTCGCACCTTCGTCCCTTCGCACCTTCACCACTTTCCAACATGCCCTCGAGCACTGCCGGACTCACCGACGCGATTCTTGCGCTCGCCTTCATCGGCGACCTGAGCATGGGCCGCTCGACCGACCACTCGCGCCGCGCCGCCTGTCTGGCCGGTTGGCTCGCGCGTGAATGCGGCGCGGATCTCGCCGCGCAGAACCACGCACGGGCCACCGCACTGCTGCGTTGGTCGGGCTGTACGGCCAATGCAAGCGGCTTTGCGGAGTTACTCGGCGACGATGTCGCGGCACGCGAAGCGATGATGGCGCAGACGCTGCCGCCGCTATCCACGCAGACGCAATCGCTCATCGTCCCGTTGGCGCTGATTCACTGCGAGGTCTCCGGCGACGTGGCCGCGACAATGGGCATGCCGGCTCGCGTCGTCGAGTCGTTGCGCAACGTCTTCGAGCGCTTGGACGGGAAAGGCATGCCCGGCGGCCGTGTCGGCGATTCGATTCCCGAAACGGTTTTCTTCGTGAACGTGGCCAGCGATCTCGAAATCCTCGCGCACGCGCACGGCCGGGACAACGCCCGCACATTTCTGCGCAGTCAGTCGGGTACCAAGTACCCGGCGCAGCTTGTCGAGGTCGCCGTGCGTCAGGCGGATCACTGGCTCGATGCACTGGAAACCGACGCGCCCGATACGCACACCTGGCAACTGGCCGAGCATGGCAACGGCGCCGATGTCCCGCTGTCGTTATTGGCGGATGTCACCGAACTGAAACTGCCCTGGCTGGCCGGGTTCTCACGCCGCACAGCGGATCTCGCGTCGCGCACCGCGCTGAGTCTGTCACTAGACGTCGACACGCAGGCGCAGTTGCACGCCGCGGCACTGCTGCATGGCATCGGCCGCGCCGCGTTGCCGAACCGGCTGTGGGAAACGGACGGGAAGCTCTCTGCCGATCAGTGGGAGAAGGTTCGGCTAGTGCCATATTGGAGTGCGCGTGCGGCCAAGCAAATCAACGGGCTGCGGCAAACGGCAGAACTGGCGTCTTATGCATATGAAAGGCTCGATGGCAGCGGGTATTTCCGTGGTGTCGCTGGCGCGGCTTTGACGACGCCCCAACGTATCCTCGCCGCCGTCGTGGCCTTCGAAGCGATGCTGGCCGAGCGTCCGTGGCGACACGCCCATTCGTTCGATGAGGCCGCGGGCCTGATCGCGCGCGAAGCCGACGCCGGCAAGTTCGACCCCGAGATCGTGGCCGCGGTGGTCGCCACCGCGCAGGGACAGACGTTGCGCCCGCGTACGGCGGCTTCGGGCACGGGCTCGCTCCTGTCGCCGCGCGAGGTCGACGTGCTGCGTCAAATCAGCGCAGGGCTGAGCAACAAGGAAGCAGCGCGAGCGCTAGCGTTAAGCCCGAGCACCGTGCGCACCCACGTCGAAAGCATCTTCCGCAAGCTGGACTGCTCCACGCGAGCCGCAGCCACGCTCAAGGCACTGACTGCCGGCTTGCTCTGAGCGACAGTGGC
>JARLJF010000208.1 GCA_031291335.1 Pandoraea sp. | reverse complement strand
CCCCGCCGCATGGGTGATCGCTGTTCTGTTCGTGCTGAAGTACGTGTTCTTCCCGGGCTGATCGTTTCGACTTCCCGATGCCAAAACGGCCCGCCGGACGATTCCCCGGCGGGCCGTTTTGCTTGTTGATGCAGTAACGTGGCGGTGGCTGAAGCCCTGATGTGGCGCTCAGGCCTTCGCAGCCGAAATCAATGCCGCCAACCCCGCGCGATGTTCACCCTGCGCATCGAAGTTCTCCGGCGACAGCCATTGCTGGAACCCACGGCTGATAGCCGGCCACTCACCATCGGTAATCGAAAACCACGCGGTGTCGCGGCTGCGCCCCCGGTAGACAATCGCCTGACGGAAAATGCCCTCGAACGTGAAACCATAGCGCGCTGCCGCTCTGCGCGACGGTGCATTAAGAGAGTCGCACTTCCACTCATATCGGCGATAACCCAACTCGTCGAACGCACGACGCATCAGCAAGTACTGCGCCTCCGTGCCCGCCCGCGTGCGCTTGAGCAACGGCGAATACGCCACATGCCCCACCTCGACCACACCATTCGCCGCATCAATGCGCATGAGCGCCAGTGTTCCCACCGCTTTGCCGGTCTCACGATCAACGACCGCGTGATGCAACGGGTCCGTGGATGCCGCTAACTTGGTCGCGTACGCATAGTAGCTATCGAAGTCCGGGAACGGACCGCCACTCATGTACGTCCAGTCACGCCCATCCGGCGCACTCGCATACGCCTCATACAAATCCTTCGCGTGACGCTCCACATCGATCGGCTCGACCCGGCAGTAACGACCCTCTATCGGCGTGCGCGACGGCTGCGCACGCGGCTTCCAATCCGGCAATGGCGAGCCAATCGGCTGGTCGTACTCGTTAAAGTCTGGTGCGTCGGTCATGTCCCTCTTTCTCCGCAAATAGTGTCGACATTCAGCTCATGACGCTCAAAGTATCGCTTCAGTGGTACGATTAAAAGCACCACTCTTGGGGAATCTCATGGTGCCAGGAATTCTGCTGAACCCACCGCAAGCCAGACCGGAGCCCCATCCCGCCACTCAAACAGTGACCCAACTCGCAGCGGGACGGGACTCCGGTCCGGCCCGACACGCTCTCGGTCATTCCTGACTACCCCCTCCCTCTCTTTCTCTGCCCGATCATGGCCGCTGCCCCGAAAGCCCATCCCGCTATCCAAGACCCCTCGCCGGAAAACGTCGCCGCACTCTTCGATAGCCCACTCACTCTCGGGGCAGGCCGCGGAACATCACTCCAGAAGCAACTGCTCTCCCGGCTCAAACACGCGATTCTCGAAGGTCGACTGCCCGCCGGTGCCCGCCTGCCCGCCTCTCGCACCCTCGCCGAAGACCTCGCCGTCTCCCGTAACACAGTCTCGATCGTCTACGATCAACTCGCCGCCGAAGGCTTCATCGTCCCCCACCGACTCGGTACCCGCGTTGCCCAACTCTCCCTCGATCCACACTTCGCCGCCGAAGCCGCCAAACAAAAGGCCGAAGCACTGATGGCGCGCTCCGCACTCGATGATGCGCCCGCAACGCCCGCCGCCTCCCGACGCCTCCAACGCCTGCCCTCCACCCGGCACGCCGCACGCGCCGATGAAACACCACTCCCATTTACGCCCGGTGTGCCCGCGCTCACCCGCTTTCCCGCCAGTACCTGGCGACGCACACTGGAACGCGTGATGCGAGAAGCCCAGCCCCGCCACTACCACTACGGCGACCCGCTCGGTGAACCCGCACTGCGCGAAGCCATCGCCGCACACCTGCGCATCTCTCGCGGGGTGCGCTGCGAAGCCTCGCAAGTCGTCATCACGGAAGGCGCGCACGAGGCACTGATTCTCTGCGTCCGGCTACTTACCGATCCGGGCGATACGGTCTGGATGGAAGATCCCGGCTATCGCGGCGCCAAGGCCGCATTCCACTCGAGCGACGTTCGCCTGCAAGCGCTACGCGTCGATGACGAAGGGATTGTGATTCCGGAAGGTCTGTGGGAAAAGTCGCCGCCACGGCTGGTGTATGTCACGCCCTCGCACCAGTACCCGCTCGGCAGTGTGCTCTCCGCCTCGCGCCGCCTCGACCTGATTGCCAAGGCCCGGCAACACGGTGCATGGATTCTGGAAGACGATTACGACAGCGAGTTTCGCCATCAAGGCGAACCCATCGCCGCCATGCAGGGCATGGTGCCGGATAGCCCGGTGGTCTACGTCGGAACGTTCAGCAAGACGATGTTTCCCGCGCTACGCCTCGGCTTCCTGATCCTGCCCGTGACGCTCGCCACGCAAGCCCGCGACGCACTCGACGAACTCCTGCGCGGCGGTCATCGCTTCGAGCAACTCGCACTGGCTGATTTCATCCGGAGTGGGCAATTTGCGCGGCATCTTGGCCGCATGCGGCGTCTGTATCGGGAACGTCAGACAGCATTGCGTGAAGCGCTGGCAACGTATTTCGACCCGGCGTACGCGGTGATTGGTGAACGCTGCGGCCTGCACCTGACCGTGCGGCTCGATCCCGAATTCCCGGATAAGGCCATCGTGGCCGCTGCCCAGCGCGAAGGCATCGGCCCCCGCGCCCTGTCGAGCTTTGCACTCGACCCGCAGCCCACGGATAACGGCCTCGTGATCGGCTACGGAGATACGGATGCAACGCGCATCCCCGGTCTGATCAAGCGCCTCGCCGCCATCGTGGCGGCGCAGAAGTCGGCGGCGAGCTGAAGAGGCCGCCGTACCGTATTACGCGGTCTGTGCGACTTTCTTGTCGGCTTCGCGCGCCTGTGACGCCCGCGCCATCCACAACGTCAGCAACACGGCCGCGATGGCGGCAATGGCCGCGCACAGGTAAACCTCGGCATACCCGTACGCCCCCACGATCAGGCCCGCAACCGGCCCCGTCACGCCAAGCGCAACGTCGAGAAATACGGAATACGCGCCCAAAGCCGCGCCACGGTTCTGCGCCGGCACGAGGTTGACCGCGGCCACGCCCAGCGACGGGAACACCAGCGAGAAGCCAGCCCCCGCGAGCGCCGCGCCCAACAGCGCCGTGAATGCGGTCGGCGCAATGCCAAGCACGATCAGGCCGAACGCTTCGAGCGCGAAAGACACCATGGCTACACGGTAGCCGCCGAAGCGCCCGATGCTGCTGCCAAGCAACAGCCGCACGCCCATGAAGCACAAGCCGAACGCGGTCAGCGCGAGAGCTGCGTTGTCCCAGTGATGACTTGCGTAGTAAAGGGTGATGAACGTCGAAATGGCACCAAAGCCGATGGAGCCCAGAGCAAGGCCCATACCGAACGGCAACACGCGACCCAGCACCGCACGGAATGCAAGGCGCTCACCGTGAATGACAGGCGTCGCTCGCTTCATGCGCGCCAACACCAGACCCACGATGCCCGACAGTGCAATCGCGCCGCCCAGCGCTTCAATGCCATACGTGTTGTCGAGTGCAACGCCCAGCGGTGCGCCCAGCGCCAATGCGCCGTACGTCGCAACGCCATTCCACGAGATGACCCGCGCGGTATGCGACGGTCCCACCTGCCCAATGCCCCACATGATCGCGCCCGTCGACACCCAGCTCTCGCCAAAACCCAGCACGAGACGCCCGAGAATCAGCGTGAGAAGCGACAACCACGCCACGCCGGAGAACACCCCGGCCAAAGCCACGAGCAACCCGGACGCGCCACAGGCGACCAACCCGCACAGCACCGTGCGCTTCGGTCCCCAGGCGTCGGCCGTGCGCCCGGCGTAGGGGCGCGAGAGCAGCGTCGCCAGATACTGAACACTGATGGCCAACCCGGCGATGACCGAGCTGTAAGCCAGATCCACATGCACGAACGACGGCAGCACCGCAAGCGGCAAACCGATCGTCAGATAGCAGAGGAACGTGAAGAACACGGTGGACACGATCTGCAACGTCGTGGCGAACTGTCCGTTCGCAGGGCGGGTGTCGTTGGGCATTTCGCAGGGGATCAGGAATCGACGAAACCCCAGGACGCGTCAACCCGCGCGACGGGCAAGCATCCGCGCAGGTCGATTCAATCCTAGGGTTTTCCCGGATGATACGCCGTTTCGCGTCTTTTGTGTAAACGCTTAAAAAATGTCAGCGAACGGGATTTCCGGCTACCGATTGCCCGCCCCGGCGCGGGCCCGGTCCCGATCTCGTTCAGCCGCCCCTTCGCGCAGCAGGGGGATGAGCGTCTGGCCGTACTCCACGGTGTCGTCGAGCAGATTCCAACCGCGAATGTAGAAGGCGCTCACACCGATGTCGTAGTAACGAAGATAGGCCTGCGCCACTTGCTCCGGCGTACCGACGAGCGCGGACGTCGAACCGCCCGCGCCAAGCAACCGCGTGTATTTGAGCCAGAGACGTTCATCAGCCACGTCCCGTTCTTCCGCCACGGCATTGAGCCGCTTCGCACCGACGGAACTGCGCACCGGGGACGAGAAACGCGGGCCATCCGCCTTCGCCGCCGCTTCAAGCTCTCGACGCGATGTCTCGAAGATATGCTCCGCGCGCTCCCACGCCTCTGCCTCGGTCGCCCCGAGAATCGGCCGCTGCGACACGCTGAAACGCACTTGCCGGCCGTGCCGCGCCGCTTCGCCCTGCACCCGCTCGACGAACGCCTGCGTCGGCGCGAGCGGCTCCCCCCAGAGCATGTAGACATCCGCATGCTTCGCGCCGACACGCACCGCGCCATCGGACGCCCCGGCAAACGACAGCCGGATCGAATCGGGATGATGCGGCTTGACCGCCGAAAACGCGCCATCGACACGGTAGAAGTCGCCGTGATGCGAGAACGTGGACGACTCACGCCACACACGTTTGAGCACGTCGAGATACTCGTCGGTTCGCGCGTATCGGGCGTCGTGCGGCACGTCGTCTCCGTCACGACGCTGATCCGCTTCGTCGCCCCCGGTGATGATGTGCAGCGCTACGCGCCCTGCGCCGGCCAAACGCTCGAGCGTGAGCGCCTGACGCGCCGCCAGCGTCGGTTGCGTGAAGCCGGGCCGATGCGCCACGAGTGCGCCGAGCCGCGATGTCTGATACAGCACGTAGGCTGCAATCTGGAACGCATCCGGACGCCACGACTCATGCCCGATCAGCACGCGGTCGTAACCCGCCTGCTCATGGGCGCGCGCGACGGCCGCGATGTATTCCGGTTCAAAGGCGCTGGCGCCGCGCAATCCGGTCGTCTCAGTGACACGGCTGTGCGACACGGTGCCGAGGATCTCGATGGGCATGACGGGGGCTTCCGAAAATCTGTATCAATCGGCGTGAGTCAATGTGAACCAGACCCTGTGAACCAGCCCCGTCCCGCCCCACGCCGCGAATCGTTCCGCGCGCTCAAGCGGCGGTACGGGTGTGCTCGATCTGGCCCTGAATCGTCTGCGGGTTGATCAGGAAGTTGTAGATCGGGCACGTGCGCTCGACCGCCTCATGCAACGCGGCGATCTGCTCGGGCGACGCCGGCGATTCGATATGCGCCGTGTAGCGCACAT
>JARLJF010000207.1 GCA_031291335.1 Pandoraea sp. | reverse complement strand
TGCCGCTTTGCGCGCCCGCCCCGTGACGGCCGACGAGCACGATCCCCGCGCCAGGGGTAACGATGACGCAACGGCGGCGTCGAAGCCCGCGCCGCGCAACCTGCGCCGTTGGTGGGCTCTGTTCGCGATTCTTCCGTTCGTGACGTCGGTAGCGGGGTGTGGATTGATGGCCGCGCCGTGCCGGGTGACGTCGGCGGGATTGAAGATCATTCCGGGCGTAGGGGGCGTGCTGGCGGCGCCGACGGACGCATGTGCAGCCGCCATCGACTGACCGTCCTGAGTATTGACGGGCCGGACGACAACGCGTTTTCCGGCCGCAGAAAAAAAGAAAGCCCGCATGGTGCGGGCTAAATCCATATCAGGAGGAGACATGGAGGAGACGAGTTCAGTATAGGATGCAGTGCTGCAATGCACCATATGTATTTATACGTAAGTCTCCACATGTTGCGTACTCGCAACGAGAAATAAATCTCATGAAATCAATGATTTATTTCCAGCATCACGATCTCCCCCGTCTGTCTCATCTCAGAAATCTCGAGTCCTTCCTCTAGTTATTGTGCGCGCGCACGTCCTTTGGTCGACATCTGTTCGAGGACGAAAGGCACCGAGTCGCGCAGGGACGGATTGACGGTCGCGTCGTGATCCAGCCCCTCGTACACATGCACCTGAGTTTTGGTGCCGGCTTTGGACACGTCACGCGCAAACGCCTGCTGCATGATGACCGGCACATCGATGTCCTTCGTGCCCATGCCGATGAACACCGGATGCTTGATGTGCAGCGTCGAGTAACGCAGCGCCGGCGTCTGGTTATTCAGCAGCTTCTGGATCATCGGCTGCATGCTGTTGCCCGCGTTCAAGCCTGCCGCCGTCGAGTGGTCGGTCAGTTCACCGATGCAAAGCGTGCGGGCCTCGTCGAGGACCGGCAGCGCGTGCGGCGAGAAGTACCGCGCCGCTTGCAAGGTCGGATCGCGGTCGGCGGCCGACAGGAACAGGTACATCGCGTAGGGAATTTTCGGGTCCGGTGCGCCCGGATCCGGTTGGCTCGCGAACAGCATGGCGGCGGACGTCTGCGCATTGAAATACGGCGTGCCTGTGAGCACGGTCGCGATCACTTTGACGTCGGGCGCGTATTGCGGTTGATAGCCCGCTGCCGCAAATGCCGCATGTGCGCCTTGCGATTGCCCGACCAGCACCACGCGATTCTGCAACGGGAACACGCTGCGCGCGGCCAGCAGGCTGTCGAGCACGCTATAGGCTTCCGCGCGTGCATTCAGGTAGTGATGCAGTCCCTGGGAGCCGAGGCCGGCGTAGTCGGGCGCGACGATGGCGAAGCCGAGCGAGAGCCACGTGCCGAGGTACTGAATGTCGCGTTGACTACGCACATTGAGCGATGGGGCACACGCGCTGGCGATGCCCACCGTGCCATGCGCCCACACGACGACAGGCCAGCCGCCGGGTGGTGTCGGCCCTTTGGGCAGAAAGACGGTTCCCGTATCCTCGCGCGCTTCGATGCCACCTACGCCGTCGATGGAGCTGTATCGGATGCGGAATTGCTCACCAGCCTCGGGCAAGCCGTGGTCCGCTTCGAGCGGTTGCCGGTCGACGATGGCGCCATGCGGAATGGTGGACGGCGCGGCTTCGGGCGTGATCGCGTGAGCGGCGCGGCCGATGACCAGACTGGCGAACAGGGCGGCGCTCGCAAAGCGCCAGAGGCGGTTGAACATGTTGAACTGTCCTCGTCTTGGGTTTTGCGTCTCGAAAGGCTCGCGTCAATGCCCCATTAACCGTGTGACACCGGGTTGTGCTGCGCCTGGGCAGCGGCGGCTTGCTCAGCGGCCTCTCGCCAGGCGCGACGCGAGCGGCGCATGCGACGCAGCGCGAGCGACGACATCGTGATCCAGCCGAACGGACGCGGATCGACGAGCATGCTCACGGCGCGCGCGTAATCGAGCACCAAGCCCGGCGTCCACGCCATTGTCTTGGCCCGCTTGCGCAGTTGCGCCGCGACCCACAATTCGGGCGTGAGCCACAGACGCACGAACGTCCACCAGCCGGCGTCCGTGCCGTCCTGCAACTGGCCCACTCGGCCTTCGATCGCTGCCTCGAGTGCCTTCGCCACACTGCTGGAGCAGTTGCGGTGCGTGAGGTTATACGTGGCGTTCTGCTGATAGGTTTGCCAGAAAGTGCTGAGTTGGCCGGGGCTGTAGTTGCGAATGCGGACCTTGACCGTCGACGCACACCAGGCTTTCGACTCCGTCGCGTAGTCAGGCTGGAACACACCGGGCACATCGTTCTCGCGCGTGGCGCGAAGCAGTTGCCCGAACTGGTCCGGGGAGCGGTCGATCTCCTTGGCCGGATAGAGGCTCACATACACGCCCTCATGACTCTCAAGCGCGGCGTGGCCGGTCGAGATCACGCCGTTCTTGTCGACCGCGGCGATGTATCGATCGATCACCGGATGGCGGCGTGGCGGGGCCTTGGAGGAACCCGACGGGGTCCAGACGTGCACCGTCAGGGCCGGTTCGGAATCCGTGGGCGGCCCCTCCCAGCGCGGCGCACGGGGGCGTTGGCTCCACAGTTTGCGCTTGTCTTCCGGACTCCCCAAAATCTGCTCGACGCGGAAGTCGCGGCGCATGCGTCGCGCGCGCATGGCGAGCACCAGCACGTTCCAGCCGGTGAACGCGAGTCCCAGCCCGATCGCGTAGGGCAACGTGCCCTTGTAGTGGGTCGGATACGGCTGGTAGAAGAAGATCGCCACGGCAATCTCCAGCAACCCGCCTGCCATCGCCCATGCCCAGCGCGGATACCGCACAACGTACGCGGCCACGCATTGCAGCAACCCATCGGCAAGGAACAGGGTGCCGAACAGCATCGACAGCCAGAAATTGCCATATCGCTGGTCGAAGAAGAGGACGAGCAACGCCGCGACGGTGAAGGCCCCTCCTTTCAACCCGCGCACAATGCGCTGGCCACCCACGCCGATGCTGACGATGGCAAGTGTTGCCAACCCTTCGAGCAACAGCATCCAGGCGAACACCTTGAGCGGGAAGTGCACGACCCCGTCGAGCGCGTCGACGATGAGCGCCAACCCGAAGGCGAAGAAGATCGCACCGATCCAGATCAGTGCGCGAGCGCGGCGGCGCAAATAGTCAACGCCAAGCAACAGCAATATCAGACGTACCAACGTGAGGTCTCCATCGCATGCGCCTGTCCCGCTGATTGCGGGGAAAGCGCGCACCCCGGATGCGGGAGGATTTAGGATTTGGCTTATTTTGACGCTATCTTAGCGCGTGAATCGTGACAGGCCAAAAACAAAGGCGGCGCGCTCCTTTCGGGGCGCGCCGCCTGTTGTGACAGACAACACAGTCAACTCGGACGCAACGCCCTGAAAGACGAGGCGTTAGCGGGCTGACTTAGTCCTTCTTGCCTTCGAGCTGCGGCAGGGCGTCGTCGCTCGATGCGGTGAGCAGACCGACCTTGGCGTACGTCATCAGCTTCTCGCGCGTGTCGACGATGTCGAGTGTACGCATCGTGAGTTGACCGATGCGATCGAGCGGTGTGAACACCGAGTCACCCTTTTCCATCGTCAGGCGCTCAGGCTTGTACGTGAGGTTCGCCGACGTCGTGTTGAGCAGCGAGTAATCGTTGCCGCGACGCAGCTCGATGGTCACTTCGCCGGTCACGGCGCGTGCCACCCAGCGTTGTGCCGTCTCGCGCAGCATGATGGCTTGCGGGTCGAACCAACGGCCCTGGTACAGCAGGCGGCCCAGACGGCGGCCGTTCTCGCGGTACTGCTCGATGGTGTCTTCGTTGTGGATGCCGGTCACGAGACGCTCGTAAGCGATGAACAGCAGCGCGAGGCCCGGGGCTTCATAGATGCCACGGCTCTTGGCTTCGATGATGCGGTTCTCGATCTGGTCGCTCATGCCCAGGCCGTGACGGCCGCCGATGCGGTTCGCTTCTTCGAACAGTTCCATGGCGTTGGCGAACGTCTTGCCGTTCAGTGCCACCGGCTGACCCTCTTCGAAACGCACGGTGACTTCTTCTGCCTTGATCGCGCAATCTTCGCGCCAGAACGGCACGCCCATGATCGGCTGCACAATCTTGATGCCCGAATTCAGATGCTCGAGATCCTTGGCTTCGTGCGTCGCGCCCAGCATGTTCGAGTCCGTCGAATAAGCCTTCTCGACCGACATCTTGTAATCGAAGCCGTTGGCGATCAGGAATTCCGACATTTCCTTGCGGCCGCCGAGTTCGTCGATGAACGTCTGGTCCAGCCACGGCTTGTAGATCTGCAGGCCCGGGTTGGTCAAGAGACCGTAGCGGTAGAAGCGCTCGATGTCATTGCCCTTGTACGTGCTGCCATCACCCCAGATATTGACGTCATCTTCCTTCATCGCGGCGACAAGCATCGTGCCCGTGACGGCGCGGCCGATCGGCGTGGTGTTGAAGTAGGTGACGCCGGCGGTCGAGATGTGGAACGCGCCCGATTGCAGGGCGGCGATACCTTCGGCCACGAGTTGCGTGCGGCAGTCGATCAGGCGGGCATTCTCGGCGCCGTAACCCATGGCGCGGCGCGGGATTTCCTCGTAGTCGGGTTCGTCCGGCTGACCCAGGTTGGCCGTGTAAGCGTACGGAATCGCGCCTTTTTGGCGCATCCAAAGCAGCGCAGCGCTGGTGTCGAGACCGCCCGAAAAGGCGATGCCGACCCGTTGTCCCGTGGGAATGTGTTGCAGAATCGTGGTCATCGGCGTGAAAAAGCTGGGTTTTTAACCTGTCAAGTATCCCCGTCCGGGCTATGGATGGTCAAGTCTGACGGCCGATTCCCGTGTGCCGAGATAGCCGTCACCTCCCAAATCCTCACCATTGCGTACCCGCCACGCTGCACGCCGAGGCCAGGAAATCGGAGAACGCACGAATCACGAGCGATGCCTGACGATGCTGCGGATAGACCACGTGAATGGCCGTGGCCGCGGGCGCGAAGTCGTCCAGCACCGTCACCAGCCGCCCGCTCAGCAGTGCCGGCGCGACGATGAACACCGGCAGCCACGTCAGGCCAAGCCCGGCCACAGCGGCGTCGCGCGCCAGTTCACCGTTGTTCACGCGAAGGCGTCCGGCGACCGGGATGTCGACGGGATGCCCGTCTCGCGCGTAAGTCCAGTTCACGCGCTGTGAGTGGCCGTAGGGCAGCACGGCATGGTCGCGCAGGTCTTCCGGGGTTTGCGGCGTGCCGTGCGCCTCCAGATAGCGGGGGCTGGCGCAGGTGACCATCCGCATGGGCGCGACCGTCCGCGCGATCAGTGACGAATCGGCCAACTCGCCGATACGCACGGCCACGTCGTAGCCTTCGGCAATGATGTCGACGGTGCGGTCGTTCAGCTCCAGCTCGATCGTCACGTCCGGATAGGTCGCTAGAAACGACGGAATGACCGATCCGAGAAACATCGTCCCGAACGACATGGGGGCGGAGACCCGCAGATTGCCGCGCGGCCGCTCGCCCTGACTGCTCACGGCGAGGTTGGCGGCCTCAACGTCGTCGAGAATGCGCCGTGCGCGCTCGTAGTAGATCCTGCCGAGGTCCGTGACCGCCAGTCGTCGCGTCGTACGTAGCAGCAACCGCGCGCCCAGCGCCTGCTCCAGCGACGAGATGCGGCGGCTCACGAACTGCTTCGAGAGCCCGAGTTTCGCCGCTGCGCCTGTAAAGCTCATCGCATCCACAGCGGTGACGAAGATACGCATATCGTCGAGCAAATCCATCGGCAAGATTCCAGTCGCAAAAAGAGTCCGAGTCCGGGTGATAAGTGACAACGAGCGGGTTTTGCTCGTCATTGTCACCCGGTAACTGACAATCTTAGCCGACGCGACGGGGAGGCCACGCCGTTCTGTGCCGCGTTATCGAAGCGCCAGCCGCAGTCCCAGCAGAATCGCGGCGGTACCCGCGACGGCAAGCGCTGTAGGGCGATGACCGAAGATGCCCCAGTCGAGCAGCGCCGTCACCACGGGCACCAGATAGAACAAGCTGGTGACGGTGACGAGATTGCCCGTCGCGATCATGCGATAGAGCAGCAGCGTGGCGCCGACGGATATCACGAGGCCCATGTAGAGCAGCGGCAGCCAGAAGCCCGGCGACGCGTCGATATGCCACGGCTGCGTGGGCGCAACCAGCAACGCCAAGGCGAGTCCGACCGCGTATTGCAGCGGCAGCACGTCGAGCGGTGTCTGGCGCGAGCCCTTTTGCGCGAGGGTGCCGAGCGTCATGCACGCGAGCGCGCTCAGCGCCCACACCGAATCCGCCGCTGACAGTCGTGCGGACATCAGACTCTGCGCCACAACGAGTGCCAGTCCGGCTAGCGCAATGGCAAGGCCTGCGAGACGTTGTGCGCTATGCGTTCGCTCGAGGGCAACCAGCGTGAGAATCGGCTGCACGCCCAACACCGTCGCCAACGCACCGGGGGTGATGCCATTGGCAAGCGCGAGTAAATACGCCGCCTGATAGCCGCCGATGAGCAAAACACCGGTGCCGGCAACTTGCCATCGGGTGCCCGCCGCTGGCCACCACTGACGACGCGTCAATGCGATCAGCGTCAGTGCGGCAAGCGCCACGGCGAGTCGCACCACCAGAAACGCAAACGCCGACGCATGCGTCAGCCCCCATTTGGCGGCCAGTGCGCCGCCGCTCCACAGCAGAACAAACAAGAGCGTTGCGCCATGCCGGCGCCACGCGAGACTTTCAACTTGCATCGATCCTCCCCTGAACAGGATGTCCGGCCTGCCGGGCATCGCGTCAATGAAAACGGCTCGAGAACGCCATTTCCCGTGACGAGATGCCGGTCGCATGCGCAACTTGACGACGTGTCATCGCGGTCGAACGACGACACGCGGACAGGCGGATCGAAACTGAAATTCGGATGAAGAGGTGTTGTGCCGGGTGATGAATACCCAGCGCGCCAGCGGTGGCGTCAGGCCACGATGCCGACGACAGCGACCACCACAGCGGGAGGCGCCACGCCGACTGGCGGGGAGAGCGGGGGAGGTGCGACGGCTGCGAAGCGTCCGCGCAGGCGCGAGCCAACACCGCGTTGCAGCGGTGCTACGTCGGACTCGGCAAGTCGGGAAGACGCGTGAGCAGTCATGGATCGATGAAGAGATAGCGGCGCGCGTCACTCGACGGGCGTGGACACACTTTACACGGGGCGTTCGTACGCGGCAAGCGGCAAGCGCCGAGTGGGCGAGCCCCGCCCGTGCCGCATCAAGCTGTCGGCCACGCCCCCGTACGCTCAACGCTGGGTGATGTCTCGCCGTCGCGCCACTGTGCGGGCAGCGCGCCGCGCACGCGACGCACTTCCCGCACATGTACGCGCACGAGTCGTTGCGCGCCATCGAAGCCGCTCTGTGCTTCGTCCTGCCACAGAATTTCGGCGTCGCCCGCGACATGGAGAAAATCACCCGACGCGAAGTCGACGAACACCAGTCCCGCGCGTGGATTGGCGTGGAGATTGCCGAGCGTGTTGTAGAACGCGTTGCCGCGAAACTCCGGCCACGTCAGTGTGTGCGCATCGTCGACACGCACGAAGCCCGGTTTGCCGCCGCGATGCGAGACGTCCGTGCCGGCGCTGCGCTCGGTGGCGTCTGCCCCTGAGTAATGTGAGGCGACGAAGAATGTGTCGGCGCTGGCGATCTGCCATTGCGCATCGTCGTCGAGCGACGTTTGCGGCGGCTCGGCCCGAGGGGCGTCGTCATGGCCATTCGGTGTGATGTCGCGCTTGCGGATGTACTGCGGGCAGTTGCCGAAACTCTGCACGACACGAATCGCGAAGCCCTGCGCTTGGGCTTCGACAACGGTCCCGTTCATGCGATTCCGGCGGCGTGTCGACGGCTCCAGCCCCAGCACGCCGATCGGCGCGCCCAACGTCATCGCGCCATGCAACGGATCGGTCGATGGCGGCAGCGCGTTCACACGCAGCAGCGTCGCGTCGGGCGAGTGCGCAAAGCCGGGCGTGCCGCTCAACAGCGTTGCCCAAGGCTGGCCTTCCGGGTCCAGCGCACCCACGACAAGAAACGGCAACTGCGCAAAGAACTGACGATGCTGATCCGGCATCGCGGGGCGGATGACGCGCGCTCCGATTTCCGCCATCGCGTCACGGGAACCGGCGAGCGTCTGGACAGCCATCTCGCCTGCGTGAAACGGCGAGGCAGTGAGCGACGTTGGTACGGGCGCGGTCATGGCGTCCTCCCGAGGTTCAGGCGGCGTTCAGGCCGCATGCGGTTGACGCCATCGGCACGAAGCGCGGCAGTGCGGCTACACGGGCCAGCCATGCACGTACGGCGGGATAGGGTTCGAGTGAAACGTTGCCCTCCGGGGCGTGCGCGAGATACGCATAGCAGGCGATGTCGGCGATCGTAGGGGTGTCGCCCGCGAGGAATGCCGTGGCTTGTGGCGCGCCCAGATACGTCTCGGTGCGCGAGAGCAGTGTCGTGGCGCGCTCGATCATCGCGGTGGCGTCGAGGGGGCGCTTGAACACCACCACCACGCGCGCGGCGGCTGGCCCGAAGGCCAGATCGCCTGCGGCCACCGACAGCCAGCGCTGCACCTTCGCGGCGGTGACGGCATCGCGCGGCAGCCATGCACCCGTGGTGTTGTAGCGTGTGGCGAGATAGGTAAGGATCGCATTCGAGTCGGCAATCACCACGCCATCGTCGTCGATGGCCGGTACCTGACCGAACAGGTTGATGGCGAGAAACGCCGGCTGCTTGTGCTCTCCCGCCACGAGGTCGATGTCGATGATCTCGAAGGGCAGATCCAGCAGATGCAGCATCAGTTCGACGCGATGACAGTGTCCCGACAGCGCGTGCCGATAGAAGCGAATTGGGCGGGCAGGACGGGCGGCGTGTTGCGTGTGAGCTTCGGCGAGGTGCGGCATGGAATATCTCCGGTAATGGCGGGCCGGTGCCGGTCCCGATGTCGGTGCCGTCACCCGATGACAGCATTCTCCATCTCGCCGATTTCCGGATAAATATCTGGAAGTTGATTTGACTACTCCGAAAATCGGAGTAATGTTGCGCTGCATGGATAAACTTCGTGCCATGCAGACGTTCGTCGCCATCGTGGATCAGGGCAGCCTGAGCGCGGCGGCGCGCGCACTCGACTCCTCCCTCCCGGCGGTGGTGCGCACCCTGGCGGCGCTCGAAACCTCGCTCGACGTCCGGCTGCTCAATCGCACCACGCGTCGCATCGCGCTGACCGAAGAGGGGCGGACGTATCTCGACACGTGCCGTCAGATTCTCAGCGAGTTGCACGAGGCGGAAGCGCGGTTGAGCGCGCGACACGAAGCGCCAAGCGGCACGCTGGTCGTTACGGCGCCGATACTCTTCGGGCAACTGCACGTTGCGCCTGCGCTATATCGCTTTCTGCGCGCCTATCCGGCCGTCAAGTGCCGGTTGTTGCTCAACGATCGCGTGGTGAATCTCTGGGAGGAGGGGATCGACGTCGGCATTCGCATCTCGCCGCTGGAAGACTCGACGCTTGTCGCGCAAGGCGTTGGTGCGATTCGTCGTGTGGTCGTGGCCAGTCCCGAGTGTCTGGCCGAGCAGGGGGAGGTCGCGCATCCGCGCGAACTGGCCGGCAAGAACTGCATCCGCTCGCATGGCGGTGGATATGGACAGTGGCGGTTCTGGGAGGGCGGGCGCGAGTTCGTTGTTCCGGTCGACGGCAATCTCGAAATCAGTCACGGCATCGCGGCCGTCGAGGCGTGTATCGGCGGGATGGGCTACGGCTGCTTCCTCTCGTATCAGGTGGCGGCGCCGTTGGCCGACGGACGACTCGTGCGCGTACTCAAGGACTACGAAGGGCCGGCACGTCCGGTCAACATCGTGTATCCGCATGCGCGGCTTTTGCCGTCGCGTACGCGCGCGTTCGTGGAATGGATGAAGCGGGAGTTGCGCGACGTGCCGATGGTGTGAGCCGGTGCGTGCGATGGTGAAGGTGTAGACGTCAGATAAAAGAACGCGGAAAGCGACAGAGCCGCTTCCCGCTTAAAAAGCCCGCCGACGCCAACCGGCGGGCCGCTTCGTTCTTGATGCGTGAGATCAGTCGCGGCCCCAGCCACGGTGCCAACCGCGATCGCGACGGTCGTCCCAACGACGATCGTGCCAATCGTGCCAGCGATCGCGGCCGTAGTAGACAACCGGCTGCGGCGCAACGTACACCGGACGCGGTTGCACGTAGACCGGCTGCGGTGCGACGTAGACTGGCGGGGCCACAACGACCGGCGCGGGCACGCCGAGATACACGCCAACGTCTACGCGGGCCGACGCGGCGGTCGATGCGACAGCGGCGGCAGCGCCGAGAGCAGCAATGACAAGCAGGCGTTTCATGATGATCTCCAGGGGCGCTCGCAGGTCGATGCAAAAGGCGAGGAGGCTGCGTGCGCGTAGGCAATGTTGCCGGTAAGTCGGATCGATTCGCGAAGGCGGGTGATGCAGCTGAGCAGAGATGCCTGTCGTCGAACCGTTGAAGCCAGTGTAGCGACGAGGCCACGTAGCAGGTGCTACGAGTTTGTCTGGGATGTGTCGTTTTGTAACGCCGGTAGACGGGCTTTGCCGGGCTCGCGGGCCAGACAAATCGATGGGAGAAATCGGTCGCTGAAAAAACAAAAGGCGTCACGCGAAAACGCGCAACGCCTTGTGCTTTATTCGTTGGTAGGCTCGATTGGACTCGAACCAACGACCCCCACCATGTCAAGGTGGTGCTCTAACCAGCTGAGCTACGAGCCTAGAAAGACCGCGAGTATAGGGTCAATTTTTGAAGCTGGCAAGCCTTTCGCGCGAAATATCCGAAAAAAGTTTCCGGCGCGCTCATTCGCCGCGCTTGGCTGTACCACGCCTCGGCTTGATCCGCACCCAAAGGCCTTTATTGCCACCACTGCCCGCACGCTGCTCGACGTCGAACAGGCCGATGGTTGTCACGAGGTCGCTCAGTTTGCCGAAGCCGTAATTGCGCGCGTCGAAGTCAGGCGCCTGCTTGGCGATGTGACTGCCGATGGGGCCCAGGCTGGCCCAGCCGTCTTCATCCGAGACGCCGGTCACGGCATTGCGCAACAGCCGCACGAGGCGCGTGTCGCGCTTGAGTTCCGACGCACTGCGACGCTTGCGCGGCGCGGGCGCTTCATCATCGTCGGGTTCATCGTCCTGGCGCAGCAATTCCGTGTAGATGAATTTGTCGCAGGCGGTGACGAAGGGTTGCGGTGTCTTGCGTTCTCCGAAGCCGTACACGATCAGCCCCTGCTCGCGAATACGCGAAGCGAGGCGCGTGAAATCGCTGTCGCTGGAGACCAGACAGAAGCCATCGAATCGGCCCGTGTAGAGCAGGTCCATCGCGTCGATGATCATCGCGCTATCGGTGGCGTTCTTGCCGACGGTGTAGCGGAATTGCTGGATCGGCTGGATCGAGTATTCGAGCAGGCACTTCTTCCAGCCGTCGAGATTCGGCTTCGTCCAGTCGCCGTAGATCCGCTTCACGCTCGCCACGCCGTACTTGGCCACTTCAGTGAGCAGGCCTTCGACGATAGCGGGCGCGGCGTTATCCGCATCGATGAGAACAACGAGCGTGGGGCCCTGAGCGGTCACGGGGGTGGTTACGGGCATGGCGGGGTTCCTTGATCGCGAAGACGTTCCGCATTATGGCCCGGAACTGACGGACGAAGCGTCAGGCCGCTTGATGCGCGCTGCCGACTGCTTGATGAATGAGGTCGATCACTCGCTGCGGATTCCGAATCTCGTGGGCCAGCAGCAGCGCGACCTTGGCGAGCAGCAACTCGCGCTTGTCTTCCGGCGCGGCGTCGATGGCCAGGGCGAGGGTGTCGTAAATTTCCTCGAGTCCGGCGATGGCGGTTTGCGGGGCGGTCATGGTGAGATTCCTTGAATGACGTGACGAATCACGCGCGGGCCGTTGCCTGCGCGAGGGCGCTGCCAAGACGCGTTGCATTGAGCTGCCGCCAACGTGCGCAGATGTGATGATCGGGACGCACGAGATACGCCGTGCCGTCGTCAGCACCGTACTTCGTTGCGGCGCGGCCGGTCGGATCGAGCAGCGTGATGTCCGCGCCCGCAACCGTGTTCTGCGTGAGCGGTGATTGTGCAAATGCGATGACCTTCACCGGCACGCCACGCTCGCGCCACGTCGCGATTTCCTGACGCAAGGCGTCGTCGAGCGGGGCATCGCCAAACATCACCAGATGGAAGGCGACGCCAAGGCGATCGTAGAGATAGTCGTTCTCGCCCAGCTTGACGTTCGGGGCCGGTGCGCCGACGCTTGGGCCAGCGGCAATCTTCGCGTTGTCGTCGTTGGGACAGTTCAGCGGCGAGTCGCGATAGTCATGTGCCCGCGACGTGCGCCAGTGGAACAGCGGCCGCACGAATTCGTGATCGAGCGAGAGGTCCAGTACGGCGTCGCGCAACACGCGGAAGCCATGCGACGGCGGCGTCATGAAGCGCGTACTCTTGCCGGCCTCTGCAATGATCTCGCGTGCAGCGCCCACACGGTCGTGCGTGTACGACGCCAGCAGAGGCTCGGGCGCCGCCCCTTTCACCACCGCCGCGAGTTTCCACGACAGATCGATGGCGTCCTGAAAGCCGGTGTTGGCGCCGCGCACCCCGAAGATCGGCAGCAGATGCGCCGCGTCTCCCGCGAAAAGCACGTGACCTTGCACGTAGTCGGGCAACGTGAGTGCGCGAGCCGAATACACCGAGCACCAATCGAGTTCCCACGGTTTTCCGCCCAGACCCATCATGTCGAGTTGTGCGTTGATGCGCTCGCGAATCGTCTCGGGTTGCAGCGCATGTTCGGAAGTCTCCGATGCAGGCAACTGATAGTCCACGCGCCAGATACCATCCGGCTCGCGGTGCATCAGCACGGTATTGCCCGGGTTCCAGTCGGGGGCGAAGTACGCGAGACGCTCGGTCGGCAGATCGAGATCGATGCGAATGTCGGCAATGACGAAACGACCCTCATAGCTCGCACCTTCGAAGCGCAGGCCCAGCGCGGTGCGCACCGTCGAGCGCGCCCCATCGGCAGCGACGAGCCAGCCGGTGCGCTGCGTGTACTCACCGTCGGGCGTGTCGACTTGCAGGGCAACGCCGTCCGTCTCCTGTGTGAGGCCGATGAGCTTGTTGCCCCAGCGCATCTCGATGAGCGGCTGACGCTCGATGGCGTCCACCAGATAGCTCTCGAGCACGTTCTGTTGCAGGTTGATGAGCGGCGCGAAGCGGTCGTCCTCGTCCACCGGCGATTCCATGCGGAACACGCGCTGGCCGCGGTAGTACGAATTCCCGCTGGTCCAGGGCAGGCCCTTGGCGACGACCGCGTCGGACACGCCCACGGCTTGCAGGATCTCCTGCGAGCGGCGCGTGAAGACGATGGCACGGCTGCCTTCCGAGACCTGCTGCTCGGCCTGCAACACGACGCAGCGAACACCGTGGCGCGCCAGCGCTAACGCCGTGACCATGCCGATGGGACCGCCGCCGACGACGGTGACAGGCACGTCAGGCGTGTAGCCCTGGGGCGCGAAGTGCGGATGAACGCGATACGCGTGATAAAGCGACGCGCGCGGGGTGGTCTCTGGTCGATGCATGATGTGGCACCCAATACCTGATAAGCCGCTCGGCGTGTGCGCAGCGGGTCTCGTGTCGTCGAAGCACAACGGACGTCGCGGATGCACATCGCGGGAATGACGAAAAACGTCATCGACTATTTAGTTGATAACGCAACAATTCTAGTGTGCTAAGGTTGCGTTCGCAACCAAATATCGACCCATTTCGTCTAGGGGAAAACACTGAAATGCGGCCCGCCCACAAATTGCTCGACCAGTTCCTGACGTACAAGATGCACCGCCTGATGAAGCAGCACGACAAGCGCATTGCGCAGTCATATGCGGATGCGGCGCAATTGAGTCTGGCCGAGTCACGCGTGCTTGCCGCGGTGGGTACCGCAGGCGCGTTGTCGAACTCGGAACTGGCGCGCCGTGCGAATCTCGACAAGAGTCAGGCGAGCCGGGGCGCGGATGGTCTGGTCTCGCGCGGGTTGGTGCGTCGTGCGCCGGACGAGCATGATGGCCGGGCCGTCCAGGTGACGCTGACGCCGGAGGGCGAGCGCGTTTGGCGCGTGGTGATCGATGCTGCGCGCGCCCACTACGACCGATTGTTCGACGCGCTGACGGACGACGAGATGCGCGTGTATGAGCGTCTGCTAGACAAACTGCTGCTGCGCTCGGACGAACTCGACGAGCACGAGTGACGGCACCGCCGCGCATCATGCGAAGGCAAGAAGAAAGGGCACCCGCAGGTGCCCTTTTCCTTTTTCCGCGCGCGTAGTGCGACCGGAGCGAACCTGAGCGAACCTAAGCCAATGTCCGCGAACGGTAGGCTCAGGCGAACGACAGCGTCTTCGTGAGATCGCCCGGCGGCATGGCGCCCTGCGCGGCGAAGGCGGCGTTGCGGTAAGCAATGCCTTCGAGCGTCGGCAGGTCGTACAGACGCGTGACGAAGCGCAGCACCGACGTGGTGTCGTAGAACGTGTGATCGACATTGCCGCGCTTGGCGAACGGCGAGACCACCAGCGCCGGAATGCGCGAACCCGGCCCCCAGCGATCGCCCTTCGGCGGGGCAACGTGATCCCACCAGCCGCCGTTCTCGTCGTACGTAATCACGACCATCATGTTCTGCCACTGCGGCGACTTCATCAGGTGCGCGAGCACGTTTGCCACGTGCTGATCGCCCGACTCGACATCCGAGTAACCCGCGTGCTGATTCAGGTTGCCTTGCGGCTTGTAGAACGTGACGGCCGGCAGCTTGCCGGCAATGGCGTCGGCGATGAATTTGTTCGCGATCGGGCTGTCGCCTTCACCGCCATCGCGCAGGTGCGCTTCGCGTGCGGCCGTGCCCGGCGCGAACTGGGCGAAGTAGTTGAACGGCTGATGGTGGTACTGGAAGTTCGGCTTGTCCGCGCCACCCTTGTGGTCGAGCGCCGACTGCCAGGCACCCGCATACCAGGCCCACGACACGCCCTTCGTCGAGAGCAGGTCGCCGATGGTGGCGTACGTTTGCGGCGGCAGCGTGGCGGGGTTCGACGCATCGGCCAGACGCTTGTCGCCCGACGCCGCCGGCTTGATCGGCGACGGCTGGTACGGCGGCATCATCGTGTTCACCGCGAAGTTGTCGGGCGTGATGGCGCCGTCACGCACGAACTTCGGCTTGCCGTCGGCAGCCGAGGCGGGCGAGTCGGCGGCCACTGCCAGACGCACACCCTGCGGCCCATCGGCCAGCACGGCGATCTTGTCCTTCGCGGGGCTTTGTGCGGCGTTCGGATACACGGGCGGACGGCCCGTGATCAGGAACTGGTGGTTCAGGAACGAGCCGCCGAAGGCCGCCATGAAGAAGTTGTCGCACATGGTGTACTGCTGCGCGATCTTGTACATGTCGAGCGTCTTGGCGGTCTCGCCGTAGTAGCCCATTACCACGCCACCCGAGTCGGCCCATGCGGCGAACTGGTTGTTGGTGCCGTTGTTGATCTGCATCTGGTTTTGCCAGAACAAATGCCACAGATCGCGCGTGATGACCGACTCCGGCAGCAACTTGCCCTCGGCGTCTTTCAGCATGAACGGCGCGTTCGGTTGACGGGCGATGTCCTTCTCGGCGATGTGGTACTTCTTGCCGCCGATGGTTTGCGCACGCGGCACAAGACCGTCGAAGAACGGCGGCAGCAGCGACATCGGCGTCTTGCCGTCGCGGTCGAGCTGCGTGTAGGCCGATGCGGCAACCTTCGAGAGCGGCTTCTCCACGCCGGGGAAGTCGGCGAACAGGTTGTTGAAGCTGCGGTTCTCGAGATAGATCACGACCACCGTCTTGATGTTCGCCTTGAGTTGCGCGTCGAACGTGCCGCCTGCCGGCACCTCCGTCGGGGCACCGGCACCGCCTTCGGCGGCGCAGCCGGTCAGTGCCGTGGTGGCGCCCGCCGCGCCCGCGGCGCCGATGGCGGCCAGGCCCTGAAGCAGACGGCGACGCGACGGGTCCGAGGGGTTGTCGTCGTGCGAGAGGTCAGCGTCCAGAGCGGGATCGTGAGGTTGGGGCGTGGCGTCGTTCGTCATGATGTCCTTGTTTGGCGTAGCGGGCCGTGGCGTTCGGCATGTGCGCGTGACGCGCCAGAGGGGCGCGAGCATGCACATCCGGTCGGCTTGCCCGGGCGGGCGAGGCAGACGACGTTTTTACGCGGGGATTGTGACAATTCGGTGACGCCGCCATGGCGTCACGACAGATGAAACGCGGCGGGGCGGTTCAGGCGGTGGGGGTGGCTTGACGTCCGGCGTAGCCCGTGTCTTCGAACAACCCGGTGCGGAACTGTTCGACCAGATCGTCGAGCAACGCGCGCAAGGCACTCGGCATCTGCTTGCGAGACATGTACACGCCATAGACGGTCATCTCGCGCGGCACATAGTCGGGCAGCAGGGCGCGCAGGGTGCCGTCGCGCAGATGCGGCAGCGCCGAATAGACGGGCTGCATGGAGATGCCCGCGCCCGCGAGCGTGGCGGCGAAGACCACGTTGACTTCATTGGCCGACAGATTGCCGCCGACGGGCACCCCGAGCGGCGTGCCGTTGTGCGTGAATTGCCAGAGGCTTTTGCCGAAGTAGGTATAGGTCAGACAGTTATGCAGTGCGAGGTCTTCGGCACGCTCCGGCGTGCCGTGGCGCTGGAGATACGACGGCGCGGCACAGACCACCGAGTGGCACGTGGCGAGCCGTCGCGCAATGAGACCGGGCGACGGTTCGGTGGTCACGCGAATCGCGAGGTCGATGCGCTCGTCCACCAGATCGACGGTGCGGTCCGCCACCACCAGATCGATCGCCACACCCGGATGCCGCACGATGAAACGCGTGACGGCAGCCGCCAGGAACGCCTGACCGAGCGACGTGCTGCACGCCACGCGCAGCAGGCCGCGCGGTGCGCTGTCGGCGTTTGACGTACAGGCCAGATCGTCGGCGATACCGAGCATTTCGCGACATCGCGGCAGGGCGTCGTTACCGGCGTCAGTGAGGCTCACCGCCCGGGTGGTTCGGTGCAGCAGCCGCGTGCCGAGCCACGCTTCGAGTTCCGCCAGATACCGCGAAACCATCGCCCGCGACATGTCCAGGCGCTGTGCCGCCGCCGTGAGCGAGCCGCGATCGGCCACCTCGGTAAAGACACGCATTGCCGTCAGACGGTCCATGATTCGCTCGATCGGTGCAACAAAGTGATCGCCATTATGGGCTTTTTTTGAGCGATTGGCGCGACTACGATGGCATTCATGAGACGCCGTCGAGCGACGGCGCTGCACGACACAGGACAGACCGAAATGACTCAGGCAACTCTGCACTACATCGCCGACCCGCTGTGCGGTTGGTGTTACGCCGCCGCGCCGCTGGTGCGTGCGGCACGCGACGTGGCCGGCCTTGACGTGGTGTTCCACGGTGGCGGCATGATGGCCGGCCCGAACGCGCAACCCGTCACCCCCCAGCTTCGCAATTACGTCATGCCGCACGACCATCGCATTGCGGCGCTGACCGGTCAGCCGTTTGGCGACGCCTATTTCGACGGACTGCTGCGTGACGGCACCGCCGTGTTCGACTCCGCACCGCCCACCGCTGCCGTGCTGGCCGCCGAGGCGCTGGCCGGGCGCGGACTCGACATGTTCGCCGCATTGCAGCGCGCTCATTACGTCGATGGCAAGCGCATCGCCGATCGCGACGTGCTCGTCGATATCGCTGCCGAAGCGACGAATGCGACCAATGAGACGAATGCCGCAGGCCTCGGCCTCGACCGGGAGGCGTTCGCCAAAGCCCTCGACACGCAGGATGCCGCCGCGCTCGCGCGGCACTTCCGCGACAGCCGCGCGTGGCTCGCCCGTGTGGGCGGCAGCGGTTTCCCGACCTTTGCGCTGGCGATCGGCGACCAGATAGAGCGGCTTGAACCGGGCCGCTATCTGGGGCAGCCCGATGCGTGGCGCGATGCACTGCGCGAGCGCCTGCTGGCCGTACAGACGACGGCGTCTGCCGAAGGCGGCGCCGGTGCGCTGCCGCAATGTGGTCCTGACGGCTGCGCGCTCTGAGCGTTAGCCCCTTATCCCGAATTCCCTCTCACCCCCAGGAGAATCCTGATGAAAGTCGCCTTGATTGGTATTACCGGCCGCGTGGGTACGCGCGTTGCCGCCGAGTTGCTGCAACGTGGTCACACCGTCACGGGTATCGCCCGTAATCCCGAGCGTGTCGAAGCCGAACCGGGGCTGTCGATCGTCAAGGGCGACGCGGCGGACCCGACCTCCCTCGCGCCGCTGCTCGCCGGTCACGACGCCGTGATCAGCGCCGGTCGTTTCGCCTCGATGGATGCCACCAAACTCATCGACGCGGTGAAGCGCGCGAACGTGCCGCGTCTGCTCGTGGTGGGCGGTGCGGGGAGTCTGGAGATTGCGCCGGGCAAGGCACTCATCGATACGCCAGACTTTCCGCAAGCCTACAAGCCGGAAGCCAGCGCTGGCCGCGATTTCTTGCAGGTGCTGCGCGCCGAGCCGAAGGACTCGTCGCTGAACTGGACGTTCCTGTCGCCGTCGGCGTTGTTCGAACCGGGTGAGCGCACGGGCAAGTTCCGTATCGGTGCCGACGGTCTGCTCGTCGATGCTAACGGCAAGAGCTGGATTTCGATGGAAGACTACGCCATCGCGCTGGTCGACGAACTCGAGAAGAACCAGCACCCGCGCGCGCGTTTCACGGTCGGGTATTGAGTTTGGTATGACGGCGGTGCGCGCGTCGATCGAACGATCAGCGCGCCTGCCGGAACGTGAGGTTGTACCGCACGGCCTGCGCGTCGAAGCTGCCCTCGACGCTCGCAATGCCGTGGTAGACGAGTCGTGACGGGCCGCCCCACACGACGACGTCGCCCGGTGTGAGACGCACACGACGTGTGCGGTCGGTGCGCTGCAGGCCGCCCCACAGGAAGGTCGCGGGCAGCCCGAGCGAGACCGACACGATGGGCGCGCCCAGTTCGCGTTCGTCACGATCCTGATGCAGCGTGAGTCGCGCATCCAGCGCATAGCGATTGATGAGACAGGCGTCGGGCGCGAAGTCGCGATAGCCCGCCGCCTCGGCGGCATCACGTGCGAGCGCGACGAATGAGGCCGGCATCGAAGGCCACGGTTGCTTCGAGAGCGGATCGTGCGTGCCATAGCGATAGCCCATCCGGTCGCTGATCCATCCCACTTCCCCGCAATTGGTCATCGCAACCGACATGCGTTTGCCGCCCGGTGTCAGCCAATGACGCAACGGCGCTTGCGCAATTACCGTATCGATGTCGGTTTGCAAGCGGGTCAGTTGCGACCGCGCAAACCCGCGCAACACGAAAGCCCCGGGACCGAGTTCGTCGGTTTGCGGGCTGTCGTGGTGCGCGTTGTCGTGTGCGCTGCCGAAGAGGTCGAATGTCATGTGGCGTCGTGCAGGATCACGCCGAGCGTATGTCGATGGCCGCTGCGCACGCGGCTCACGCCGTGTCGCATGTTGACGCGATACACACCGCGCGTGCCGTTCACCGGCCGATGATGCACGGCGAACACGACGGCATCGCCGCGCGTGAGCGGCACCACTTCGGCGCGCGACTGCATGCGCGGGCGCTGCTCGGTGAGAACGAACTCGCCGCCCGTGAAATCTTCGCCGGGCTGCGACAGCAGAATGGCCACCTGCAACGGGAAGACGTGTTCCCCATAGAGATCCTGATGCAGGCAATTGTAGTCGCCTGCCTCGTAGCGCAGCAGCAGTGGCGTGGGGCGGCGCTGACCCGCGTCATGACACTGCGCGAGGTAGGCGCTATGGGTGGGCGGATAGCGCGTGTCGATGCCCATTGCCGCGTGCCAGTGGTGCGCAATCTCGCGCAACGGAGCGTAGAACGCTTCGCGCAGCCCGGCGACGAGCGATGGCAGCGGGTAGGCGAAGTATTGATATTCCCCCTGGCCGAAACCGTGACGTGCCATCACGACGCGGCTGCGAAAACGAGACGACGTCGGCGTGATGCTGGTTCGGCCATCTGTCTCGCCATACATCGCGCAGAGTTCGTCGCATTCGTCGGCGTTCAACAACTGCGGAATACGTGCCGCACCGAAGCGATTGAGTTCGTCTTCCAGTGCGGCCCAGTCGATGGACTGAAGGGGGGCGAGAGACTCGAGGGATGTAGTGGGGCGAGCCGTCACAGTTTCACCTTGTCCGAACCTGCGCCCTCGCTACCTTCCCCGCGCTCGTGGGCGAGCAGCGCACGCTTGCGCTCGACACCCCAGCGATAGCCCGACAACGCGCCGTCGTTGCGCACGATCCGGTGGCAAGGAATCACCACGGCCAGCTTGTTCGATGCGCACGCCTGCGCGACGGCGCGAACCGCGCGCGGTGAACCGATGCGCTCGGCGATCTGCGCATAGCTCGCCGTCTGCCCCGCAGGGACATCGCGCAGCGCCTGCCACACGCGTTGCTGGAATGCTGTGCCACGTACGTCCAGCGGCAACGACAGCCCGATGTGCGGCGACTCCACAAACCCCACGACCTGCGCGACCCAGCGTTCGAACTCGTCGTCGGCGCCGACCAGTTCGGCCTTCGGGAAACGGTCCTGCAAATCCTTCACGAGTGTCTCGGGGTCATCGCCCAACGAGATGTCGCACAGCCCGCGCGAGGTGGCCGCCACCAGTAGCGCGCCCAGCGAACACTGCGCCACGGCGAAGCGAATCGATTCGGCCTTGCCGCCGGCACGGAACGCCGCTGGCTTCATGCCGAGCAGGGCGTCGGCGGTTGCGTAAAAGCGGCCGTTGGAATTGAAACCAGCGTCGTAGAACGCCGACGTGACGCTCTCGGCGGCGGGCAGTGCATCGCGCACGCGCTCGGCGCGACGGGCGTTCGCATAGGCACGGGGCGTCACGCCCGTCACCGAACGAAAGAGCCGGTGGAAATAGTGCGGACTCAGGCCCGCCTCGGCGGCGAGGGCTTCCAGACGCGGCGGTACCTCGGCCGTCTCGATGCGACGGCAGGCGGCTGTCACCAGTGCGGCATGACGCGCGTCCAGTGCGCCCTGATCCGGCTTGCACCGCTTGCACGGACGAAAGCCCGCGCGCTCGGCCGCTGCCGTATCGACATGGAACGCAACGTTTTCGCGACGTGCCAGCCGTGCACCACACGATGGCCGGCAATACACGCCGGTCGTGCGCACGGAGTAGAAGAATTCGCCGTCCGCCTGCTTGTCGCGATTGGCGACGGCCGCCCATTTGGCATCGTCCGTCGTGTAATGCGGCACGGCCGGCGCAGACGGCGTCCGGGCCTGCACGTCAGAGGTTTCACGCAGATCCGGGGCGTCGGCGCCGGGGCGAAGCGGACGTTTGGCGGTCATTTGTTGGGTACGCATCACGGTGTTCTCCCGATGACTGAAGTATTGCCTTCAGTGTAGGGAGCGAGTCGCGATGCTGCGCTCCGTTTCTTGCTATCGAATTCGATCAGACGCCCGGGGGCATCGTTGTGCCGAGTTTCGCTGCCAGACTCATCACCATCACCAGCACAAGCGCTTCGACGGCGACGACACGTGCGAAGGCCGTGGTATCGAGCGCTGTCTCGCCGGTATCGAGCGCCAGACGCGGCAGGAAATGCCAGCGATTCCAGGCCCCGAGCAACGCGGCGCAGGCCACGAGCACGAGCTTCGTCACGAGCCACGCCAGATACGGCGCATTCTGACTGGTGAACCACAGCGACGGCGTTTCACCGAGCGTGCGCCACGCGTTGAATGCGCCCGTCACCAGCGCGACGAACATGGCCAGCGTGGCGATCGACGATAGTCGTTCCCCGTACGCGGCACGCGCGCCGACCGGCCAGTGACGCCAACTCGGGATCACGCATCCGGCGATCAGCAATGCCCCCGTCCACGACGCGGCGGCGCCGACGTGCAACGTATGAACGCCAATGGCGAGCCACGGCATGGACGCGTCGGCCGCATGGCCGGTCCCCGCACGGGCAAGCGCCAGTACCACGGCGCCGATGCCATAAACCATGCGAGCGTAACGCTCCTGACGATGTTCGCGACGATGGTGCCGGTCACGAGGATCGTCGGCAATGGGCAGCACCGCGCGCAGACGACGGCGCGCGTCATACCAGGCCCAGGCGCCCGCACATAGCAGCGCGGCGCCGAACCCGGCGACCCATTGCATCCGGCCGAAGTGGGATTGCGTGAGTACCAGCCACACATCGCTGAGCATGGCGGACGTGCTATCCCAGTCGCCGCCGGTCATCGCCTGAGTGCTTGATAGCACGTATGCGACCCACGCGAGCACGGCCAGCCCGGCGGCGAAGGCGGGCAACACGCGCACGGTCAGGCCGCGCCGCACGGCATGCGGGCTGCGCAACAGCAGCACGCCCAGGGCGAGCGCCAGCGCGAGATTGAGCAGTCCCGCCGTGGCGGGCTGCCACGTGCCAGCAGCGAGATCGCCCGACATCACTTCACGGTGAACTTGAAGTTGCCTTGCGTGCGATGGCCGTCGCTGGCCACGGCGATCCAGTTCGCCTGATAGTCACCGGCGGGCAGTGCGGGAAGCGACAACGTGAGTGTCTTGCGCGCGGCGTCGAGTTCGGGCTTCGCCTGCGTGACCGGCTTGCCCTGCGCGTCGACGACGCTCAGCTTCGAGAGGGCGCCTTCGAGCGCCGAGTCGAACGTCACGCGCACCGACTTCGGTGCTGCGACGGTAGCCTGTGCCGCAGGCTCGCTCGATACGGCGTGCGCATGTGCCCACGCGCCCTGAGAGAGCCCGGCCAGACCGAGGACTGCCGCAAGCGTGAGTCCTTGCGTCGCGCGACGCAGCAAGGCAGTGGCACGAGGGGCGTTGGAAGCCATCTTGAAAGTACGCATATCGAGTTCGGCTAAGAGGCAAAAAAGCGGAAAAGTCAGGAAAGCGGCGTCTTTGTCCGCAGTGGCCGCAGTGGCCGCAGTGGCCGCAGTGGTCGCAGCGGCGGGCGCACGACTTGGTGCACGCGATGCCGGGACGGCTGTTCTGGCCCTCGCGGATACGCGATCTGCGCCGCTTGCGCAGTATCGCAGACCTTGCAGACCGGTGCAGCCGCCCGGCGGTTCCGGTGCGATGCCACGCGCGGCAATGTGTCGCGGTGGCGCCGAATGTCGGTTATGTGCAACTGAGTTGCAAAATCATTCTGTCCACCGTATCATCGCGCCATATTGCAACTCTGTTGCATTAATTCGGCTGCGGACAGCGCAGCGATGGGCGGTGAAGCTGGCGCGAAGGGCTGGTGTCACGCCGTCGCTGTGGCGGGTCTTGCGCCACGCGGTGTCCGGTGAACGGCTGGCATCGCCACGAATGCGCGCCGACGCGCCCATGCCACGTGATGCGTGATGCCGTGCCGGTCCCCCCGACGGCGCGCCAGCGGCGTCACGAAGTGCCGTGCCAGCCCTCCCAGGCGGCGGGTGCGGCAGGACATCACGGGTGGGTGTCGTCGGCGCGCATCCTTCGGGGGAAGCGCGTGTGCTGAGTGCGCCTTGCCCGCCCCACAAGATCACAGGACTTTGCTGACATGACTCTCCCTCTCGCGAAATCCGGCGACGCCGATCGTCGCCTGCCCGTCACCGTGCTTTCCGGCTTTCTCGGCGCGGGCAAAACCACGCTGCTCAACCATGTGCTGCGCAATCGCGACGGTCTGCGTGTGGCCGTCCTCGTCAACGACATGAGCGAGGTGAACATCGACGCCTCGTTCGTGGAACGCGGCGCGGCCAATGCAGGGGCGGCGCTCTCGCGCACGGAAGAGCGTCTCGTCGAAATGAGCAACGGTTGCATCTGCTGCACGCTGCGTGAGGATTTGCTCATCGCCGTGCGCGAACTTGCGAAGGACGGCCGCTTCGACTACTTGCTCATCGAGTCGACGGGGATTGCCGAACCGATGCCGGTGGCCGCAACGTTCGAGTTTCGTGACGAGGCGGGTCAGTCGCTCGCCGACGTCGCGCGCCTGGACACGATGGTGACGGTCGTTGACGCCCTGCATGTGCTTGAAGACTTCCACAGCCTCGACACGCTCGCGCAGCGCGGCGAAGTGGCAGGAGAGGAAGACGAGCGGCGTCTTGCCGAACTGTTGACCGAGCAGATCGAGTTCGCGGACGTGGTGGTCGTGAGCAAGGTGGATTGCGTCGACGCGGCGCGTCTCGATGCCGTCAAGGCGCTCATTACTGGGCTCAATCCGTCGGCCCGCATCGTGCTGGGCGAGAAAGGACAGGTGCCGCTGACCGAAGTGCTGGGCACGGGCCGCTTCGATCCGGAGCGCGCGGAACAGATGGCCGGTTGGGCGCAAGCGCTCGCCGGCGAGCACGACTCCGAGGCCGATACCTACGGCGTGACGAGCTTCGTGCTGCGCCAGCGCGAGCCGCTGCATCCGGCGCGTTTTGCCGCTTTCATGTCGATGCCGTTCGACGGCCTTATCCGTGCCAAGGGCTATGTCTGGGCTGCGAATCGTCCGGCGTGGGCGCTCGCCTACTCGCGCGCAGGCAACACCGCGACGCTGGAACCGGTGGGGCATTGGTGGGCCGCCGCCGATGCGGATCAATGGCCGCTTGAAGGCGATCCGCAGCGCGCGGCGATCGAGGCCAATTGGGAAGCGCCGTGGGGCGATCGCATCAACGAAGTGGTCTTCATTGGACGCGACATGGATCGCGGCGCCATCGAGAAGGCGTTCGTCGAGTGCCGTCTGAGTGCTGTCGAACTGTCGCTGGGCGATAGCGCCTGGCGCGACGCCGAACATGCGTTGCCACTGGAAATGGCAAGCGAGGACGCATGAGTGGTGAAGCGGCGGGCAAGCCGCGAAGCGGGCGCGAGCGTGCGCTGAAGCGCACGACGCAGCGCACGGCACATTGCAGTACGGGCAGTACCAGCAGTCCCCGAAGCCTCGCCATGCCGCAAACGTGTGCGCAGTTCACGCTCTCGCGCAGCTTCGTGTTCGAAGCGGCGCACACGCTGATTCGGCGCGACATCGATCCGCCGAGTATCGACGCGAGCCGGCGCATCCACGGCCATAGCTATCGCGCGACGGTGGAAGTCTCGGGCAGTGCGCAAGGCGAGAACGGCATGGTGCTCGATCTCGCTTGCCTCGATGCCGAGCTGACCCGCGTGAGCGAACGGCTCGATCATCGTCTGCTCGACGATGTTGCCGGTCTCGGCCCGGCCACGCTGGAGAATCTCTGTGCGTTCATCTGGCGCGCGCTGGCGCCGAATCTGAGCGGGTTGTCGCGGGTGACGGTCAGTCGCGACGCCCGTGGCGATGCTTGCTCGCTCACGATGCGCCGCGACTGACCTGTCAGCGTCACCTTAGAAGTCAGGCGTTTCCACCGGACGCAGGTCGAACACGAGCACCTCGGCGTCGGTGCCGTTCGAAAGCGTGAGCGCGGTTTCGTCGCGCACGCGCACGCCATCCCCTTCACCCAGCGCCACACCATTCACGCTCACGCTGCCGCGTGCGACATGCACGTAGGCGTAGCGGTTCGGCGCGAGCGTCAGCGTGGCCGACTCATCGCCGTCGAACAGACCGGCATACACTCGTGCATCCTGATGGATATGCAGCGAGTTGTCGGCGCCGTCCGGCGACATGATCAGGCGCAGACGACCGCGCTTTTCTTCCGGCGTGAAGCGTTGTTGCTGATACTCCGGCGCGATACCTGTCTGATTCGGCACGATCCAGATTTGCAGGAAGTGCACCGGCGAGGTGGGCGAGTGATTGAACTCGCTGTGTGCCACGCCGCGCCCGGCGCTCATCAACTGCACGTCGCCCGGCTCGATCACCGAGCCTGTGCCCATGGTGTCCTTGTGTTCGAGCGCGCCTTCGAGCACGTACGAAAAGATCTCCATGTCGCGGTGCGGATGCTTGCCGAAGCCCTGTGCCGGGGCCACGCGATCGTCGTTGATTACCAGCAGATCGGAAAAGCCGACTTGCTTCGGATCGTAATAATTCGCGAACGAGAACGTGTGGCGCGAGTTGAGCCAGCCGTGATCGGCAACGCCTCGGTCCGCCGCTTTTCTGATGTCCAGCATGATGGGCTCCTGTGTCTTCATCGTTTCGTTAGGAGGCTTGATTGGCCTCGATGAATGTCATTTTAGAGTCCTGACGGAGAACTACAATCCGTCTTAATTGCGAATGATTGTCACCTGAAATGTGACAGTAAAATGAGAGTGACGATTTGCCCGTCTTCCGGCGCAGCGACGGGCGATTCCTATCGTGCGGGGTACAAAAGACCGAAAGCACCCGCATTGGCGCGCGTGCGGCTGCCTGATGTGCGAGACTACGAGCCTTCTTTCGAAAGGCCAGCCGGCCGGCCAACGCTGGATGGCCAGCAAGGCAGACCGCTATCGGCCCCGTTTGCCCATGAGGCTCGACGGCCGAGTCGTCGTCCGACGTACCCCCAACTGGAGATTTGTCATGAGCCGCACCTATGCATTTCGTATCGTCAATGTCTTCGCCGAAACGACCTTCGGTGGCAATCCGCTGTGTGTGTTCGAAGACGGACGCGGTCTGAGCGACGACGAAATGCGATTGCTGGCCCGACAGTTCAACCTGTCGGAGACGACGTTCATTTTTCCCTCGGAGACGGCCGACGCCCACGTGCGCATCTTCACGCCGGGCTACGAGATGCGTTTCGCTGGGCACCCGACGCTCGGCACGGCGCATGTGTTGCGCGCCATGCGTGAGCTGGGCGATGACGTGACGCTGCAATTCGCCGCAGGCCTCGTGCCGGTGAAGGCCGAGGGCGATCACTGGACGCTGACGGCGCCGACGTCGGGCGAGCCGAAGATCGAGAAGGCGAGCGAGGCGGATTCCGACATTGCCGCGCTGGTGCGGTTGAGCCGCGACGACCTCGCGCAATCGCCGCAGTGGGTCGACACCGGGGCTGATCAACTGCTGATTCCGCTGCGTGACGCCGATGCGGTCGCGCGAGCGCAACCTGACAGCGCACGACTGGAGCGGTGGCCGCTCTCGAGCCTCGAGCGCAAGACGGGCTACGTGTTTTCCGTCGACGGTCAAAAGGACGGCGTGTTGCAGGTCACGGCCCGCTACTTCTTCACGACGCAGGGCGGCGGGGTGAGCGAGGACCCGGGCACCGGTTCGGCCTGCGCCAACCTAGGGGGCTGGCTCATCGGGCAAGGCTATCCGCTGCCGGTGCGCGCACGCGTGACGCAGGGCGATGCCATTGAGCGTGCGTGCCGGCTGACGCTCGAAGTCACGGCGAATCGTGAGATTCGCGTCGGCGGCAACGTCATCGAACTCGCGCGCGGCGAGGTGCGCCTGTAAGGCGCGCGGGGGACGACAGTCGTATGCATGCATTGGCAGCAACGGTCGAGACCGAGCTGGACATCAAGAAGAGCCGGTTTATCGGCATCGTCATGCCCGTGGCCTCGCGAGAGGCCGCAATGCGCGAACTCGACGCGGTGCGCGTGCGATATCCCAACGCCACGCATTACTGCTGGGTGCTGTTGTGCGAAGGTGCGTCGGGTTTCGACGACGATGGTGAGCCGGGCGGCACGGCGGCCAAGCCGATGTACAACGTGCTCATGCACAAGGATCTGGCGAACGTGCTGGCGGTGGTCGTGCGGTACTACGGCGGCATCAAGCTCGGCGCGGGCGGGTTGACCCGGGCCTATGGACAGGCAGTGAGCGAAGCCTTGAAGCTCGCGACGCTCACTGCCGTCGAGCCGACGGCGGAGCCGCGCTATCGCTGCACCTTTGCGCATGAAGCGACGCTGCGCCGGCTGGCGGAGCGTCACTCGGCCGAGGTGCTTGAGGCCGCCTACGACGAGGCTGTCACGCTACGCTTGCGATTGAAGGTGCGCGATGTGGTGGCATTCGAAGCTGACGCGACCGAAGCGCTCAGCGGCGGCTTGGTGCGGTGCGACTGACCGCCTGACCGTCTGACCGCTTGAACGCTTGAACGGCGTAGCCGCACCGGATGTCGATCTGGCACCGAAAATGCGCTAATCCTGCGCCGGCCCCGCGCGGGACCGGCGGCACTGCCGACACGTCCCGCGCCAGCCTGTCACCGCAACGCGGCGCTGCGATCAACGTACGTTGACGACACCGCGCATGCCGGCTTCGAAGTGCCCCGGTTCGAGGCACGCGAATTCCACGGTCCCCGGTTGCGTGAAGTGCCACACGAGCGTCTTGCGCTCGCCGGGTTCGACCGTCACGGCATTGGGTTCGGCGTGAGACATGCCGGGCATCTGCTGCATCATCTTGGCGTGCTCGGCGAGCGACGCTGCCGTGCCCAACGTCATTTCGTGGCGGATCTTGCCGTTGTTGGTGACGACGAAGCGCACCGTGTCGCCGCGACGCACGGTGAGGGTGGCGGGTGAGAAGCGCATGGTGTCGCGCATGTCGACGTCGACCGTGCGCGTGGCCTGAGCGTCGTTGCCGGGTTCACCGATGGCCGCAGCCGCACTGTCGTGACCGTGCTGCATGTGCATGGCGTGCGGATCGTCGGCAAACGCGGGGCCCGCCAACGTCAGCGTGACGGCACCGAGAACGAAGGGAACCGACAAAGTACGGACAAGGCGCGACGGGAAGCGTGAGCGAATCATGATTTGACTCCGGTTTTGCCCGCGTTGGCAGGCTGACGATGGGTAGAGGGTAACGCTGAAGTGCTGCCTTGCCACGGGCTGGCGACCGAGCTGCGCGGCGCGCGATACCAGCCGGGATCGCGATAACTGTCGCGCGGCAGGTCCTGCCGCACTTTCAAGGTGGTGAACATGCCGCCCATTTCGATGGGGCCGTACGGGCCGGTGCCGGTCATCATCGGCAATGTGTTTTCCGGCAAGGGCATTTCCATGCCGTTCATCGAGGCGCCGGTTTCGCCCATCGCCATATAGTCGGGAATGATGCGGGCGATCCTGGTCGCGATCTCACGCTGATTCACGCCGAGCATGGTCGGCACCTCGTGCCCCATTGGGTTCATCGTGTGATGCGACTTGTGGCAATGGAAGGCCCAGTCGCCTGGCTCGATGGCGTCGAACTCGATGGCGCGCATCTGTCCCACGGCGACATCCGTCGTGACTTCCGGCCACTGGGCGGTGGGCGGCACCCAACCGCCATCGGTGCCCGTCACCTTGAACTCGTGACCGTGCAGATGGATCGGGTGATTCGTCATCGTGAGGTTGCCGATACGAATGCGCACCCGGTCGCCCTGACGCGCCACCAGTGGATCGATGCCCGGAAACGCGCGGCTGTTCCACGTCCAGAGATTGAAGTCCGTCATCTCGTTCACGCGCGGCGTGCGGGTGCCCGGGTCGATGGCGTAGGCGTTGATGAGGAACACGTAATCGCGGTCGACCGGCATGAATGACGGGTCTTTCGGATGCGTGACCCAGAAGCCCATCAGCCCCATCGCCATCTGCATCATCTCGTCGGCGTGCGGGTGATACATGAACGTGCCGGCGCGCTTCGCTTCGAACTCGTAGACATAGGTCTGCCCCGGGGCGATGGCGCGCTGGTTGAGGCCCGCCACGCCGTCCATGCCGTTGGGCAGGCGTTGGCCGTGCCAGTGCACGCTCGTCGCTTCGGGCAGACGGTTCGTTACGTAAAGACGCACGCGGTCGCCTTCGACGACTTCGATGGTCGGCCCGGGACTCTGTCCGTTGTAGCCCCACAGGTTCGCCTGCATGCCCGGCGCAATCTCTCGCACCACGGGCTCGGCGATCAGGTGAAACTCCTTGACGCCATTGCGCATGCGCCACGGGAGTGTCCAGCCGTTGAGCGTTACGACAGGACGATACGGGCGGCCGTTGGGAGGCGCGAGGGGTTTTGCGGTGCTGGCGTCGTTGCGCGTCGCCGCGTCGGGCAGCGCGGCCAGGCTGGTGCGCTCGACGGCAGTCGCACCCATGACGGCGAGGCTTGCGTCACGCAGGAATCGTCGGCGCGAGGTCATGCGTCACCTCCGTGTTGGTGAGAAGAAGCGGGGGGTGGGGGTGGTGCAGGCGATGCCGCAGGGGCGGACGGTACCTCCGCCGTGTCGGGTTCGCCGCCACCGAGGCTTTCGCGAAACGCCGCGTCGGCCAGCCAGAAATCTGCCGTTGCATCGATATAGGCGAGCACGGTATCGCGTTGCTCGCGCGCATCGGTCAGCAGGTCGAAGACGCTTGCGAGCATGCCGTTGTAGCGCAGCAGCCATTCGTCGGAGACGCGTTGACGCATCGGCAGGATCGTGACGCGGTAATGCTCGGCGATGTCCCACGCGGCGAGCGTCTGCGTGCGACGTGTGCGAACGTCGGCGCGTGCCGCGACGGCGGTGTCCGCCAGGCGGTCAACGCTTTGGCGATAGCGTGCCTCGGCACCGGCCACGCGTGCAGTGCCCCAGTCGAAGAGCGGCACCTCCAGCGAGATTTCGTACCCGCGCTCGGTGGGCGAACCCGTCGCACCATTGTTGCGATAGGCGGTATCGAGCACGTTGACAAAGCGCGTGACGCGCGTGAGCCCCAGATCGCTCGCCGTGCTGTCGAGCGCGGCGCGGGCGGCACGAATGTCAGCACGCTCGCGTAACGCCAGCGCTTCGGCGTCAGGCCATGCCGGCCGCGTGCGTGGAAGCGCGGGCAGACGCGCCGGTAGCGTGAAGGTCAGTTGCGGGCCCCACAAGCCCATTTGCCGGGCGAGTTGTTCTCGCGCGGTGCTTGCCTGCTCTCGGGCTCGCGCGAGACGCGCCGCGGTGTCTGCGTAGACGAGGTTCTCCTGCGTGCGACGCATCGCACTGAAGTTGCCCGCGCGCGCCATGCCGTCGGCGAGTTCGCTGGCGGCCTGTGTCGCAAGACTCGTCTGCTCGAGGATCTGCACGCGCTCTTGCGCAGCAACGGCGTCGATCCAGGCACGACGCGTGAGCGTGGCCTGTTCGATGACCGCCTGCGTCACTTGTGCCTGCACTTGCGCAAAGCGGCGCGCTTCAATCCGCGAGGCGAGCGGCATCGTGAGGACGCGAACGAAGTCGAGCCCCCACGTACGCTCGATGCTGATATCGCCGCCGCCCTGGACGCGCTGAAACGAGAAACGCGGATTGGGTAAGCGTCCCGCTTGCACGAGCGAGGCTTCCGCGATGCCGAGTTCGGCGTAAGTGGCTTGCAGACCGCGATGGTTGAGCAGAGTGAGACGCACGGCCGCATCGATGTCGAGCGGGCGGGAGAGCAAGTCGTCGCGCGTCTGGGCGAGGTCTTTCGCCGCGGCGTCATCACGGGCCCAGACTGCGGGTTTGCCGAGGTGCTGCTGCGTGGCTTCGGCGACCGGAGCGAAGCCGCCGTCGCTGCTGAATGTCGCGCAACCTGACAGCGCCAGCGTGGCGAGCGCGGCGATGACCAGCGGCGTCCGGCGATGGCGTCGCGCTCGCGATGCGACGGGCGCGACACGTCCACGCAATCGCGAGTGCGGCGAGCGCGGCGAGCCCGAGAAGGAGAGGGAGAGGGAGACTGTCATCGCGAGTCTCCTTGCATGTTGTGCCCGGTGTGTCCGGTATGCGCGGCATGTCCGGTGCGATTGCTGGACGGCGAGGTGTTCACGGCGCCGCTGTTGTGTCCTGCCATGTCGTGGCCGCCGTCGGACATCCCCGGCATTGCTGGCATCGCTGTCATGCCTGACATGCCGGAGACGCTGGCATTCACCTTGCGCCAATCGCCCGTGGGAACGGACAACGCAGGACGGGAGAAGTCGTGGAGCACGCCGATGGGAGGCGGCCCGACAGGGGCATCCGGTGCCGCAGGATCATCGGCGGTGGTTACACCGCTATGGCCATCGTGCGCGGGTGGTGCCGCGGATTCTGTGGCATGGGGCGCACTGTTGGCGGTCGCAAACCACGCGCCCCACAGCGACAGCGCGACCGGCACGATCCACGCGCGCCGTCGTATAGGAAGAAACGTCATCGAAAGGCTCGTCAAGCTGGCAACGCCGCGGGTGCACCGCGAATCGGCGGGCAGTCTGGCGTTGCACGTTCAACTGGCAGACGGACTCATGGCACGAGCGGCAGGCGTAGGTAAGCCAGTCGCAAAGCAGCGCGGAGAATCAGTCCAACGGGGAACGGAGACGGTGGGCAGTCGGGCGGGGCAAGCGGGGCGTCAGGAGACGCCGCTGTCACCCATCGGTCGATGCGGGACCGTCAGGCGGCGAGGGCTTTCGGAGGACGCTCGGGCACGGCAACGACGGCGCTGGTGGCCGACGTGCGCAGGAAGGGGATGGCGGTGGACGGCTGAGCGTCCGGCACGCGAATGGCGACACTTGGCGGGAGTGCGGTGCACACGACGCAGGCGGCGCATGCGGAGCAACTGGCGTGATGACTATGCGTATTGCCCGACGACGCGTGATCCGGCGATGCGTCCTGATGCACCATCGGCGGTGACGTGGCGTCGTTTGAGGTGTCACCGTCGTGGTGGTGCATGCCCGGCATGGCGTCGCCTTGCCCGGACATCGCTATCGCCTGGTGCATGGCCATCATGGCCGAAGCGTCATTGTCAGTCGCGGTGATCGCGGTCTGCATCGCCGACGCAGCGGTTGTCGGCGCGCAATGCGTGCGCAGTGCGGCCATGGCCTGCAACGGCATGGTCACGCACAACAGCCACAACACGAGAAGTTTGCGCCAGCGATTCATGCCGCGCAGTCTAGCACCGCCCGCGCGGCGCTCGCAAATCGGCGCGAAATTCTCGCGTGCCTCAGCGTGCGTGCTTCAGTGCTCGAACAGATGAAACGCCTCGAAGTGTGTGCGCCGTCGCGAGAGCGCGACGAGATTGACAATGCACCCCACGGCGACCAGCACGAAGAGGGGGGCCGAGACTTCGATGGTGTCGCGCGCGAGAAGCGAGATGAGCGTCAGCCCGATCATCAGGGTCAGCATCGCCCGGTGTAGCCAGGCGGCCAGCCGCAGATGCCGCTCGGATTGCGCGACCAGCACCACGAGCGAGACGTAGAACGGCGCGGCGAGTACGGCCAGCGCACAAAGGGCGAGCAACACCCCCAGCACGCTGGCGAGCATCTCATGGCCATCGGCGGCGCTCGATTGCACGCCGACAACCGTTGCGGCGGCGAGGTAGAGCAGCATCAGACCATCCAGAACGATCGCGAGTCGGTTCATGACGTCTCTCCGGCAATCGATAACAGGCCCAGCCAGACGGCCGCCGCCTCGATGCTCGCGGGGTCGGACGCCGCCTGAATGCGGTAGATCGACACGTTGCCGCTATCGTCGACACAGAACAGATCGCGCTCGAGATCGGCAACGATGTCGAGCCGCTGCTGGAATCGGTAGAAGCCCAGTGGCGTGAGGTCCTGTACCAGCGCGGCGAGCGTCTCGGGATAGAGATACAGCCGTCGCGGCCAGTCGGCGTGGCGGAATCGGAATTTGCCGACGGCGCCGAGAACGTGGGCGAGCGTGCCGCCGTGCCCGCGCACTTGCTGCATCAAACGCGACGGATCGCGCGCCGTGCCGCCGTCCGGACTATCGGGGCGAAGACCGCCGGGAAGGGTCGGGTGTCCCATGGTTCACCCCACGTAACGCACAACGACACGAGCGCACTGCAAGCAATGCACTGCTGATGACGCACACGTATCCACAAACACTCCGTTGACTTCCCGAAAGTGAGTGCCCGGCGAATATTGATCTTGTGTCTTGATAGTTGCAGAGCGATGTCACGGGCGAAATCCGCACTTTCGCTTAATCCGTCAGCATGAGGTGCTGCGCAAGCCCGTCCGGCAAGACTGTGGGAGATTCGGCGTAACACGCTGAAATGGAAACCGGCGGGCTAAGCCGCCGGTTGAGGCCCCATCGGGGCATCGCCAGCCGCGTGTACCGGCGCGGCGTGGTAAGGGCCAAGGAGACTTGGCACCTGGGGGCATTGCCGTCGTGCCTTTGAACCACCATCGGTTCTCGTCCGTGCCCATGCAGTTTCACTGCGACTTGAGTATAGGTCGCACGCGGCACTCGTGAATCGGCTTTTTGGATGAGAGCACGCCGGGCGCGAACTATCGCGCGCACACGCACTCGAATTGGCGCACGATTTCCCCTGTGACCGTGGTTTCGTCAGCGCCGACTTTGCGTTCTAATGGCACCATTCACGGCGATATCGCAAGTGGCGCAGCCCCGCACGGCAACCACGCTGCCCGCCGCCGCACCCAGTCAACACATTCCAACGATGGCAACGAATTCACGACAACGATGGGCCTTGCTGGCTTGCCTTTGCGCAGCGCAGTCGGCCTTCGCCGCCGACCAGTGCGAGGGCATCCTCATGCTGGCCAAGAGCGCGCAGAACGGTTTTGAAGACATCACCGGCCCGCTCGCGGCCAAGAACGATCGCGGTGAGAGCTACCAGGCCACCTACTCGGTGCCGGGCGGCGACTGCAAGGTGTTCCGGGCCACGGGCCTCGCGCCGACCTACGAGTGCATCTGGGATTACCAGAAGATCACGCCGATGGATTTGCGCAATCAGGCGCAGGTGTTTGCCACGCAGGTCTCGCGTTGCACGCGCGGGGTGACCACATTGCGCACTACCACGACGAACACGTCCGGTCTGCCCGCCGAATGGCAGAGCGCGAGCCGCAAGTACGCGCGTCCGGTCAACTTCACCGTCACGGCGCAGGATCTCGTGACGCCGCGCGGCGAGCGTCTGCGCGAGATCTCGCTGTCTGTCGAAAAACAAGTCGAGAAGTAAGGCGAGTGTTGCCTCCGCCGACGTCGAATGCCTTCTCGACGTCGGCACGCCGGAAGGGCGCCAAGCCCCGCCGGGCAAGGTTTTGCGGCGTTTCCCGCGCGGCCCTGTTCCGGCAGTTACAAACGGTTGCAGACCACGTCAGGCATTAACATTTTTTCGGTCGACGCTCGCTCGACTGACCCGGTACAGTCATCCTTGAGGCGTATGGCGCACATGCAACCCGCAGGTGCCGAATGCGTCCCGTGCCAACCGGCCCCACCTTAGGGCCGGGTGCCGTGGTTGAACCGAAATGCGTGCCCGACTTCGCTATTGCTTCCTGTTGCTGCTGGTGTGTGCCTACCCTGCCTGGGCTGACGGTGGGCGTGGGCGCGACGTGCTGGACGTGAACAAAGCATCGCTTCGGGAAGACATCAGCCGTTTCAACGCCGATCGTGGCCGTGGACAGTCGGCGTATCCGAACTGGGCGTCACCGGCCGAACCGCGTGAGCGTCAGTACACGCCGCAAGGCCAGCCCCGTGGCGAGCGAGGGGGCGAGGGCAACCGACGCAATCGCTAGCCGGCGTAACGGTATCCGCTATCCGCGCGATTGGCTCGCCATCGACGGCCATCGTTGTTCTCATCCCGCCGACTCGGCAAAGACATCGTCCCCCTCTCAGGTTCCTCACTGCGCTGGCCACTTGGCCGGCGCACGTTCGTTTTTTTTCCTCCCGATCCGACCGGATGCACCGAATGTTGCACATGTGCAACATTCAATAAGGCCACGTCGGCGTAACGGCGTCTGCCAGTCGTGCTTCCCGGCTGCCTATTCATTCCGCACATCACGGCGAATGTGAGCGTTCGCTAACCCGCTGATATAAGCGATATATCGATCTCGTTATACCGGGATTAATTGCGGCGCGGATGGTCGGCCGATTTTTGTCTCCCCACCATTTCCCGGCCACTTGCGTGGTGTTTTTTTCGTGCGGTTCCGGCCTATCTGCGCAGGTCGGGGCTGTGCGAGAATCACGGCCGTTTAACAGGGAGGCGCTTCTTCAGCGGGCGCCGGCAGGTCTCGCGCAATGCGGGAACAGGCACACAAAATACATAAACCAAGGAGAAGTCAATGAAGCGGAGCATGGCCAAGGGCATTGGCGGGGCACTCGTATTGGGCGCGTGCGTGAGCGCACCGGCATTCGCACAATCGAACGTCACGCTGTACGGTCAGGTCGACGCCTGGGTGGGCGCGGTCAAGAACCCGGGCGGCGATCGTGCCTGGACGCAGGGCGGCGGCGGCATGTCGACGTCGTACTGGGGCATGAAGGGTAACGAAGATCTCGGCGGCGGCCTGAAGGCCGTGTTCGTGCTCGAAGACTTTTTCCGTCCGCAGACCGGTCAGTACGGCCGCTTCCAGGGCGACTCGATGTTCTCGCGTAACGCCTACGTGGGCCTGGCGTCGGACACGGCCGGTACGGTCACGATCGGTCGCCTCACCACGTCGTACTTCGTCTCGACGATTCTGTTCAACCCGTTCGTCGATTCGTACACCTTCAGCCCGATGGTGTTCCACACGTTCATTGGCCAGGCCGGTCAGGGCATCGTGGGCGACTCCGGCTGGAGCAACGCCGTGATGTACACGACGCCGAACTTCAAGGGTCTGTCGGGTAGCGTGTCGTACGCCTTTGGTAACAAGGCGGGCGAAACCGGTCAGAACAAGTGGAGCGCCTCGGCGCTGTACTTCAACGGCCCGTTTGCCGCGACCGTGGCTTACCAGCAAGTGAAGTTCGACTCGGTGCCCGACGACCTCGCCGGCATGACGGGCTTCCGCAGCCAGCAGGCCGTGCAACTGGGCGCGACGTACGACCTGCAGGTCGTGAAGCTCTTCGGCCAGTATCAGTACATCCGCAACAACATCACCGGTGGCGGTGTGTCGGAGAACGGCGGCCAGCTCGGCGTGTCGGTGCCGCTGGGCAACGGCAGTGTGCTGGCGTCGTATGCGTACACGAAGAGTTCGGGCACGAGCAACGTCAACCGCAAGACGTGGGCGCTCGGCTACGACTACAACCTGTCCAAGCGCACCGACATCTACGCGGCTTACATGAACGACAAGGTGAGCACGATGTCGGGCGGCGACACCTTCGGTGGCGGCGTTCGTATGAAGTTCTGATGTTCCGGCGCACGCCTCTTCGTGACGCGTGCCGGTGAAGATCGCAGAAGGGGCAGACGCTATTTTGGGGCGCGTCTGCCCCTTCTTTCGTTGGTGGCGCGATGCCATCGCAGGGCGCCACGCATCGTTATCAGACCGTTTCGCACAGCGGTTCCATGTGTCACCGATACCACGTGTCCGCGCTATGATTTGTGCACCGCGCAAGACGGTATTCCCGCCACCTTTCAGCACAAACGGAGCAGAGACGACATGACGATTCAACACGTGGGCATCATTGGCGCAGGCACGATGGGTAATGGCATTGCACAGGCTTGTGCCGTCGCCGGGTTGCCGGTCACGATGGTCGACATCAGTGATGCGGCCGTGCAGAAGGGCGTGGCGACGATTGCTGGCAGTCTCGATCGCCTCATCAAGAAAGACAAGCTCACCACGGCCGACAAAGAGGCGGCGCTCGCGCGTGTCACGACGTCGACCGAGTACGCGGCGCTTGCCACGGCCGACATCGTGATCGAAGCGGCCACCGAGAACTTCGATCTGAAGATCAAGATCCTCAAGCAGCTCGAGGGCGTCGCAAAAGACGGCGCAATCCTCGCGTCGAATACGTCGTCGATCTCGATCACCAAGCTCGCCGCCGTGGTGGCCAAGCCGGCGCAGTTCATCGGCATGCACTTCTTCAATCCGGTGCCGCTCATGGCGCTCGTGGAGATCATTCGCGGCCTGCAGACGAGCGACGAAACGCACGCACGTGTCGACGCCCTCGCACGCCAGCTCGGCAAGTCGCCGATCACGGTGAAGAACGCGCCGGGCTTCGTCGTCAACCGTATTCTCGTGCCGATGATCAACGAGGCGTTCTTCGTGCTGGCGGAGAATCTCGCGTCGCCCGAAGAGATCGACGAAGGCATGAAGCTCGGCTGCAACCATCCGATCGGACCGCTGGCGCTCGCCGACATGATCGGTCTGGATGTCTGCCTGTCGGTGATGAATGTCTACTACGAGGAGTTTGCGGACTCGAAATATCGTCCGTGTCCGTTGCTCAAGGAGATGGTCGCTGCCGGCTATCTCGGGCGCAAGACCGGACGCGGCGTGTACACGTACTGACGACGGCTTGAGTAATAGGGCGAGTAGCAGGACTAGTCACAGGACGAGCAACACGAAAACCGGCGCGTGTGTCGCGCCGGTGCCCTGAGGTCAGTGCCGATCCCGTGCGGGACCGGGACGTTCTCAGCCCATCAGCGCGATGACGCCGAGTCGGCGGCGGGTGATGGGGCGGCATCATCCGACGACAGGCTGCCATCCCGGCTCAAGGTGCTCCACGCCGAATGCCCTGACGCGCTTTCTGATTGATCGGAATTGGCCGACCCCGTGCGCCCCCGCAATGCTCCCGGGTTCGCTCGATGCATGCCCAGCGGCCGCGTGACGGAGACGGTGTAAGCATTTCCCGGCATATGCCCGATATCGTTGAGTGCGCGATTGACGATCCGGTCCGCGTCCAACGGGGTAGTCGCGCTGGCAAACGAGAGGGCTTTGGTTCGGCTCCACGGATCCAGAAGTACCGTCGAACGACGGGCCAGATAGACCCCCTGAAGAAAGAGGCCGTGACCGATGCCGTCTCGGTATAGCGGGTGGGGCGGCTGCGGTGTCGAGTTGTCCATGAGATCGATGAAGTGCTCGGATTCCGTGTAAAGCACCATGACGTGGGGCGGACGGTTTTGCGGCTTGATCGTGATCATCCGAATCTGATTTCGGGAGATGCCGTTCTCGAGCAGCGAGTGGAAGAGAATCTCTGCGTTTTCCTGGCAGAAGGCTTCTGCCGCCGTGTTCCACCGGTAATACATCGCCGTGATCGCGGACGCGGTGCGTTGTTGTTTGATCAACGGCGCGTTCGGGTCAATCTGCTTCCTCATTTCCTCGCGCATGGCAGCTCGGTGACTGATGATCGAGTTGTCTCGAATCGTTTGCAGATCAGCGCGATTCGTTCGCCGCAGATGCAACTTGCTCAGATCGGAAAACGCCTTTTGAATCGCGACTTGCGCGCTTCCGTTGGGCACATGACGCACCGCGTCGAAAATATTCTCGAAGCTGTTCGCGATGCTGTCCGGTGGGTGGGAAATATGACTCGGTCCGCATCCGCCTCCGCATAGTCGCAGCGGGGCGTGGGCGTGCCAGGTCCCGCTGCTCACGTCGTACGTCACTGGCACCTGCGCTCGACTTTCACTGCCCTGTGGCGGATCGATGAGCCAATGATCGGCACTCGTGCCGCGCTGTGCCCGGTAGTAGCCAGCCGCGCCCTTCAGGTAGTGGTGGCCATTGATCAGGACCACACGTGACGATGCACTGGCGGGCAACTGCTCGGCGGGGAGTTGCTGTTCATAACCACGCAGATAGACCCATTCATCGACGAGGGGAGGCAGGTCGCTCGCACGGCCGGAGGGGGGCAGGAGGGCTGAGGCCGGCGATTCGCCCGCCCCCGCTGCGCCGACGCCCTCGCTTTTGCGCGGCTCGGCGTCCCGCGCCTCGCGTTCGCCGATCGGGGGAGGGCGATCGGCATCCGGCTTGGGGCGCACGGCCTTGACACGTGATGTCGGTA
>JARLJF010000206.1 GCA_031291335.1 Pandoraea sp. | reverse complement strand
TGCAGGTGGCGGAGATCACGAGGGGCGAGCCGGCGACACAGGCGTTGCAAAAAGCGGGTGTCGGTGTGCGTCGATTGCGTCACACGTTGGATCAGATGATGACGTTGGCGAGAGCGGAGGCGTCGACGCATGCACCGGACGTGTGCGAGTCGGTGCGCGGCGCGGTAGAAGCGGCCTTAACCGAATGGGAAGAGACGGATCGGGGCCCCGTTCCGCTGCGAGTTGGGCCACTGTCTGAGTGGCGGAATGGGGCCCCGGTCCGTCGTGGGGTACCACGGATCGTCTTTAGCATGAAGTGCGAGGATGGTGGCACAGCGGTCCCTCGTTCGATGCTGGGCACGGCCGTGCGCAACCTCATAGACAACGCGCTGCGCTATTCCCCGGAGGGGAGTCCTGTCGACGTGACGGTGACGCTGGACGAGCACCGGCAGAAATATTGCATTGAGGTGGGCGACCGGGGCCCGGGCTTGGCGCCGGAGCAGGCGGCGAGGGTGGGGCAGCGATTCTGGCGAGGCGATCAGGGCCGGCGGCAGGGTGAGGGAGCGGGATTGGGGATATCGATCGTGAGGGCCATTGCGTCGCGGTTCGACGCTACGCTTGAGTTCGCATCTCGTGACGGTGGTGGCTTATTGGCACGGATGTATGTGCCGCTCGGGCGATGACAGGGGCATCGCCCGAGGCTGGATTCAGCGGGCTTTCTTCGTTTTCGGCGAGTTGGAGGCTCTGGTCGTCTTCGCAGTAGCGGTTGTGCCTTTCTTGGCGGCTCTGGCGCGTTTGCGGGGCGCAGTGGCGGGCGTTGCGGCTTTCCGAGGTGCGGTGGCTGCGCGAGCGGGCCGTGGCTTCGCTGTGTGTCCAGACGCGGCCTCTTGATGCGAAGCCACCTCGTCGAAGACTGCCAGCACCCGTTCCAGATCGCTTTGCTCGCCGCCGTCGAGCGGCACCGCGAAACTAAGATCCTTCACGGCCTTCGCCACGCGCCGGATATGCGCCGGTGTCGAGTGGGCGAGCATGCCGGGAATGGCTTCCATTGCTGCGTCAGGTGCCATACGGAGTAATCCGGCCTGCCGTCGGATAATCTCGCGGAACTGTTCGATCGAAATATCGCTTTCGCCGCGCGGCAACGAACGCGCGAGGTTGAACTGACGCTCGTCGGCTTCGCCATGCAGACGATGCACCCATAACAGCGCGCGAATGCCCGCTTCCAGCAGGCCGCCCTGGCGCAGTTCGTGGCGACGTTGCGCCAACGTTTCCTGCACAAAGGCAACATGCTCGGACGATGTCCCCGGATGCACTCGTACCGCCGAGCCGTCGCTGCCGCGCAACCCGGCGAGCGCTTGCACCCAGGGTTGCCCGTACATCAGTTCGAAGGCCTTTTCATACCCGTCGTCGCGCATATCGCGGTAGAAGTTGAGCGATTGCTCGATCGCGTTCGACACCGCCGATTCCACCGCGAGGAACGGATTGTCCGGAGACACCGGATGCCGGGTCTCGCGCACGTGATCCGCCTTCGCGGCGAACGGCACGGCAAACGGATTGCGATCCGACCAAAGCTCATAACTTACACGCAGCGGATGCAGCACACGCATCCAGTACGCCGAGTTCGACGTGACCATTGCCTGTACCCATGGCTGCACAAGACTGCGGTACAAGCCGAGATTGATATCCGACAGATGAGCCACGGCTGCGAAGCGCCGATCGCTGTCGCTGTCGGGCTGCACGATGGCGCGCACATCCTCCACGCTGCGTCGCTGAATCGACATCACGTAATCGCCGTCGATCAACTCCTGGTGCGGCGTGTCTTCGGTCTTGTCGGCGATCTGCGCCTGATAGATGCCAGCGGGCAGCACATCGATCAGATCGATATTGTTGACGAACTTGCGGTGTTCCTTACGTCCGGTGCTTCCCGACACGAAGATGCCGAGATGGCCGATGCTGTCGTGCGTGGCGTACACAATCGTCTGATCGTGACTGAGCACTTCTGCGTCGTCGCGATACATGTCGGTTACGAAGCCCAGCGCTTGCGGCGGGGGCGTGATGTTGTCCCCATACGAACAGAACACCACGATGGGCGAACGGATGTTGCGCAGGTCGATCCGGATACCATCGCTCGTGATCAACTCTGCGCTCGTCAACCGGTTTCCCACGAACAGGTTGTCGACGATGTACTGCATCTCCTGCGCGTTCAGGAACACGTGACCGCCCCAATACTTCTCGAAGCTGAGATAACGCGGCGCTTCCGTGTCGACGTTCGCATAAAGGTGATACTTCTTGCGCCATAGCGTATTGGCCGGATCGAGACTCGCGAAGTTCTGCACCAGCCAGGCGCCGTCGAAGCGGCCATCGCCCAGATCGCTCGTGAGCGCCGTCAACCAACTGCCGCCCAGCAGACCGCCCGAATAACGCATCGGATTGCGCCCACGCCAGCCTGCCCAATAAGACAACGGTGCCCCTGCCACGATGATCGGCCCGAACAGTTCGGGACGCATCGCCGCCGTCATCAACACCTGCCAGCCCGCCTGACAATTGCCAATCACCGCCGGCTTACCCGCGCTTTCGGGATGCCGCGAAATCACCTTCTCCAGAAAGGCGGCCTCGGCGTGCATCACGTCTTCAACCGTCTGACCGGGAACCGGATCGGGCAGAAAGCCCACGAAATAACACGGATGCCCCGCCCGCAGCGCGGCGCCGATCTCGCTGTCAGGCTTGAAGCCACCGATGCCCGGGCCGTGACCCGCACGCGGATCGACCACCACAAACGGTCGTGCGTTCGGCAGCGTTGGCGTGTCGTCCGGCGGCACGATGCGCATCAGACAGTAATTGCACGGACGCGGCAGGTCGTGCCCGTCGAGGATCACCTCTGCCGGAAAGTCGAGCACGTTCGGCGCCGACTCGGCAAGGTGTTCCTGATACTGATTGCCGCGCTGACGCATGACATCGGCGAACAGCACGCTGCGCTGCCATGCGTCGACGGCGTATTCGGCGGCGGCCGACATCCAGGGAAGATTCGCCAGCCACGGGTTGGCGGCGAGCCACGGTGTATCAGGCGCTTTGGCGGCGTCAGCAGACGCCGTAGCGCGGGAAGACCGGCGTTCCAGTGCGGCAGACGACTTGGCAGGCATGGCAATGACCTCGCAAATCCGGCATGACGGGGCTGGCGAACGCCGAGGGGGCGCAGGCAGCGCAAACGTTACGCCATCGAACTGAGCGTGCGACGAAAACGTCGCAGCGAGAAGGCGAAGAACACGGCGCCGATGATGGCGAGCGCCAGGAACTGCACCCACACGACGCCGATCCCGGCGCCACGGAACAGGATCGCCTGACCCAGTTCGACGAAATGCGTCGTGGGCGCAGCGAGCATGATGTCCTGCACCAGCTTCGGCATACTTTCTCGCGGCGTGTTCCCGCCCGAGAGCATTTGCAGCGGCAGCAGCACCAGAATCAACAACATGCCGAACTGCGGCATCGAACGGGCGAGCGTCGCAAGAAAAATGCCCATCGACGTGGTCGCGAACAGATGCAGTGTCGCGCCCAGCAAAAACAGCGCCACTGAGCCGCCGATCGGCACATGCAGCGCGCCGCTCACGATCAGCCACAGCGACATGGCCGCCGCGATCAGCACCACCAGCCCCATCGACCAGACCTTCGCCAGCATGATCTCGGTCGGTGTCACCGGCATGACGAGCAAATGCTCGATCGTGCCGTGCTCACGCTCGCGAATGAGTGCCGCGCCCGTGAGAATGATCGAGAGCATCGTGATGTTGTTGATGATCTGCATCAGCGCTCCGAACCACGCGCGCTCCAGCGTCGGGTTGAAGCGCACCCGCAACGCCAGATCCACCGGTAACTCCGGCGTCGATCGGTAGCGCTGGAGGAATTCGCGCACCTCCGCCGACACGATCTGCTGCACATAACCGCTGCCGGAGAACGCCTGGCTCATGCGCGTGGCGTCCACGTTGAGTTGCACCTCTGCCGCACGTCCGGCGAGAACGTCCCGCTGGAAATTCGGCGGGATGTTCAGCGCAAACGTATACGCACCTTCGTCCATGCCCCGGTCGACGGCGTCGGCTGTAATCATGCGCGGCACGGTGAACTGCGGCGGATAGAACGCCGACACGATGCGCTGCGACAGGGGCGAGGCGTCCTCGTCCACGATCGCGATGGGCGCGAGGTGCAGCGTATCCGGTTGCGCGGTAGCCGACGAATAGACCGATGCCGTGAACGTATAGATGATCAGCACCAGCATCATCGGGTCGCGCACCAGACTCCAAAGCTCCTTCACGCCGAGCCGGTAAATGTTCGCCAGATGCCGCCGCCACGGGTGTGCGCGACGCGGCGGTGCGACACTGGCCTGTGCCGGTGGCGCGGGGGGAGGAGAGGTTTGCGGTGTGCTCGGACTCGCCATCACTTGTCCTGTTTCTTGAGCAGCAGGATCGTGGCGCCCAGAATCACGGGCACGGCGACGAGCATCGGCCAGAAGGCGTTGCCGAGGTCGGCAAACCCGAGCGCCTTGTTGAAGACGCCGCGGCTGATGATGAGCATGTAGGTCGCCGGGTAGATCTCGCCGATGAACCGGCCCGAGCCCTCCATCGACGGCACTGGCGTGAGCATCCCGGAGAACTGGATTGCCGGAATCATCGTGCCGATCATCGTGAAGAACAGGGCTGCGATCTGGCTGCGGGTGAACGTCGACGCAAGCAGGCCAATGCCGGTGGCAACGACGTTGAAAATGAAGACGGCAGTGATGAGCGTGAGGAAGCTGCCCTTGATGGGCACGCCGAAGAGCGTCACGGCAATCAGCGCCATCAGCAGGAAGTTCAGCATCGCGAGCGCCACATACGGAATTTGCTTGCCGATCAGGAATTCCGTGCGCGTGACCGGCGTCACGTACAGATTCAGAATCGAGCCGAGTTCCTTTTCGCGCACCACCGACAACGCCGTGAGCATCGCGGGCAGCATCAGCAACAGCAGCGGAATCACTGCGGGTACCATCGCGGGCAGGCTCTTTACGTCGGGGTTGTAGCGATAGCGCGTCTCGATGTCGAGCGACGCGGTTGGCCGCACGCCGAGCCGCCGCAACGACTGATCGGCCAGCCAGTTCTGATGCATGCCCTGCACATAACCCTGCACCGTCTCCGCGCGCATCGGCATCGCGCCGTCAATCCACGCGCCAACCTGCACGGCCCTGCCATGCGACACGTCACGAGCGAATCCCGATGGAATCTCGATCGCCAGCGCCAGTTCGCCGTTGCGCAACCGCCGATCCATATCCTCATAATCGGTGATGGGCGGTTGTTCGATGAAGTAGCGCGAGCCCGCGATATTGAGCGCGTAGTTCTGACTCAGCGTGGTCTGGTCGCGATCGAGCACGGCGTAACGTAGATCTTCCACATCCATGCTGATGCCATAGCCCATCACGAGCATCAACACCAGCGAGCCGACCAGCGCGAGCGTGGCGCGCACCGGATCGCGTTGCAGCTCCAGGGTTTCGCGCCAGAGGTAGCTGATCATGCGGCCGAGCGAAAACGCCTTGTGCGGCGCATGCGTTGCCTCGGTGGGAGGCGTATCCGTGGCCGCCGATGTGGGCGTTTCCGGCATTTCGGGCGCTTCCGGCGTGCCGCCACCCGCTTCCACGAGATATTCGATGAAGGCCTGCTCGAGCGTTGCCGCACCTTTATCGTGCGTGATTTTCGCCGGCGGATCGGAGACGAGCACCTTGCCGGCGTGCATCAGCGAGATGCGGTCGCAGCGCTCGGCCTCGTTCATGAAGTGCGTGGAGATGAAGATCGTCACGCGATCGCGGCGCGACAACTCCACCAGCAAACGCCAGAAGTTGTCGCGCGCTACCGGATCGACACCCGACGTCGGTTCATCGAGAATCAGCAGCTCGGGCTTGTGCACCATCGCCACCGCGAGCGACAGACGCTGACGCATGCCCAGCGGAATGCTGTCGGGCAGGGTGTCGAGCACATCGGCCAGACCGAAGCGTTGCACCATCTCCGCTACACGCGGGTTCACCTCGGCCTCGGGCACGTGGAACAGCCGCGCGTGCAGCACGAGGTTCTGATGCACCGTCAATTCGGTGTAGAGCGAGAACGCCTGCGACATATAGCCCACGCGACGGCGGGTATCGATGTCCTTCGGATCGACCTCGTGACCGAACAGCCACGCTTGCCCTTCGCTGGCTTGCAGCAGGCCGGTGAGCATCTTCATCGTAGTCGACTTGCCACAGCCGTTCGAGCCGAGGAAGCCGAAGATTTCGCCGCGACGAATACGAAAATCCACATGATCGACAGCGACGAAATCGCCGAAGCGCATGGTCAGCCCTTTGGCTTCGATGGCGATTTCCGTGTGCTCGTCGATGTGCAGGGGCGGGATCACGACAGGCTCGTAGCCGAGTTTCTTGTCGTTCGGCAACAGATCGATGAACGCGGCTTCGAGGTTGTCGCGGCGCGTGCGCGCGAGCAACTCTGCGGGCGTGCCGGTGGCGAGCACGTTGCCCGCATCCATCGCCACGAGCCAGTCGAAGCGCTGCGCCTCGTCCATATACGCCGTGGCGACGATCACGCTCATGGTCGGCCGTTCCCGGCGAATGCGGGCGATCAGATCCCAGAACTGCGCGCGGGCGAGCGGATCGACGCCGGTCGTCGGCTCATCGAGAATCAGCAGGTCGGGGTCGTGAATCAGTGCGCAGCACAGACCGAGCTTCTGCTTCATACCGCCCGAGAGTTTGCCCGCAGGACGTTCAAGAAACGGGTGCAGACCGGTGCTGCGCGTGAGGTCGTCGATGCGACGGCGACGTTCCGCGGCGTCGTGGCCGAACAGGCGCGCGAAGAATTGCAGGTTCTCTTCGACGGAGAGCGTCGGGTAGAGATTCTTGCCCAGCCCCTGCGGCATGTAAGCGATGCGCGGGCACACGAGGTCACGGTGCGCCTTGCTCGCCATGTTGCCGCCGAGCGCTTCGACGGTGCCCGTCTGCACCGCTCGCGCGCCCGCGATGAGCGACAGCAACGTGGACTTGCCGACGCCGTCCGGGCCGATCAGGCCGACCATGCAGTTGGCCGGAATGTCGATGCTGACGTCGTCCAGCGCCACGGTCTTGCGGCCGTAGCGGAGCGTCACGTTTGACACATGTACCACGGGCGGCACGCCGTGCCCGGGCGAGGACGAAAGTGAAGGAGGCGAAGGGGGCGAGGGGGGCGCCGTCATGATGCGCGGCTCACTGCGGCAGTTTCGTCTGCAACTGGGCAGGCCACGGCGCCTGGCTGTCGGTCTTTACCCAGGCGACACCGGGCAGCCCGGTCTTCACGAGCGACAGATGTTGTTGCAGCAGTGCTGGTGCGATCTGCGCACGCACGCGGAACATCAACTTCTGGCGCTCGCTCTCGGTCTCGACCGTCTTCGGCGTGAACTGCGCCGTGCTGGAGACAAACGAGATGCTCGTGGGAATGACGTACTGCGGTGCAGCGTCGAGAATAATGCGGGCTTCGGCGCCGATGGCGAGACGTCCGGCCACCGTTTCGGGCAGGAAGAACGTCATGTACACGTCTGACAGATCGACGAGGTTGAGCACCTTGCCGCCCGCTGCGAGCACTTCGCCCGGCTGTGCCACGCGGTATTGCACGCGGCCGTCGCGCGGTGCCTTGAGCTCACTGTCCGTAATGTCGGCTTCGATGCGATTGATCGTGGCCTGCGCGGCCTGCACCGTCGACTTGGCCCCCGTCACCTGAGCGTTCGCAGCTTCCACGGCGGATTGTGCGGCGGCGACCTGCGCGCGAGCGGCGGTGACGGCGGCTCGCGTGCTGCGGACCCGGGCGCGGTCGTCGTCCAGCTCCTGTGCCGACGAGGCGCCTTCCTTCGACAAGGTTTCCGAGCGTGACAGACGTCGTTGCGCGGCATCGAGTTCGGCTTCGCGCGCGGCAACGTTGGCCTCGGCCGTCGCCTTGTCAGACAAGCGCGCTGCGGCCTGCGCCTGAATCGCGGCGACGTTGGTGATGGCCTGCTGATACTGCGCACGGGCTTCGTCGCGCTGCGCGTTGAGCGTGTCGATCTGCATCTTGGCGAGCACCTGACCCGCCTTCACGAAATCGCCTTCCCGAACGTAGATGGCTTCGACGCGACCGGCGAGCTTGGTGGCAACATCGACTTCCGTGGCTTCGATGCGGCCGTTGCCACTCGCAAAGCCTGCACCCGGGCCCTTGTCGCTGTAGGTCTTCCATCCGTACCAACCCAGCCCGACCACGGCGAGCACGATCAGCGCGGGAATCAGTTTCTTGGCGTTGGGAAGCGTCATGTTCTTTGACCTCTTGAATTTATTGGACGGCCGGCGCGGCGTTCGTCGGCGCCGCTGCACCGGCGGCACGCTGTGCACCGACCGGCGACGGTTCGACGACGCGAGGCGTGCGCGCGAACGGACCGCCCGGGGCATCGGCGGCGGGCATGAGGCGGCTGCCGCCGCCGAGCGCCGTGTAGAGCGACACGCGTGCGGAGAGCAGCGCGCGGCGCGTCTGCACCGTCTGTTGTTCGATAGCGAGAAGGTCGCGCTGGGCGTCGAGCACTTCGAGGAAGGCGGCCGCGCCGTGGTCGTACCGCAGCTTGGCGAGACGAGCGCGCTCGGACTGAGCGTCCTGCGTCGCTTGCAGGATCGTGACCTGATCGGCCAGCCAGCGGCGCGCGCTCAACGCGTCGGCCACATCGCGGAACGCGCCCTGAATCGTCCTCTCGTAATTTGCGATCGACTCTACGCGCCGGGCTTCGGCGAGATCGAGGTTGTTCACGAGGCGTCCGCCCTGGAAAATCGGAATATTGATGCTCGGCGTGAACGCCCATGCCGCGCTTCCCGCCTTGAACAGACCGTCGAGTGCGCTGCTCGCCGTGCCCACCGAGCCGGTGAGCGTGATCTGCGGGAAGAAGGCTGCGCGTGCCGCACCGATGTTCGCGTGGGCCGCGCGCAACTGATACTCGGCGGCGATGATGTCGGGGCGGTCTTCCAGCAACGACGACGGCAGGCCGGGTTCGAGATCGCGCATCAGGCTCGCGTCGTCGACGGTACGGTCGAGCGCTTGCGGCGACGTATCGATCGGTGCCCCCACAAGCACTTGCAGCGCATGAGCTTGCACGGCGCGCTGCTGCTGAAGTTGCGTGACGAGCGCCCGCGCCTGCTGCCAGAGCGTGGTGACTTCGGTGAGGTCGAGCTTCGACGTCGAGCCGACCTGCTCGCGACGCGTGAAGATACGCAACGACTCGGCGCGGCTGTCGACCGTTTGCTGTGCCAGCGCAATGCGCTCGTCGAACTCGCGCAGGCTTAGCCACGTTTGTGCGACTTGCGAGATCAGGCTCAACTCAAGGGCGCGGCGAGAGGCATCGGAGGCCAGATAATCATCGAGCGCGGCGTCCTTCAGATTGCGGATGCGCCCCCAAAAGTCCAGCTCCCACGTGGACAGGCCGAGTCCGACCTGATACTGACTGCTGATGTACGGATTGCCGGTGAGGCTCAGATCGCCGGGCAGACGTTGGCGCGTCTCGCTGGCGCCGACGCCCAGTGACGGAAATAAATCGGCGCGTTGAATGCCATATACCGCGCGCGACTGCTCGACACGAGCGAGCGCGACGCGCAGATCGCGGTTATTGGCCAGTGCGGTGTCGACGAGGCTGCGCAACTGAGGATCGGCGAAATACTCGCGCCAACCGAGCGCGGACGCGGGCTGTGCGGCCGCTGTCGCGGGAGAGGTGCTGACATCGGGCGTCCATACATCGGCCACCGGGGCCGCAGGGCGCTCATAAGTCGGCGCCATCGAAAGACAGCCGCTAAGCAGGGTCGTGACAAGTGCGAGCGTCGCGGCAATCGCAAAGGGATTCGCGGCGCCGCAGCGCAGTCGTGTATTGCATGGTTTCGCCATAGAAGCTTCGATCTCCCGACGGACACCTAACTATATCGTGGTGACGTCAATTGGCGTATACCGGAGAGGTCGAAAAAAGCGAACGATTGTGCTAAATCAACAAGGGCCCCGAATCGAGTAGAGGATCGATTCGGGGCCCTGTGTATTTGTATGTCACACGTATGCAATATAACTAAAGCGTACGTGTTTCAAACAGCAGAGTGCTTCACATTGGTGCGGCCGCGCGCCGTGCCGCGCGGATCAGTACTCGGCGTCGAGACCGTCCTGGACCTGCTCGGCCGCACGTAGCACTGCGCGGGCCTTGTTTTCAGTCTCTTGCCATTCCGATTCGGGTACCGAGTCGGCCACGATGCCGGCGGCGGCTTGCACATACAGGTTGCCGTCCTTGACCACGCCGGTGCGAATCGCGATAGCGACGTCCATTTCGCCGCCGAACGACAGATACCCCACGGCGCCGCCGTACAGGCCGCGCTTGACCGGCTCGAGTTCGTCGATCAGTTCCATGGCGCGAACCTTCGGGGCACCGGTGAGCGTGCCGGCCGGGAACGTGGCGCGTAGCACATCGATGTTCGACAGTCCCGATTGCAGACGGCCTTCCACGGAACTCACGATGTGCTGAACGTGCGAGTACTTCTCGATCACCATCTTGTCGGTGACTTCGACGGTGCCCGTCTGCGCGATGCGGCCCACGTCGTTGCGCGCCAGATCGATGAGCATGACGTGCTCGGCGATTTCTTTCGGATCACCAAGCAATTCGGTGGCCAGTTCCGCGTCGCGCTCAGGCGTGGCGCCGCGCGGGCGCGTACCCGCCAGCGGGCGGATCGTCACGATCTCGTGCTCGCCGTCAGGCGTCTGGCGACGTTCCTGACGCACGAGAATCTCGGGCGATGCGCCCACCACCTGAAAGTCGCCGAAATTGTAGAAGTACATGTACGGCGACGGATTGAGCGAGCGCAGCGCGCGGTAGAGCGACAGCGGGGCGTCGCGATACGGCTTGATGAGACGCTGCCCGACCTGCACCTGCATCAGCTCGCCGGCCTCGATCGCTTCCTTGGCCTTCGCGACGGCGGCCAGGTAATCCGGCTTGGCGAATTCGCGGAAGGTTTCCGTGCGCACGCTGCCGGACGTCACCGGGGCGTCGACCGGCGCCTTCAACCGGGCGCGCAGCTCGCGCAAACGCAGGCGTGCCTTCGAATAGGCTTCCGGCTGCGTGGGGTCGGCGTAGATGATGAGGTAGAGCTTGCCGGTCAGGTTGTCGATCACGGCCAGTTCTTCCGTGAGCAGCAACTGAATGTCGGGCAGGTTCAGATCGTCGTGCGGCGTGGTGTGCGCGAGCTTCTTCTCGATGTAGCGCACGGCGTCGTAGCCGAAGTAGCCGGCGAGGCCGCCGCAAAAGCGCGGCATGCCCGGACGCAGCGCCACTTTGAAGCGGGCCTGAAACTGGGTGATGAATTCGAGCGGATCGCCGTCGTGCGTCTCGATGACGACGCCATCGCGCACGACTTCGGTTTTCGGACCGAAGCTACGCAGCAGCGTGTGGGCGGACAGGCCGATGAACGAGTAGCGGCCGAAGCGCTCGCCGCCCACCACCGATTCGAGCAGGAAGGTGTTCGCGCCACGGCGGTCGCCCAGCGCCAGCTTGAGATACAGGGAGAGCGGTGTGTCGAGATCGGCGAAAGCCTCGGCGATCAGCGGAATGCGGTTAAAGCCTTGATTGGCCAGCGATTTGAATTCGAGTTCGGTCATGTTGCACTCTGCCTGCAAGTTTGCCGGCGGGTGGTCCCGCAGAATCGGCGTGGATTGGCGTTGAGAATACCTGAGTCGTGTCGGGGTGGATGTGCTGACCCACACCGGGCCACGGCGAACACGCGCGCGCACATACGATGCGACGGTGAGTACCGCGTCTCGGCGAATCCGCGTGCCGTACGAGACGGCGCGCCGATGGTTGACTTCTTGGGAACAACAACGATGCAAGAAACGGGTTGCTGAAGACGAACTTCAGCGGTCCCGGCCACCCCTTGGAAGGGTTCAGCAGGACCAGCGTCGCCAGGGCCAGGCCCCCCGGTCGATCACGCTAAGACTCCGTTTCTTGTTCAGGAACATGCGCTTGAATGGCAGTGTGGAAGATGGCGAACTCAGCTCGCCAGAGAGGGCGTTGCCTTGGGCAGAATGGCCCGGGCGGCGCCCAGAATTGAGGCGACTATACCATCCGTGTCGATCGTTTGTATAGATTCGCCATGGTTGTAGCCGTACGGCACGGTGAGCGACCGGCAGCCCGCTGCACGGGCGGCTTGCGCGTCGTTGCCCGAGTCGCCGACCAGCACGGCTTGCGCGGGCGGCACACCGAACACTTCACACGCTTTGACGAGCGGCATCGGGTCCGGCTTGCGTTTCGGCCAGGAGTCGCCGCCGTACACGAGGTCAAAGTGGTCTGACAGACCGTAGTGCTCGAGCAGCGCCACGGCGAAGCGATGCTGCTTGTTGGTGATGCAGGCCACGGGCAGGCCGGCGTCGCGCAAGGCGGCCAGCCCTTCGCGCACTTCAGGGTAAAGCGCCGTGTGCTCGCCGTTGATCGACGTGTAGACGGCTTCATACTTATCTTGAGCGCGCTCGAACAGGCCGTCGATCTCGGCCTCGGGAAAGCGCTCGGCAAGGGTCTTGCGCACCAGATTGGCGGTGCCTTTGCCCACGAACGTCATCAGACGCTCGGTCGGTACAGGGTCGGCGCCGAGGTCGGCCAGCATGGCATTGAGCGCCACGCCAAAGTCACCTGCCGTGTCGACGAGCGTGCCGTCGAGGTCGATCAGCACCGCACGGATGCCGTCCAGTTGAAGATTGGGGGGCTGGGTCATGCCACGCTCGCAATTTGGGCGCGCATCTCGTCGATCACCGCCTTGTAGTCGGGTTTGCCGAAGATGGCCGACCCGGCGACGAACGTGTCGGCACCGGCGGCGGCGATTTCGGCGATGTTGTCGACTTTCACGCCGCCGTCGATTTCCAGACGAATCTCACGACCGGTCTCGGCCGTGTAGGCGTCGATGCGTGCGCGCACGGCGCGCAGCTTGTTGAGCGCCTCGGGAATGAACGACTGGCCGCCGAAGCCGGGGTTCACCGACATGATGAGCACCATGTCGAGACGATCCATCACGTGATCGAGGTAGTTCAGCGGCGTGCCGGGGTTGAAGACGAGGCCGGCCTTGCAGCCGTTGTCGTGAATCAGGCCGAGCGTGCGGTCGATGTGTTCCGAGGCTTCCGGGTGAAAAGTGATCAGATTGGCGCCGGCTTTGGCAAAGTCCGGCACGATACGGTCAACCGGGCGTACCATCAGATGCACGTCGATGGGCACATCCACATGCGGGCGGATTGCCTCGCACACCATCGGCCCGATCGTCAGGTTGGGAACGTAATGGTTGTCCATCACGTCGAAGTGAATCCAGTCGGCGCCTGCCGCCACGACGTTGCGGACTTCCTCGCCCAGCCGGGCAAAGTCGGCGGACAGGATGCTGGGGGCGATACAGAATTGCGTCATGGCGGGACCGGTAATAGCGTCAAAAGCGGTATTTTAAAGCTTTCGCATGACACCTGCCCGTTGTGAACCGAATGGGCGGCCTCGCGCGAGCCCGGAGCGGGCGTCTTTCCGGCGTGTTTGCCGGTTGCGACCTGCGACGACTTGCCGCAGAATGCCTTGCAAAACGGGATGGCGCATGTGTCGCACGTCCGTCACGATGCCGGTAACGGCAAGTCGTCACACCACAAGCAGCGAGAGCTGTCAGACCAGAACGCCATCAGAGAGCACCATGCGCAACAGGAACACGCGATGAGCCAGTACGAATTTACCGTTACGGTGCGCCCGCAATATCTCCCGGAACAATCGGAACCGGACCGTCGGCAATTCGCCTTCGCCTATACGATTACGATTCGCAATAGCGGAGAAGTGCCGGCGCAATTGATCTCGCGTCACTGGGTGATCACCGACGGCGACAACCATGTGCAGGAAGTCAACGGCCTGGGCGTGGTCGGGCATCAGCCGTTCCTGCAACCCGGCGAACAATTCGAGTACACGAGCTGGGCGATGGTCGCCACGCCCGTCGGTACCATGCGCGGCGAGTATTTCTGCGTGGCCGAGGACGGCACGCGCTTTGACGCCCCCATCGCCGAGTTTGCGCTCACCATGCCGCGCACCCTGCACTGAACCGGGGGGGATGCGCGCAGTGTTCGGGCGTCAGCGCCGGTCGTCGGACCAGTCTTCCCGCTTGAGCGGATCGTCGGCAGCACGTGCGGCCGGGTCTGGATTCAGTGGGTCGATCGGGTCCACCGTATCGCTCTGCATCGGCCGGATCGCGCGCGTCTGGCGAACGCGGCGTTTGGGCGACGGCCTGCGACGCATCACGACAATAGCGGCGACGATCATGATCGCCAGCAACACTTCCGGCAAGACCAGCAAGGCCGGATATTCATCGAACAGATTACCCATGACGCTCTTCCTGAATGTGTTCGGGCGGTGGCGCGCCGGCCGGGGCCTGGCGCTCGCTGCGTTTGCCGCATTGCTCTACGGTTGCTCGAGTGTGCCTCCTTCCACCCCGTATCGTCCAGGCACGCCACCGTCAACGGTCGCGACACCGCCGTCGGGCGTGGGCCGCATGCAGCCTGTGTCGTGGTCGCAGGTCGATGGCTGGCAGGACGACTCTCTCATCGGCGCACGTCTCGCGCTCGCGCAGAGCTGCGTGAAGTTGAGCCGGCAGAGCAACTGGCAGCCCGCCTGCCGCGCGTCCGAGCACCTTGACGATCTGGACCCGGCGGCGGTGCGGCAGTTCTTCGAGCAATACTTTACGCCGTTTCGTATCGCAAACTCCGACGGCACGCAGTCAGGCCTGATCACGGGCTACTACGAGCCGCTGCTGCACGGCTCGCGCGTGCGCGGCGGTATCTATCAGACGCCCCTCTACAAATGGCCCGCCGGGCGCAAGGCCGGATCGCTGCCGGCGCGCGCCGAACTCATGCGCAGTGGCATGTTGCGCGGTTACGAACTGGTCTACGTGGACGACCCCATCGAGGCGTTTTTCCTGCAGGTGCAAGGCTCGGGTCAGGTGATGCTCGACGATGGCTCGATCATGCGGGTGGGCTACGGTGGCAACAACGACCAACCCTACAAATCGATTGGACGCTGGCTGATCGATCGCGGTGAGATCACGGCGGCGCAGGCGACGATGCAGGGCATTCGCGCCTGGGCGCGCGCCAATCCGTCGCGTGTCGACGCCTTGCTCGACGTGAACCCGCGCTTTGTCTTCTTCCGCGAAATGCCGAATCATGGCGTGGGCGGCATCGAAGGGCCGATCGGCGCTTTGGGCGTGCCGCTCACGGCCGAACGCTCGATTGCCGTCGATCCGGCGTCGATCCCGCTGGGCAGTCCGGTGTTCCTTGCGACGACGCGTCCGCCCTTCGGTGCCCAGGCGAATGCCCCGATCAACCGCCTGATGTTCGCGCAGGACACCGGCAGTGCGATCAAGGGGGGCGTGCGCGCCGACTTCTTCTGGGGACTGGGCGACGACGCGGGCGATCTCGCCGGCCGCATGCGCCAGAGCGGCCGGATGTGGGTGTTCCTGCCTAATCAGTAAGATCGCGCTAAGACCGACCGCCAACGAAAGAGCCCGCGAACTTCGCGGGCTTTTTTCATCGTGACGGACGCAGACAGCGCTTGCTGAAGAATTACCGCGAACGCTTGTCCACCACCCGGCGCGCCTTGCCCACCGAGCGCTCGATGCCGCCGACCGGCTTCACGCGCACCGCACACGACACGCCGATAAGCGTCTTGATGTCGCGCTTGAGTTCGCCGCCGGCCGATTGCAGCGCGGTGTCGTCATGGCAGCCGATGGCCGCTTCGACTTCCACCGCCATCGTGTCCATCGGACCTTCTTTGTCCAGAATGATCTGATAGTGCGGCGAGAGCACCGGCTGACGCAGCAGCAGTTCCTCGATTTGCGACGGGAAGACATTCACGCCACGAATGATCATCATGTCGTCGGAGCGGCCGGTAATTTTCTCCATACGACGCATCGTGCGCGCCGTACCCGGCAACAGACGCGTGAGATCGCGCGTGCGATAGCGGATGATCGGCAGCGCTTCCTTCGTGAGCGAGGTGAACACCAGTTCGCCGAACTCGCCGTCGGGCAGCACTTCCCCGGTTTCCGGATCGATGATTTCCGGGAAGAAGTGGTCTTCCCAGATCGTCGGACCGTCTTTCGTCTCGGCACATTCGCAGGCCACGCCCGGGCCCATCACCTCGGACAGACCATAGATGTCGACCGCATCGATGCCCATGCGCTTCTCGATGGCCGAGCGCATGTCGTTCGTCCACGGCTCCGCACCGAAGATGCCGATGCGCAACGACGAGTCCGCCGCCACCATGCCCTGCCGTTCGAGTTCGTCGGCAATCGCGAGCATGTAGCTCGGCGTGACCATGATGATGTCCGGCTTGAAGTCCTGAATCAGTTGCACTTGCTTCTCGGTCTGGCCACCACCGAACGGGATCACCGTCAGGCCGGCGCGCTCGGCACCGTAGTGGGCGCCCAGGCCGCCCGTGAACAGACCGTAGCCGTAGCTGATGTGCACCTTGTCGCCGCGACGTGCACCCGATGCGCGGATCGAGCGCGCGACCAGATCGGCCCAGGTGCTGATGTCGTTGGCGGTGTAGCCCACGACCGTCGGCTTGCCCGTCGTGCCCGAGGACGCATGCACGCGCGAGACCTGTTCCATCGGCACCGCGAACATGCCGAACGGATAACTGTCGCGCAGGTCCTGCTTCGTCGTGAACGGGAACTTGGCCAGATCGGCCAGCGAGGTCAGATCGTCCGGGTGGACGCCAGCCTCATCGAATTTCCGGCGATACACCGGAGAATTCTCATAGGCATGCCGCAACGTCTTCTTCAGACGGTCGAGCTGAAGAGTGCGCAGTTCGTCGAGGCTCGCTTTCTCGATCGGCTCGAGCGGCAAGGCGGTGGTCATGACTGTCTCCTTGGGACTTGCTACTTCTTTGTGTTACGCATGTGTCTGGCGAACCCGTGCCCGGACTCGCCTGTTGCCGGGGCACGTCAGACGACGCTGCCCTTGATCTGTGCGGACTTGCCGCGGAACATCGCCACCACCTCGCCCGCCGAGTTCGTCAGACGAATGTCGTAGATGCCATGACGCCCCGAGAGCACTTGTTCCTGTGCCTCGGCCGTGAGCGTATCGCCGCCCGAGACGGGTTTCAGGAACTCGATGCTGCACCCGGCCGCCACGGTATTGATGTTGTAGCTGTTGCACGCGAACGCAAAGGTCGAGTCGGCCAGCGTGAACATCAGGCCGCCGTGGCAGATGGCGTGGCCGTTGAGGAATTCGTCGCGAATGCGCATCGACATGCGCGCATAGCCCGGACGCACTTCCTGCAACTCCATGCCCAGCCATTGGCTCGCGCGGTCGCTGCTGTACATGGCTTCGCCCGTAGCGCGGGCGAGCTCTTCCGGTGTCATCTCACTGGTTGCCTTGGGGGCGGGGGAGGTCAGGCTCATCGTGTCTCTCGTCTTGTTATGGTGTCGGTCTCTCGCGCGGCGCGTGTGGTTTTGGCGTCTGCGTGCGTCGCTGCTGGTCTTGTCTCGGTTTTTCCTTGGTCCGCCGGATGCCGGCGATCAGCGACCTTCGAACTTCGGCGCGCGTTTCTCGAGGAACGCGTTCACGCCTTCGGCATAGTCGTACGATGCGCCCAGTGCACGCTGTGCGTCGCGCTCGAGGTCGAGCTGCTGGTCGAGCGTGTTGGTCGCCGAGGCATACAGCGATTCCTTGATGGTCGCGAGCGCTTTGGTCGGTTGCGTTGCCAACTGAGCGGCGAGCTTCTGCGCCTCGGGCAGGAGGGCATCGTCGTCGACGCAACGCCAGATCAGTCCCCACTGCGCGGCTTGTTCGGCCGACAGCTTGTCACCGAGCATGGCGAGCCCCATCGCGCGGGCCATGCCGATGCGTTGCGGCAGGAACCACGTGCCGCC
>JARLJF010000205.1 GCA_031291335.1 Pandoraea sp. | reverse complement strand
CAGTCCCGTCGCCCTCCGGCACCGCCGATAGGGCATCACGAACGCGCGAGCCAATCAAATATATGCAAGGAGACATCATGACTTCGTATGCGTCATTTCACGCCAGTTCGATCACCCCGGATACGCGGGCGGCCTTCTGGGAGGAGCAGGCCCGTCTGATCGATTGGGAGACGCCCTTCACCCAGGTTCTCGACTACGACAAGCCACCGTTCGCCCGCTGGTTCGTGGGTGGCCGAACGAATCTGTGCCACAACGCCGTGGACCGCCATCTGCCCTCGCGTGGCACGCAAAACGCCCTGATCTGGGTATCGACGGAGACCGAGCAGGAGCGTGTCTATACGTACGACGAATTGGCGGCGGAAGTGAATCGCATGGCGGCGTCGTTGCAATCGCTGGGTGTGGCGCGTGGTGAGCGCGTGCTGATCTACATGCCGATGGTGCCTGAAGCGCTGTTCGCGATGCTGGCCTGCACGCGTCTCGGTGCGATTCACTCGGTGGTGTTTGGCGGCTTTGCCTCGGTCAATCTGGCGGCCCGCATTGACGACGCGCAACCGAAGGTCATCGTCTCGGCCGACGCGGGGTCGCGCAACGGCAAGATCGTGCCATACAAGCCGTTGCTCGACGAAGGCATCACGCTCGCGCAGCACAAGCCACCCAGTGTGTTGCTGATCGACCGTGGCCTGGCACCGATGACGCGTGTGGAGGGCCGAGACGTCGACTATGCACCGTTGCGCGAACAGCACCTCGACGCATTCATCCCGTGCGAATGGCTCGAATCGAGTGAGCCGTCGTATGTGCTCTACACCTCGGGCACGACCGGCAAGCCGAAGGGCGTTCAGCGCGATACCGGCGGGTACGCGGTCGCACTGGCGTCGTCGATGCAGCACATTTTCTGCGCGAAGCCGGGCGACACGATGTTCTGTGCCTCGGACATCGGCTGGGTGGTCGGGCACAGCTACATCGTGTACGCGCCGTTGCTCGCGGGCATTGCGACGGTAATGTACGAGGGCACGCCGATCCGCCCCGATGGCGGGATCTGGTGGCGCATCGTCGAGAAGTACAAAGTGACGCAGCTTTTCACCGCGCCGACAGCGATTCGCGTGCTCAAGAAGCAGGACCCGGCATATCTGACGCAATACGACCTGTCGTCGCTGCGGCTGATCTTCCTCGCGGGCGAGCCGCTTGACGAGCCGACCGCGCGCTGGCTCACCGAAGGCGTGGGCAAGCCGGTCGTCGACAACTACTGGCAGACGGAGACGGGCTGGCCGATTCTCGGCATGGCACGCGGGATCGAGGTCTTGCCGGGCAAGCTCGGATCGCCGGGCAAGCCGGTGTACGGCTACGACGTGAAGCTGGTTGACGAGGTGACAGGCGAGGACTGCGGGCCGAACCAGAAGGGTGTGCTGGCCATCGAAGGGCCGCTGCCGCCGGGGTGCATGAGCACGGTGTGGGGCGACGATGCCCGCTTCGTCAAGACCTATTGGCAGACGGTGCCGGGCCGCATGCTGTACTCGAGTTTCGACTGGGGTGTTCGTGACGAAGACGGGTATTACTTCATTCTTGGCCGCACCGACGATGTCATCAACGTGGCGGGTCACCGGCTCGGCTCGCGCGAGATCGAGGAGAGTATTTCGAGTCATCCGGCCGTGGCGGAAGTGGCGGTTATCGGTGCGCAGGATTCGCTCAAGGGGCAGGTGGCGATGGCGTTTGCGGTGCTGCGTCAACCAGAGTTGGTGGCCACCGTCGAGGCGCGTCTGGCGCTGGAGGGCGATGTCATGAAGACGGTGGACAAGCAGTTGGGTGCGGTGGCGCGTCCCGCGCGCGTGTTCTTCGTCACCATGTTGCCCAAGACACGCTCGGGCAAGCTGCTGCGCCGTGCGATCCAGGCCATCTGCGAGGGGCGTGAGACGGGCGATCTGATCACGCTGGAGGACCCGGCGGCGCTCGAGCAGGTGCGCGACGCCGTGAAGGGCGTGTAGTTGGACGGAAGGCTTCGGGGGCGGAGCCTACGTTGAGGGCGAGAGGAAGCAAGACTGCGGCGCATCCGATTTTTCGGACTGCGCCGCAGTGCATTTGCTCGTGGGATAGGGTTGAATATCGGTAATCGACGTCGCATTACGACATGACGTGGACCATCGCCGGTATGATTTCGCGAGACGTCTGCTCGATCGGATGCGGTTTCATCCATGGCGGACGCGCGCGCCCATGATCGCTCATTGCTCATCGACATGACCTCACCCAATCCGGCCGCGTGGCGGCAGAAAGCGATGCTTTTCGTGGTGTCCGTCGGCTTCTTCATGCAGACGCTGGACTCCACGATCGTCAATACGGCGCTGCCGGCAATGGCGCGCGACCTCGGTCAGTCGCCCCTGCACATGCAGGCGGTGGTTATTGCCTACGCGCTGACCATGGCCGTGACGATTCCGTTGTCGGGATGGCTGGCGGACCGGCTGGGCACGCGCGTCGTCTTCTCAAGCGCCTTGACGATCTTCTCCATCGGTTCCGCGATGTGCGCTGACTCCAGCACGCTCGACGCTCTTGTCTGGTGGCGTGTGGTGCAGGGCTTCGGCGGGGCGATGTTGCTGCCGGTGGGGCGTCTGGCGGTGTTGCGCACGTTCCCTCGCGAGCAGTATCTGCAGGCGCTGGCATTCGTTGCCGTGCCGGGCATGATCGGTCCGTTGATTGGCCCGACGCTGGGTGGGTGGCTCGTGAAGGTGGCGTCTTGGCATTGGGTGTTCCTGATCAATGTGCCGGTCGGGGTGGCGGGGTGCGTGGCGGCGCACTTCTTTCTGGCCAATGCGCGTGCGCCGCATCAGACATCGTTCGACGTCAAGGGCTATCTGCTGCTCTCGGTCGGCATGGTGGCGACTTCGCTGGCACTCGACCGGCACGCCGATATGGCGGGGGCGCATGCCCTCATGCTCGTATTGCTCGTGGTGGGGTTTGCCGGTTTTGTCGCTTACGGGCTTTATGCGAACCGAGCGCCGCAGCCATTGTTCTCGCTGGCGATGTTCCGTGTGCACACGTTCAGCGTCGGGTTACTGGGCAATCTCTTTGCGCGGATCGGAATTGCGGCGGTGCCCTATCTCGTCCCGCTGTTGTTACAGGTGAGTCTCGGCTACAGCGCGTTCGAGGCGGGACTGCTGATGCTACCAATCACGATCACGGGAATTTTTGCCAAGAGTCTGGCGACGCATCTGGTTTTGCGTTACGGCTATCGGCCGGTGCTCGTGTGGAACACGATTCTTGCCGGGTGTGTGATCGCGAGCTTTGCTGTCGTCACTCCCAACTATCCGGTGCCGCTGCTGATCGTCCAACTGGGGATTCTCGGCGGGATCAATTCGATTCAGTTCACGGCGATGAATACGCTGACGCTCAAGGATCTCAACCCGGACGACGCGAGCGGCGGCAACAGCCTGTTCTCGCTGGTGCAGATGCTGGCGATGAGCTTTGGTCTGACCGTAGGGGGTGCGCTGTTGGTGACATTCACTGGCGCGTTCGGAGAGAGTGCGGGGGTGGGGACATTGCCGGCGTTCAGGGCGACGTTTGCATGCGTGGGGGTGATCACCTGCTGCTCGGCGTGGATCTTTGCGCAGTTGACCGACCGCGAGCAGTTGGCTACCGATGACGGCGATGCGCAGGCACAGGCCGTTGCTGCGACACCGCCGCCGCCGGCGAATTAGCGGCGACGGCTGAGCTCGTCACGCAAACGGTTTGTCGAGAATTTCAGGCGCGCGAATGGCGTCGATCAGCAAGCCGAGAAATGCTTCGACGGGGGCGGGCAGGGTGCGGCCCGCCATCGTCTGGACTTGCAACGAGCGCTGATGCAGCGCCGGATTCCGAATGGGAATGGCGACGAGTCCTTCGGGGGCCAGGCGGCTACGCACCGTGAGCAGGCCGGTGAGCGTCACCGCGTTCCCCGAGCGTACGAAGCTGTGCAATGCGGCGTGATAGTTGCTCACGAACACGGGTTCGAACAGCAGGCCCTCGAGCGTGCAGCAGAGGTCGAACATCTGTCGGATGGTCACGCCGGCGTTGGACAGCGCCAGGGGGTAGGGCTGCAGGTCCGCCAGTGCGACGTCGCGTCGTTTGGCAAGCGGGTGTTTCTTCGCCATCAGGGCATAGATCGGCGCCGGCTGCGTGTGAACGACCTGCACCCCTTTTTCCGGTGCCACGCTGAAGCACACAGCGATATCGGCTTCGCCATCACGTACGCGCACGGTGGCGTCGAACGGCGAGACCACGTCGAGAAGAAAGTGGGCGCCGGGATAGGTTTCACGAAAGCGTGCGAACACCTGCGGCAGGAAATCCCGTGCAACCCCCTCGGCGCTGGCGACGCGAATCGTTGCTCGCCCGACTTCCGTGAGCCCCCGAATTTCCGACGTGACACGCTCGGCATCGAGCAACACGCGACGCGCATGATCGGCGAGCAACTCGCCGGCTTCGCTCAACACCATGCCGCGCGGGCGACGTTCAAACAACGGTGTGCCGAGATCCTCTTCGAGCTTCGCGATCTGACGACTCAAGGCCGAGACCGCCACATGCAGGCGCTCCGAGGCGCGACTTAGCGAGCCGGTGCGGGCGACTTCGAGAAAGTAACGTAGCGCGTGCGTTTGCATGGACGAGAGGCGGGATGACGAGGGAGGCGCGGGGCGATCGGCCGCGATCTCGATGTTGATTTCTGCTTTGCCGAAACGGCAAAGAAACCTTCGAAATATTATCATTGTTGTCAAAAATACCCACTCCTAGAATGGCCTGAACGGTTGTGCCGCAGCGTGCTACCGACACGCGTCGCAGTGATGTGCGAGACAGGCCGCCGTGCCCTCACAAGCCATCTGGAGACAAGCAGTGACACGTAGCGCAGCGATTACCCAAGCCACAGCCCAATATGATTCGGGCGCGTTCCTCGATACCCTCAACCGTCGCGTCGCTTACAAGACCGAGAGTCAGGAGGCGGACAGCGGCGATGTCCTGCACGCCTATCTCTCCGACGAAATGACGCCCGCGCTCGCAGCGCTCGGTTTCACGTCGCGCATCGTGCCCAATCCGGTGCCGGGCGGCGGTCCGTTCCTCATTGCGCAACGTCACGAAAGCGACGACGCACCGACGGTCCTTACCTATGGGCATGGCGACGTGGTGCGAGGCTACGACGCGCAGTGGCGCGACGGGCTGAAGCCGTGGGAGATCGTGGTGGAGGGTGATCGCTGGTACGGACGCGGCACCGCCGACAACAAGGGGCAGCACACGATCAATCTGGCGGCACTCGCGGAGGTGCTGGCGTCGCGTGGCGGCAAGCTCGGATACAACGTGAAGATGATCGTGGAGATGGGCGAGGAGATGGGCTCGCCGGGTCTGCATGCGATTTGTGAGCAACTGCGTGACGAGTTGCGCGCCGACGTGCTGATCGCGTCTGACGGCCCGCGATTGGCAGCGCAGCGTCCGACGGTGTTCCTCGGTTCGCGCGGCCTCGTCAATTTCAAACTCAGTCTGAACTTGCGTGACGGCGGTCATCACTCGGGCAATTGGGGCGGGCTGTTGCGCAATCCGGGTGTTGTGCTGGCGAACGCGATTGCGTCGATGGTCGACGGTAACGGCAAGATTCTCGTCGAAGGGCTGCGTCCGCCTGAGTTGCCGGTGTCGGTGCGTCGGGCCCTCGCCGGGCTGGAGGTTGGCGGCGGACCGAACGATCCCGAGGTTGACGTCGATTACGGCGAGCCGGGTTTGACGCCGACGGAGCGCGTGATCGGCTGGAACAACATCGAGGTGTTGGCGTTCAAGACAGGCAATCCTGAGAAGCCTGTCAACGCAATTCCTCCGTATGCCTACGCGCACATGCAAATCCGTTTCGTCGTCGGTACGGACTGGGAGCGGCTGGGCGAGATTGTCCGGGCGCATCTGGACGCGCATGGCTTCCCGATGGTCGACGTCGAGGTTGAGCGCGGTGTGATGGCGACACGTCTCGACCCTGAGGACCCGTGGGTGTTGTGGGCGTTGGCGTCGATGCGTGAGACGACCGGCAAGCCGCCGGTGCTACTGCCGAATCTGGGCGGCACGCTGCCGAACGATGTGTTCGCCGATGTTCTCGGCCTACCGACGCTGTGGGTGCCGCACTCGTACCCGGCCTGTTCGCAGCACGCGCCGGACGAGCATCTGCTCGGATCGGTCGCGCGTGAGGCGTTGCAGATCATGGCGGGGTTGTTCTGGGATCTGGGGGATGTGGACCTCAAAGAGGGGAAACCGCGATGAACAGCTCTGCAGCCGCCGCCGGGGCGGACCATACGAACGGCGCGTCGAGTGCCGCGAAGGAGGGCGCGCGTACGGAGGTGCCCGTCTACAAGCTGATTGTTGCAACGTCGATCGGTAACGCGCTTGAATGGTATGACCTGATCGTCTACGGCTATTTCGCCGTGACGATTTCGAAGCTGTTCTTTCCCGCACACGACGAGACGGTGTCGTTGCTGATGGCGCTTGGGACGTTTGCGTTGTCGTATCTCGCGCGCCCTCTCGGTGCATTCGTGCTGGGGGCGTACGCGGATCGTCATGGGCGTCGTGCGTCGCTGATGCTGTCGATCGCAATGATGACCGTCGGCACGGGCATCATCGCCTTCATGCCGACGTATGCGGTGATCGGTGTCTGGGCGCCGATTGGCATTTTTCTGTCGCGGCTGATGCAGGGGTTTTCGGCGGGCGGCGAGTTCGGCAGCTCGACGGCGTTCCTTGTTGAGCACGTACCGAACCGGCCGGGCTTCATGTCGAGTTGGCAGTTTGCGAGTCAGGGGGCGAGTACGCTGCTCGCGTCGGCCTTCGGCGCGGTGCTCACGGGGGCGCTGACACAGCCTCAACTCGAGTCATGGGGATGGCGCATTCCATTCCTGTTCGGGATGCTGGTGGGGCCGATCGGGCTTTATATCCGGAAGTATGTGGACGAGACGCCGGCGTTCGAGCACGACATCGCGCGCAAGAAGGCGGCAGGGGCGGCGGAAGACGGCGCAGGCAGATCACCGGTGCGCGAAGTGTTGGCGACACAGAAGTCGCGATTGCTGGTGTCCATCGGTGCGCTGGTCCTGACGACGACGGCGAACTACATGATCTTGTACATGCCGACGTATGCGACGAAACAACTGGGTTTGCCGCCGTCGCAGGGCTTCATTGCAACGCTGGTGACGGGCTTTGTCATCATGACGCTGACGCCGTTCGTGGGGCATTGGTCGGACAAGGTCGGGCGTATCCGCATCATGCTGGTGGCGGGCGTGCTGTTCCTGTGTACGGTGTATCCGGCGTTTGCGTTCATGAATGCGCATGCGTCGTTGGCGACGATGATGGTCGTGATGCTGTGGGTCGGCACGTTGAAGGCGGTGTACTTCGCGCCGATTCCGGCATTGATGTCGTCGCTATTCCCGACGCGCACGCGCGCAACAGGCATGGCGGTCGGCTACAACCTCGGCACGACGATCTTCGGTGGCTTTACCCCGCTGGCGGTGGCGTGGCTGATTGCGACGACGGGCAACAAGCTGGCGCCGGGGCTGTACCTGATGGTGGGGGCGGTAATCAGTCTGACGACGCTGGTGATCGCGCGCACTCGTATGGGGGCGCGCTGAGGCGATTGATTG
>JARLJF010000040.1 GCA_031291335.1 Pandoraea sp. | reverse complement strand
TCGGACACCATCTGATCGAGGCCGCCTTGCGCTGCCCACTGGAAGTTGCCCACGCCGGACTTGCCGTCCGCGCCGGATACGTCATGCGTCTCGATCTGCTGGTAGACGTCCGGATTCTGCAGCATGTACGACGCCGCCGCGGATACGTCCGACGGCGTGCCGGCGGGCGGATTATTGGCCAACTGGTAGAGCTTGTTGGGATCGAGCGACGAGATGCCGTTCTGGCTCATATAACTCGACAGCGTGCCCGCCGCGTCTTGCGCGCCCATCATCGCGCCCTGCGTCGACGTCGAATTCATTGAGTCGGTCGTGCTCGACGACGGCTCGCTGTCGAGACCGCCCTGCGCCGCCCATTCGAAATTGCCCACGCCGGAAATGCCGTCCGCGCCGGACACGTCGTGCGTTTCGATCTGCTGGTAGACATCCGGATTCTGCAGCATGTACGACGCCGCCGACGACACCTCGGGCGGCGTGCCGGCGGGCGGATTATTCGCGAGCTGATACAGCTTGTTCGGGTCGAGCGACGAGATGCCGTTCTGATTCATGTAGCTCGCGAGCGTGCCCGCCGCGTCCTGCCCGGTCGTGTTCTGGCCGAGCGAAGACGAACTCTGCTGCAGCGCCTGATTGATCATCTGGTCGATCTGCTGCTCGAGTTGCTTGATGTTCTGATCCTCCGACGAGAACGAACTGTCGGTGCTGGGCATAGAGAAGCTGGAAACGGTGTCGTTGGCGATTGCGGTCATGGCGTCCTCTGCAAGGGAAGATCGACCGCCATCGGTGAAGCGGATGCGAAACACACACAGCGGCGGTCCGGGGTCGTCTAATGCTAGGGGGTCGCATTGGGACCATGGCGCGCCATCCGAAAAGCGCGCTGGAAATGCGAAGCGACGATCACGTCGCAACGCGTCGCGCATCTGAGCGTCACTGCACCTGGGCGGCACCACGCGCGGCCTGGCCTTCGCAATAGGCGAGGTACTTGTCGTAGGCTTGCTGCGGCGGCGTCTTGGCGTAGCGTCCGTACAGACGCTCGACAAAGGTCGCCAGTTCCGCTTCCGCGTAGACCTGTCGTTCGATCGGCATCGCCGCCGCCACCGCTTGCGTCTTGCGTAATTCGTCCTGTTTGCTGATGCCCGCGTCGCGGTCCTGCGCGATCAGCTTCGCGTTGTTCGCGCGCATCGCGCAGACCTGTGTCATCGCCGCTGGGGCTTGTGTTTGCGGTTGCGGTTGCGGTTGCGGTTGCGGTTGCGGTTGTGCTTGTGCGGGAAGCGGACTCAGCGACGCGACCGACACCAACAGCGCCGCCGCGCACGAGCAGCCTACCCGCATCAGAAAGCGCGCGCGACGCGAGTCGCTTCGGGTTGCATCGTTCATCCAGTCCTCGCCGTGTTCGTGAGTTTCGATTGAGAAGTCGTATCGTCGCGCAGCATCGCAGCGGTGGTGGCATCGGTGGCATCGGCGGTGAAACGGCTGATGGACAGCACGTGATCCAGCGCCCAGACGCAGTGATACCAGCCGGTTGGAATCACCAGCAGATCGCCGGGTTGCAGCACGACATCGACGCCGCGCGCCTGGGCAAACCGCGGAAAGCGCGTCAGATCGGGCGACCCCACGTCGACACGGCACGGGCGATACGTGTTGAACGAATCGAACGCGTAGAGCGCGGCTTCCTGAGCCGGCGCGTAAAGACGCACGCGTTTGCGGCCGTGAATCTGGGCGAGGAACGAGTTCGCCAGATCGCAATGCAGACGCGTCACCAGCGCAGCCCCGCTGGCTCGGCCAAACCAGAGCTGACCCGCGCCGAACAGGTGCGCCGGCAAGCGTGGCAACGCAAAGCGCGTCTCCCACGTCGGCGGCAGCAGGCAACCTTCCGTGTAAGTCGCGGCGCCGGGGTCGGTTACGCACTGCGCGGCGATTCCGTCGATGAAGGCCGCCACGGTCTGCGCCGCGCCGCTCGACGGGTCCGGGCGCAGCACCGTCGAGCCTTCATGGCGGCGCCAATCGTCAAGGGTCCACGAGACTTCCGGCCAGTCGACCATGCCACGCAGAACGAGTGGAACCGAGGCGTCGAGCGTGTCGGCCACGGCCGTGCACAGGTCGTTGTGATCGCAACCGTGCGCGCTCACTGCACGCACCGTCGCGAGGGCGGCAGGCGCGCGCTGCCGCGCCCGTTCGAGCGCCGCGCGGCCCGCCGCCGAAGGACGCTTGAGCAATTGCAGCCAGTACGCCGCGAGCCGCGCGGAGCCGTCGATCCGCACGCCGCCGAGCGCTAGGGCCGTGGCGCTGCGCGGATCGAAACCGGTTGGGTCGTCGAGCATCGCGAGTAATAGCGTGTGGTTTAGGGTGATGCGCGCTAAGGCGTGGTGCGGGCCACCGGAGGGCATCGGAATCGGCATCGGCATCGGCATCGCAGTCGCAGTCGCAGTCGCAGTCGGCGTCGGCATCGGCATCGCAGTCGGCGTCGGCGTCGGCGTCGCAGTCTGCGTCGGAACCGGCATCGACACGATCAAAGGGCCGAGCAGAAAGCTCCGTGAACTCTCAGCGCAATCGCTGACGATCAGGTCAACCGCCACCGCTTGCGGCGGCGCGACGTAGTGTTCAGCGAGCCGCGTCTCCAGCAACGCACTCAACGCCGCGTGCGCGTCACGGCTCACCATGGCTTACGCCAGTAGACCGCCTGGCCGTTGACTCGCGTCAGCGGCGCATCGATCCCATGTGCGGCGCGATATTCATCGACGGCACGCGCGCAGCCGGTCGGCAAGCCGTAATCGTCGACGATCACGAAGCCACCCGGCGACAGACGCGGATACAGGGCGTCGAGCGCCACGCGGGTCGACTCGTACCAGTCGCCGTCGAGCCGCATCAGCGCCAGCCGCTCGATCGGCGCGGCGGGCAGCGTATCGGCGAACCAGCCCGGCAGGAAGCGCACGCGGCGGTCGAGCAGTCCCGCTCGGGCGAACGACTCGCGCACGCTGGCCAGATCGCTGCGCAGCCCGCCGACCGCCCCCATCAGGTGATGCCAGATGGCCTCGCGCAGATCGACCGCGGGGTCCGGCGCGGGCAGTCCCGCGAACGAGTCGGCCACCCACACGTTGCGGCTTGCGTCGCCGAACGCGTTCAGCGCGGCGCGCAACAGAATCGTCACGCCGCCGCGCCACACGCCGGTTTCGATGAAGTCGCCAGGCACCTGTTCGTCAATCGCCACGCGCGCCAGGTCGACGACGTTGTCGAGCAGCACGGAATCGCACAGGGTCAAACGGTGCGACGCGTGATGCATGTGATTGAGCGCATCGGCCATGCGCGAAGGATCGACGCCGGCGACCTCGGCCGCCGTGCGATGCAGCGGCGCGAGCCAGTCGGCGAAGACGCGATCCGCTTCGGCTAGCCGTTCGAGACAATCGGCGGCGGTGATCGGGGCGTCGGCCGTGGCGGGCGTATCGGCGTTCGCGTCGGTGTTCGCGTCGGTATCCGCCGCACCGCCGATGTAGCGGCGGATCATCGCCAGATAGGGGTACGCCCGGTCTTCGTCCGCAAGCGGCGTGAGAGGCTTCGGCTCGACGTCGAGCCACGAGACGCGGGGCAAGCCAGGGGAGTTCGAAAGTGTCGATTCCATCGCGGGTTCGGGTGGGCGCTCGGGCCGTTGGTCGGAAGAGAGGCGAAACCGCTGGTGTCACGCTACGTTGAGCGTGGCGGCAAGCCTGAGTCAGTATCGGCCGCCATCCGAACGCGTTTGGCCGAAGCGCGAACCATTGCATGCTCAGGCGAACCGCCGCGTGTCGCTGTCCCGCTGTCCCGCTGCGTCGCTGTCCCGCTGCGTCGCTACCTCGCTGCGTCGCTACCTCGCTACCTCCCCTGGCAGGCGACACGCCCGGCCACGTTGCGTGCGCTTTTCGATGCAGTCTTTCGTGTCCGCGCCCACGGCACCGCACAGGATCAGGTGTGATGCCAGCATCGCTCGCCTTCCCTTTCCGCCGATGACTGCTTTCCCGCCCCGCCCCGCACGATCTGCGCGACTAGCACCATTCGCGCCATTCGCCCGACTCGCGCCTTTATCGCGCCCATCGCTGACCTGTCTCGCGGCAGGCTGCCTGCTCGCGCTCGCCGCCTGCGCGACGACGTCCAGAACGCCGCCACCCAC
>JARLJF010000204.1 GCA_031291335.1 Pandoraea sp. | reverse complement strand
TCACCGTTCTTTGACCGTCACGACAACCGCGATCAGTCGGTGCCGTTCGTCTTCGGCGCGCCGCCATCGCTCGCCGTCGTGCACGCGGCGGGGGTGGTCGCGACCTGGGCCGGTGCCATTGGCGACTATCGCCGCACGCGTTTCCCCGTCAGCGTGAATACGTTGCCGTCGAAGCACGCGATCGTGTTCGTGACGAACGATACGATGCTGCCGGGGCTCGACCTCACCAAGGTCGACGCGCCCACGCTGCGCATGATGTCGAACCCGAACGATCCGTCGCTCAAACTGCTTGTCGTTCAGGGGCGCGACGCGAAGGATCTGGAGACGGCCGCGCTCGCGCTTGTCTCGGGCCGTGCGGCACTGTCGGGCGACACGACACGCATCGATGCGCTCGAGCCGCTGCCGCCGCGTCCGGCCTACGACGCGCCGCGCTGGGTGCGCACCGACCGGCCCGTGAAGTTTGGCGAACTGGTCGACAATCCGGCCGATCTCCAGGCAAACGGCTATATGCCCTGGCCGATCCGTATTCAGCTCAATCTGCCCGCCGACTTGCTGACGTGGCAGAACACCGGCGTGCCGATGGATCTGAAGTACCGCTACACGCCGCCAGTCAAGCCAGACGACTCGTCAATGAGTGTGGCGATCAACGATCAGTTCGTGCGCGCCTATCGTCTGCGTGCGGCGGGGGCGAGTGCCGACAAGAGCCACATGCTCGTGGAACTGCTCTCCGACGGCACGATGGCCGACCGCAGGGAAGTGCGTATTCCCGCCTTCCAGGTGGCCTCGCGCAATGCGCTGTCGTTCCAGTTCGCCATGGAGCTGCACAAGGACGGGATGTGCAGCCAGACGATCACGAACGCGGCACGCTCGGCAATCGATGCCGACTCGACCATCGACTTCAGCGGTCTGCCGCACTACGCCGAGATGCCGAACCTGAGCTTCTTCGTCGGCAGCGGTTTTCCGTTCACGAAGTACGCCGATCTGGCGCAGACCGCCGTCGTCATGTCGAAAACGCCCGACACGGCGGAACTGGAAACCGTGTTCTCCGCACTCGGCCAGTTCGGTCGCTCCACGGGCACCTATGCCGACCGCTTCGACGTACTCGACACGACGCAGACGGACCGCTTCAAGGATCGTGACTTGCTGGTCGTGGGCGGCAAGGACGCTGCGGATCTCCTCATGAAGTGGGGCAAGAATCTGCCGTTGGTCATCGACCAGACGCGGCGCACGATGGCGGCCCAGCCGCAGGGCTATCGAGGGGACGGCGCGACGGGCTCGGCGCTCGCGGCAAGCCGCGTCGGGCCGGCACGCATGGATGCGTTGTCGCAGGGGCCGCTCGCCGCCCTCGTCGGATTCGAGTCGCCCGTGAGCCGCTCGCGCTCGGTCGTCGCGATCAACGCGTCGAGCGACGACACGCTGCTCAGTGTGGTCGATGCGATCGACGACGGCACCCGGCGAGCTGCCATCCACGGCGATCTGGCCGTGGTCAATGGTGAGCGTGTCGAGTCATACCGGCTGGGGAAGACGTACTTTGTCGGCGACGTGAGCTGGTGGACCCGCATTCGCTACCACCTCTCGAGCCATCCGATTCTGGTCGGACTGGTCGCATTGCTCGCGGCCTTCGCGATTGCGCTCAAGTGCTTTGGCTGGTTGCAGCGCCGCGCGTCGCGTCGTCTGGAGAAGTAAATGAAGCGCGCCGATGCTTACGGCCGGCGCCGACGTGCCGTGTTGTGTGCGCTCGCCGCGTGCAGCACGGTGTCGATGCTCGCCGGTCTGTCGCCACCGGTGCAGGGTGCACCGGCGAAAGCTGCACCGCTTCCCCCCGCAGGCGGACGCACGTGCGCGCCCGTCGACTGGCCTGACTGGACTCGCTTCAAGGCCGGCTTTCTGAGTGACGACGGCCGCGTGATCGATCACAGCATGAGCGATCAACGCACGGTGTCGGAGGGCCAGGCATACGCGTTGACCTTTGCGCTCATTGCCAACGATCGGGGCGCGTTCGACAAGGTGCTCGACTGGACCATCAACAATCTGGCACAGGGCGACCTGACGGCGCACCTCCCGGCCTGGCTCTGGGGCAAGAAGGACGACGGGCAGTGGGCTGTGCTCGACAGCAACCCGGCGAGCGATGCCGACATGTGGATCGCCTACGCGCTGGGTGAGGCGGGACGGTTGTGGAACGTGCGGCGCTATACCGCGCTAGGCGCGCTCGTCGCACGCCGCATTGCGTCGGAGGAGACCGATTTTGTCCCGGGGCTCGGCCGCACGCTGCTTCCGGCTCCCGTCGGTTTTCATCCCGCGAAGGATCTGTGGCGGCTCAATCCCAGCTATGTGCCGATGCAAGTCGTGCGGCGTCTCGCCGGGCTGTTTCCGGAGAGCGGTTGGGGCCAGTTGATCGCGTCGTCGCTCAAGCAGATCACGCTGACGGCGCCGCCGCTGGGATTCGCACCGGAATGGGCGATGTACCACGCGGGTCGTGGTTTCGAGATCGATCCCGAGACGCAGGGCGAGGGCAGCTACAACGCAATTCGTGTCTATCTGTGGGCGGGCATGCTTGCCCCCGGGAGTGAAGACTTTCACGCGCTGGCCCATGCCTTCGACGGCATGCTGAAGTATGTAGCTGCCCACGGCGCACCGCCCGAGCGGGTCAATACGCGTGACGGCGCCGCAACGCAAGACGGCGGCTCAGGGTTTTCTGCGGCACTGGTGCCGCTGCTTCGGGCAGCAGGCGATACGGCGCAGGCACAGGTGCAAGTCGCGCGGGCGCGGTCCCTCGATGCGCAATCGGCGCCGGGCTACTACAGCTCGGTACTCTCGCTGTTCGGTCTGGGGTGGCAGGACGGGCACTTCCGTTTCGCCGCGGACGGCACGTTGCAAGTGCCATGGGAGGCGGCTTGCGCAACACGCTGATCGGCTCCGCGTGCATGACATGTCTGCTGATGGCCGCAGGCACAGAGCCAGTGCGCGCCGCGCCAGCGCCGAACGCCGGTGGCAACAAGGCCAACGCCGTGGCCCCCAATCGCGATGTGAGCAATTTGCTGTCGAGCGCTACCCTCTGGCACGCACGTCATCGCAACGATCTCGCGCGTTCCGCACTGGAAAAGGCGTTGCTCGTGCAGCCGGATCAGCCGGACGCACTCTCGCTGCTCGGCCAGATCGAGATCGAAGAAAACCATCCGCAAGAAGCGAACAAGGCATTGCAGACGCTGCGTTCGCGCTATCCGAATGCGCCGGCGACGAAGGCGCTGGCCGACGTAATTCGCATCAATACCGTCGACAAATCCCGCATTGCACGCGCTCGTCTGCTCCAGCGCAGCGGGCAGGCCGATGCCGCCTTTGCCGAGTACAAGGCGCTCTTTCCCGACGGCCCGCCTACTGGCGACCTCGGCGTCGAGTACTACCGGGCGCAGGCGAATGCCACCAACGGCTGGCCGGCGGCGCAACAGGGACTGGCGAATCTGGCGAAGGCATCCGCCGAGGACACGCGGGCGTCGCAGTCGCTGGCCGAGTTGATGATCGACCGTCCTGCGAGCCGTCTCGCGGGCACGCGCATGGTGGCCGAACTCGCGACGCGACCCAATGCCGATATGAACGCCTTGCTGCCGCTGTGGCAGAAGGGGCTCTCCAGGGCGGACGGCAATCTCGCGTGGTTGCCCCTGTATCAACGCTACCTCGCGCTCGCACCGAACGACGCCGATATCCGCGCGGCTTACGACAAACTCAACGCACAGCAGGCGGCCCGCGCGCGCATGCTCAACGATCCCGCGTACAAGGCGCGGCAGGCGGGTATCAACGCGCTCGATCAGGGACGGCTGGGCGATGCCGAGAAGGCGCTCGACACGGCGCGCGCCAAGCGCCCGAACGACGGCGAACTGCTTGGCTCGCTGGGATTGGTGAAGATGCGTCAGGGCGATCACAAGGGCGCGCAGGAACTGTTCGCGCAGGCGCTGCGCAAGGACCCCGACAACGCGGGCAAGTGGCGCGCTCTGCTGCGCACGTCGCAATTCTGGGGCGCGATGTCCGACGCGCGCGATGCTCGCGACGCGGGGCGTCTCGATGAGGCCGACCGGCTCGTGCGCAGTGCGCTCGCCAGCGATCCCCGCAATCCCGACGGATTGGCGCTGCTGGGCGACATTGCGCTCGATGACAAACGTGACGACGACGCGCAGCGGCTCTTCCAGCAGGCGCTGAAGATCGAGCCGGACAACGACACCGCCTTGCGCGGCATGATCACCTTGTATTCGCGTCAGCAGCGCCGTACGGAACTGGCCAGCTTGCTCGGCGATCTGCGGCGGCGTTTCCCGCAAGACAAGGCGCGCTTCGACAAGGCCGAAGCCGCTGCGCTGTCCGACGACGCCGAGCGCGAGATTGCCGCAGGCCACAACGGTCCGGCCCTCGCGGCACTGGAGCGTGCCGTCACGCTCGATCCGGGCAATGCCTGGACACGCTATTCGCTTGCCAGTCTCTACCGAAAGCTGCGTCTGCCGCAGATCGGTCGCGACGTGATGACCGAAGGCATGCGCCAGCCGCTCGAGCCCGACGACCGCGCGCAGATGTTGTACGCGCAGGCCATCTACCTGAATGTGATCGATGATGAAGCCGGCGCACGGGCGTCGCTCGCCCAGATTCCGGCCGCGAACGTCACCGCGTCGATCCAGCGCATGCGCACGACGCTTGCGATTCGCGACACGGCTCGTCTGGCCCGCGAAGCGCACGCCGCAGGCGACGACGCGCAGAGCGAGCAGCGCTACCAGGAGGCGTTGGCCATGGCGGGCGACGATCCGGAACTGGTGGGTGAAGTCGCCCGAGCGCGTGTTGCCGCCGGACAGCCCGAACAGGGGCTTGCGCTCATGCGCGACTGGCTCGCCGCTCACGCGGATAAGCCACAGCCCGACGCACAACTTCGCTACGCGGAACTGCTCAATACGGCTGAGCGCGACCCGGAACTTGGCACGTTCCTGGCGAGCATCGATCCGGCCACGCTTGGGGCCGATCAGCGCGACGAATGGCAGGATCTGCAGGACCGGCTTGCGCTGCGTCAGGCGGACAGGGCGCGCGCGCTCGGCGACTTCAAGACCGCGCGTGAGAAGCTCGATCCGTTGCTCTCGCGTCAGCCGCCGGACAAGCGCGCGCTGTCGACGCTGGGCGACATCGCCTTCGATGAACGCCGCTACGACGACGCCCGCAAGATCGCGGAAGCGCAAATCCAGCAGGACCCGACCAATCAGGATGCGCGTCTGTCGCTCGTGCGTGTGCTCTACGAGATGCAGGACGACGAGGCCGCCAACCGCGAACTGGATCGTGCGCTGGCCGAGGCGCCGCCGGACGACGTCTGGACACAACTCGCGGCCGTGCGGCGGCTCACTGCGATGGAACGCTTTGACGAGGCCATCGCGCTCAACGACAAGCTGCGCGCCCAGTTCCCCGATACCTCCGCGGTCACTGTGCAGCGCGGACGCATTGCACAGTCCCAGCGCCACTACAACGAGGCGAAGGGGTGGTACGACCAGGCGCGCAAGGAAGAGATCGTGCAAGGCGCGCTGCCGGGCTACGACGGCATGACGTCGGCCGAGTCGGCCATCGACTCGCTGGAGTCGCGTCGCAACAGCTATGTCGCGGCGGGCTACGAAATCGATCAGAAGAAGGGCGACGGCGGCATCTCGATGTTCAACGCCCGCGCCGTGCCCTTGTACGGTCAGTACGCGGTTGGCTACGACGGCCATGTATTCGCGCAGACGGATTACGTCAACGCAGACTCCGGCGACTTGCCGCTCAACGGCACGTCGGAGTTCGGCACACTGCCGTTCCTTAACGTGCCCGCATTCAAGGCGGCCTTTCCCGGTGTGCAGTCCGACTACGGCACGAAGCGTCAGAAGGCACACGGACAGGCGCTCATGCTCGGGTATGAGAACGACTGGATCCGGGCAGACATCGGCCATACGCCCATCGGCTTTCCCATCTCCTATGTGACCGGCGGCGTACGTCTGTTCGGCAATCTTGGACGCTACAACTACTGGGTCGACGCGTCACGTCGGCCGATGACCGGGAGCATGGTCTCGTATGCCGGGGCGTACCTGCCGTTACCCGAGATTTTCGGCGACGGCAAATGGGGCGGGGTGCGGCGCGACGCCATTACGTTCCACGCGTCGCGTGATTTCGCCAAGTGGGGCGTGTTCGGTGAGGCCAGCGTAGCGCGGCTCACGGGTGAGAACGTACTGAACAACTCGGAGGTCTCGGCACGTGCAGGCGTCGATCTGCCGCTCATCTACAAGCGCGACATGCGCTTGAACACGGGCGTTACGCTGTTCTTCGACAGCTTTGCGCAGAACGAGCGCTACTACACCTACGGACATGGCGGGTATTACAGCCCGCAAACCTATGTCTCGCTGACGCTGCCGTTGGAATGGTACGGACGCACACAACGCTGGTCGTACTACTTACGTGGCTCGGTCTCGTTCTCGCAGAGTCAGGAGAAGTCCATGCCGTACTTCCCGACGGACGGCGCGCTGCAAGCGGCCAGCGGCAACCTGACATACGGATCGGGCGGCGGCTTCGGTGTCGGCTTCTCGGTGCTGGGGCGCGCGGAATACTGGGTCAATCGCCACTGGGTCATCGGCGGCCAGGTGCAGTTCGAACGCTCCGACTACTACGCGCCGAATCGCTTCCTCGTCTACCTGCGTTATCACTTCGACGCCCGTCGCGGTGATGTGCCGATGCCGCCTTCGCCGGTACGCCCGATCTGGAGTTACTGACCCATGAACGATCGCGTCGATTCCGCTCTCACCATTGCCGTTTTACCTGCG
>JARLJF010000039.1 GCA_031291335.1 Pandoraea sp. | reverse complement strand
GAGGTATTTCACGCGGTGGGGGCGGCTCTAAGTGCTTGGGAGGGTGCCGAGTGTGCGCTGGCGACGCTATACGTGATCCTCTGTGATGGTGAAACAGGACCATACAAAGCACTCGCGCGTACGTTCGGTTCGATCACCAGTAGCAGTTCGCGCAGAGACGCTATAAAGGCGGCTGCGGAAATATACTTTGGTCAATACTGGGCAATGCCGGTGGTGAAGAAACGATTGACCCGCATGTTGGATTCTATTGGGGAGGCGTCGCGACGCCGAGATGAGATTGCACATGGTCAGGCGTATGGAGTCACCATAGACGATAAATCATACGGATACTTCTTATCTGCTTCCGAATACATTTCGAGCCGAAACCACGCTTTTCCACAAGTCAACTCTGGCGATCCTCTTTCCTTTTCTACAGCGAAATATCGGTATTCAGCTGCGGACGTTTTGGAGTTTGAACGAAAATTCAACGCACTTCGGGAAGCGGTGTGGCAGTACCTGATTTCGATAAAAAAAATCAACGGAACGCCGGGTGAGGTGGTTGTTGCCATGCAAAAATGACGTCACCACCGTTGCTCTGGGAGGCAGTTCTTGGCCGAACAACGATCACTACCGCACCCTTGCCTCAAGCACTCGCCACCCACTCCCACGCTTTATCAAATCCGCCTTGCGTGCCAACAGACCGGCGACTCAACTTCCGCTGAGCGTCTTGGGCACCGGATACCGCTCGCCGTCATATTCAAGGGTGGTGTTGGGCCGTTTGGACGTACTTTCCTTGCTTGCGCAGTCGTTGCGTGTCGGCTTGTTCGTCGTTGTGAGCGTTTTCTCGCTGACGATGAGCTTGGCATAGCCGTCTTTGCCTGCTGGGCCGACAGAGACGCTGCGCGAGGTGTCGGCGAAGCTGCCCGCACAATTCCCATCCCATTCGCCGCCGCCTGTTTGTGTCGCGAGTTTGTCGACGACCTTGCGCAGCTTCGCGCCATCCATCACATACAGGCTCAACGCGCTTTGCGAGAAGGGATTCACGCGCGACGACCCTTCAAAGTCCGTCCGTACGCCAAAGGCCAGCACCTGAGGCGTCAGGCGCCAAGGCGCCGTGTCGAGCGAAATGCTGCGCAGTCTGACGGCATCAGACACCAGTGCAGACGTTTCGAAGCGATGGGCAACGATTTTCCCCGTCTGACTGTCAGTCACCAGCACATCCACGTCATACACCTTGTCGTCGTCGGTGCCGCCTTTCTGCGGCAAGGGCAACGCGACCAGCGTGAGCGCCGGATTCGCAGGCCACACTTTGCAACTCGCGAGATCGGCATCGAGCGTGCGGCCCGGGTGCAGGGTATTCGTCCAACCTTCCAGACGATCGCGGCAATCCGCTTGAGCCAGCAACGGCAGACTGAGGACGGCACACACGGCAAGTGAACGAACGGTGACGGAACGGGGCATGTCGGATCAATGAAAGGTAGAGGGAATGGCCCAGCGAAAGCGAGTCAGCTTTTATTGCTGATGTGAGACGTCAGTCAGCTTCTTTACGGCACAGGCAGTAGATGAATTTCTGCGTCGCGCCCCACGGTGTCTGGTGTTCCTCACGCGCTTTTCGTAACAGGGTGAAGGGCGCGCCGAATTCCGCGTGAAGGGCATCTGGGCTGTATCGCATGACCGGCAGTCCGCTGCATTGCTCGGGACCGTCCTCGGCAAAGGTGGCAACGATTACCAGCCCTCCCGGCTTGACGGCGCGCAGCACCGCGCGCACATAGGCGTGGCGGTCTGCTTCGCTGGTGAGGAAGTGAAAGACGGCGCGGTCGTGCCACACGTCATATTTCTGGACGGGCAACTCGACACGGGTAATATCGCCCGCGATCCATGACACGGAGTCCCCGCCGGCGCCGAGGCGTTCGCGCGCAACCGCAAGCGCGGCGTCGGACAAATCCAGGACGGTGAGGTGACGGTAGCCGTGGCCAAGCAGATCGTCGACCAGCGTGGAAGCACCGCCGCCGACATCGATGATCTCGGCGCCTTTCTCGATCTCGGCCTGCGCGATGAGCGCCACCGACTGGCTCGCGTGCTCCTGAAACCAGCTCACGTTGGTCGAAGCTTTCGTTGAATAGACCTGATTCCAGTGATCTTTGGATTGCATCGGAACGCTTCCGTGTTGGGCCGGCAGTACCCCGGCAATTGCCAAAATGCGCTTACGTTGCCGGCAAGTATAGAGGCTCAGGTGTTCTCACGTTGGACCGCCACACACTTGATTTCGACCAGCAACCCCGGATGAGCCAGCTCGGATACCCCGATGGTGGTCCATGCACACATGCCGCGCGGAAATCGTCGATTCTTGACCTCGCGAAACACAGCCATGTGGCGCGACATTTCCACGTGATAGGTCGTCATGTCCACCACGTCGTCGAACGTGCAGCCAGCCGCCGCGAGCAGTGCCTGCAGATTGTCCCAGCATGCTTCGAACTGTGCTTCGGGGTCGGCGATGACCTCCATCTCCGGCGTGCGCCCGACCTGTCCGGCACAGAACACGGTGGTGGCCACGCGCACGGCGGGCGCGTATCCGGCGCGCTCGACAATACGCGTCATCGACGGGGGAACAATCACTTCACGATCGGGCATATCACTCACCTTATTTGTGGGGTGAACGACTATAAACCGGGCGGCGCTCGATGGGCCGCTACGCTTTGTCGCACTTACCGCGCCGAGAGCGCGTGCGTGATCCTCGCGAGAGACGCGAACGGCTTGATGAGCGGGATGCGAGAGGGGAGGAAAGCGGGAAAGAAAACGGGAGGCAAGACGGGCACCGAGCACGCAATCTTGTGCGGTCAGTGCCCGATCAGAGGGCAGGGTGGCAGGAACGCCGGAGCGATCCTGCTGCCGTTCAGCGAGCGCTGGCCTCTGCCACGCGTTGCGCGATGTGCGCGAGGGCTTCGTCTACCTGATCGATGAGGATCAGGCACAAGTCACCCGGTTGCAGGCGTGCGAGTGCGGTATCGATCGCCACGAACTCGCCTTGAATCTCATCGATGTGGCTGGCACGACGCGCATCGACCAGACCTTCGCGCAGCAACCGCACCACCTCACCATCTTCGCGGCCACGCTGGCATTGGTCTTGATAGAGCAGCACGTCGTCGAACGCGTCGCCGAGGATTTGCGTCTGACGGCGAATGTCTTCGTCACGACGGTCGCCCGCCCCCGAAATCACCACCGAACGGCGACGCGCAGGCATCGTTTCCACGGCTTGCGTGAGCGCGGCAATGGCGTCCGGATTGTGACCGTAGTCGGCAATCAGGGTCGCACCCTTGTAGTCGAACACGTTGAAGCGGCCCGGCGCGGTGCCCGCGTCGTTCACGAATGTCGCCAGTCCGGCACGGATCGTCACCGGATCGATCTTGAGTGCCCATGCGGCACCGATGGCGGCCATCGCGTTCTCGACCTGAAAGCCGATCGCGCCACCGCGCGTGAGCGGAATCGCTGACAGCGCGTAGCGGGTCTCGTCAGCACCGTGTGATGTCACGATGTTGTCACCGTCGACATACACCACGCGCTTGCCTTTTGCACGATGCGTGGCGAGCACCGGGTGCGAGGCGTCCAGCGCGAAGTACGTCACTTCGCCCGGGCAGGCGTCGGCCATACGCGCGACCATCGGGTCGGCGGCGTTGAGCACGGCCATGCCGCGCGGCGCCACGTTGCGCACGATCACACTCTTGAGCACGGCGAGGTCTTCCACCGTGTTGATGTACGACAGCCCCAGATGGTCGCCCATGCCGATGTTCGTCACGACAGCGACGTCGCAACGGTCGTAGGCCAGACCTTCGCGCAGCAAACCGCCGCGCGCGGTTTCAAACACGGCGGCGTCCACGTCGGGATGCATCAGCACGTTGCGTGCGCTGCGCGGGCCGCTGCAATCGCCCGTGTCGATACGCTGGCCGCTGATATAGATGCCGTCGGTGCCGGTCATGCCCACGCGCAGCCCTTGCTGGCCGATGAGATGCGCAATCAGGCGAACCGTGGTCGTCTTGCCGTTCGTGCCCGAAACAGCAACGACCGGGATGCGGCCATCGTCACCGTCTTCGAACATGGTCGAGACGATGGCTTCGCCCACAGCGCGGCCCTTGCCGTACGACGGCTGAAGGTGCATGCGCAAACCGGGCGCTGCGTTGACTTCGACGATGCCACCCGCCTGATCTTCGAACGGCTTGATGACGGTCTCGCACACGGCGTCGACGCCGGCGATATCCAGACCCACTTGCTGGGCGGCCGCGACGGCGCGCGCCGCGATTTCCGGATGGACGTCGTCGGTCACGTCGGTGGCCGTGCCGCCGGTCGACAGATTGGCGTTGTTGCGCAGCACGACGCGCGCACCGGCTTCCGGCACGGAGTCGGCGTTCAACCCTTGCTTGGCGAGCGTGGCGAGCGCGATGTCGTCGAAACGAATCTTGGTCAGCGACGTGGCATGGCCTTCGCCACGGCGCGGGTCGGCGTTCACCGTCTCGACCAGTTGACGCACGGTATGCACGCCGTCGCCCGTGACCTGCGGCGGATCGCGCCGCGCCGCCGCCACCAGCTTGTTGCCGATGACGAGCAGACGGAAGTCATGGCCCGGAATGTAGCGCTCGATGATGACGTCGCGGCTGATATCCTGCGCGGCTTCGAAAGCCTTCTCGATCTCTTCGCGCGTGCGCAGTCGCACGGCCACACCCTTGCCCTGGTTGCCGTCACGCGGCTTGACCACGACCGGTGCGTCGATTTCCTGCACCAGCTTCCACGCGTCCTCGATATCGCGCACAGTGCCACCCAGCGGCACCGGAACACCGGCCGCGTGCAGCAGCGTCTTGGTCAGGTCTTTATCTTGTGCAATCGATTCGGCCACGGCCGACGTGCGGTCGGTCTCGGCAGCCTGAATGCGGCGCTGCTTGCTGCCCCAGCCGAATTGCACCATCGAACCTTCGGTCAGACGGCGGTAAGGAATGCCGCGCGCGACCGCCGCGTACACGATCGAACCGGTCGACGGGCCAAGGCGCACGTCTTCATCCAGATCGCGCAGGCGATACAGCGCGTCGGCGAGATCGAACGGGCCATCTTCCAGCGCGGCGTTGATCAGTTGCTGTGCCAATTCGAAGGCGAGACGCCCGACGGGCTCCTCGCTGTACTGCACCACGACCTGGAACGTGCCCGGCTCGATGGTCTGCGTCGTTTGACTGAACGTCACGGGGCAGCCCGCCGCAGCCTGCAATTGCAGGGCGGTGGTGGCGAGGGCATCGGCCAACGACACCGGACGCTCTTCGGCGTCGGGCGTGAGCGCATGCAGCTCGGGAAAGCGCGCGCGCAGACGCGCTTCAAAACCGGCAAGATTGCCGATCGAGTATTCCAGATCGGTACACGTCACGATGGCCTCGATGGCGGTGTGACGGCTCCAGAGGTTCGGCCCGCGCAATGCGCGGATACGGGAGACTTCCATAAATTGCAATCCCTGTCTGTCCACTTCGCGTCCCTATATAGCGGTTGGTTGGCGAGAAAAACGACTGTGGCTTGGGTATTCAGTAGCTAACTATTTAGAGAGGGCGGCGGCGGACATCCCTGCACGCCGCCACTCGCGGCTGGCTCGGCTGACCTGATTCAGGCGGCCAGGGCGCGCATCGGCTGCCCCATCCACAAATGCACGAGGTCGAGCACGGCGGCGGCGCCGCCTTCATCCGCTTGCAGCACGAGCAGATCGCCGCTCACCAGTTGCGCCAGCGCCGCTTCGACAGCCGTGCGACGCTCGGCGGCATCGGTGACCTGCACCTTGCGGCCGGCCGCGTCGATACCGGTGCGCAGTTGCGCGCGCGACTCGGCCAGCGGGCGTTTGCGCTCGACGCTCAGGTCATCGCACAGCACCACACGGTCGAACGTTTGCGCCAGCAGCCGGCCTTCGGCCTGCAAGTCTTCGTCCATACGATCGACCCCGGGGCCGTACACCACAATGCGACGCTCGGCGGGCAGAGTGGCCAGTGCTGCCGCAAGGGCAGTCAGGGCCGGGGCGTTGTGAGCGTCGTCGACGATGACCGTCGCGCCTTGCTTTTCGAACAGCGTGAAGCGGCCCGGGGCATCGACCTGACCGACGTCGAACGTGGTCACGCCAGTGCGCAGCACGTCGAGCGCCACGCCCATCGACCAGGCGGCAGCCACGGCGGCGAGAACATTCTCGACCTGGAAGTCGACGCGGCCGGCATACGTCAGCGGCATGTTGGCCGTGGCGCCGACACCGATCTCTTCCGATCCGGTGGCCAGTACCACCTGAGCATTGCGCACGAAGACCACGCGCTTGCCGGCGGCGCGGTGCGCCACGATGGCCGGCAGGTGTTCGTCCAGACCGAAGAAGATCACGTCGCCGTCGCACAGCTCGGCCATTTCGACGACGAGCGGGTCACGGGCGTTCAACACGGCCACGCCGTCGGGCAGCACCACGTCGATCTGTGTTCGCAGCACGCTGAACATGCGGTCGACGTCTTCGACGAAATACTGGCCAAGATGGTCCGGACGGTCGATGTTCGTCACGATGCCAACCTGGCAGCGGTCGTAAGCGAGGCCTTCGGAGAGGATGGCGGTGCTGTCGTTCTCGAAGACGGCGGCCGTCACGCTGGCGTTCATCAGCACGCGGTGCGCGGCGTCCCAGTTGGCGCGGTCGCCCGCTTGCACCAGACGCTTGTCGAGGAACAGGCCGTCGCTGCATGCGAGACCGGTATGTTCGCCCGCCAGTTGCAGCAGGTGCGTGAGCAGGCGTGCCGTCACGGTCTTGCCGTTCGTGCCGGTAATGCCGACGATCGGAATGCGCCCGGCGTCGCCATCGGGGAACAGATGGTCGACGATGGCGCGCCCGACCGGGCGCGGCGTGCCGTCGGCCGGCTTCAGGTGCATGAGCAAACCCGGGCCAGCGTTCACTTCAACGATGGCGCCGCGCTGTTCCGCGAGCGGACGGGAAATATCTTCCGCGACCAGATCGACACCGGCAATGTCCAGACCCACGATGCGAGCGGCCAGCGACGCATGGGCGGCCACACTCGGGTGCACACGGTCGGTGACGTCGAAAGCGACGTTGCCGATGCGCTGAATCAGCACGTTCTTGCCTTCCGGCGGGACAGAGTCGGCGTCGAAGCCCTGACGCTTAAGCTCCAGACGGGCCGACGAATCGATGCGCACGCGGTTCAGCGGCTGGTCTTCAGCGCTGCCGCGACGCGGATCGCTATTGATTTGCAGCTCGATGAGTTCCGAGACGGTGTGCTTGCCGTCGCCGACCACCGAGGCCAATTCGCCCATGGCGGCAGCCACGACACGCCCGCCTACGACCAGCAGTCGGTGTTCCAGACCCGTCACGAAGCGCTCGACGATCACGCCGTTGCCTTCTTCTAGCGCCACGTCGAATGCCGTGGTGACTTCGTCTCGCGTGGTGAGATTGATGAACACGCCGCGGCCATGGTTGCCGTCGTACGGTTTGACAACGACAGGCAGGCCGATATCTTCCGCGGCTTCCCATGCGTCATCCGCGCTCTCGACCAGACGGCCTTCCGGCACGGGCACGCCGCACGACTCGAGCAATTGCTTGGTCAGGTCCTTGTCGCGCGAGATGCTCTCGGCGATGGCGGGG
>JARLJF010000203.1 GCA_031291335.1 Pandoraea sp. | reverse complement strand
TCGCGTTGATCCGCTGCATCCTTCCCATCATGTTCGACTTAATCGCGTCTATCAGACGCTAATGCATCGTATACATCGCGTATATCCGCTCATTCCTACGTGAATTGACGGAAAACAGGGGCGCCCGACGCTCGCGCCTCAAGTTTTCTGCTTTCAGGCCGTTGGAGGCGGGTAATGCTGTCACCGGGTTACGTGTATCGTGCCGAGTGGCGGATGGTGGCAACCGGTGTCGGGGGCCCAGCTTTGGAAAGAAGGGCGGGAGCGCAAATGTTGAAGAATTGGACGATTCGTTGGCGGTTAAGGGTGGCTGTAGCAGGTCTGGCCGGTCTGGTGCTGGTGGTCGGCGGGCTCGCGCTCACGGGATTGAGAGGTACGGTTGGCAGTTTGCGCGAGGTCTACAACAAGGAGCTGGCCAGCACACGGCTGCTGGGCGAGGCGGAGATTCATATCGGACGGGCTCGGGCAGTCGTGCTGCGTGCGCCTCAGGCACCGACGGCTGAACTCAAGGCGGCCGACGTCAAGAAAGGGACCGAATACTGGGGTGAGTCGGAGAAGGCGTGGAAGGCCTATCTCGCATTGCCCGCCGACAGCGACGAGCAGCATCTCGCCACTCAGGTGACGGCGGCACGGCAGGCGCTCAACGACGCCTTCACGCTGGTGCAGAACAGCATCGCGTCTGGACAGACCGACGTCTATTACGAGCAGGCTGCTGTGCTAGGCAAGCGCTATACGGCCTACGTGAATGCCAACGATGCACTCAAGCAGCTCTATGACAGCCGCGCCAAGGAGAGCTTCGATTCGGCCGTCGGCACTTACGACCGGCTGTTCGCCATTACGCTCGGGGCGATCGCGTTCGCCGTCATCGCGGCATTCCTGACGGCGCGCTCGCTTGACCGGGCGATTACGCGTCCGCTCGATGACGTTCTCGATCACTTCAAGGAGATCGCGGACGGGAATCTGCAGCGTGGCGTGCATGTCACGTCGAACGACGAAATGGGGCGTCTGCTGGCGGCGCTCGCCAATATGAAGGCGCAACTGAGCGAGACGGTCGCGAAGGTGCGCAAGAGTGGCGAAGCGATTGCCGCCAGTGCCCGCGAGATTGCCGCAGGCAATCTGGATCTGTCGGCACGTACCGAGCAACAAGCCGCGTCGCTGGAAGAAACGGCGGCGAGCATGGAGCAACTGACGAGCACCGTGCGTCAGAACATGGAGCACGCGCGGCAGGCCAATCAACTGGCGCGTCAGGCCAGCGATCAGACCGGTGCGGGCGATAGCGCGATGGTGGAAGTCACCGACACGATGCGTGCCATCGACGCGGGCTCGGCCAAGATTCGCGACATCATCTCGCTAATCGACGGCATTGCTTTCCAGACCAATATTCTGGCGTTGAACGCCGCCGTGGAAGCTGCGCGAGCCGGGGAGCAGGGTCGCGGTTTCGCCGTGGTGGCAGGTGAGGTGCGCACACTGGCGCAGCGTTCGGCCAGTGCCGCACGGGACATCAAGACGTTGATCGAAACGTCCGCAGAACGCTCGGCGGCCGGCAGCCGCATCGTTGGCGAAGCGGGAACCGCCATGCACAGCATTGCAGACAGCGTGCGACGCGTGACGGACATCATGGCCGAGATTTCCGCGGCGTCCGAAGAGCAGACGGCGGGTATCGATCAGGTGGCGCGTGCCGTCACGCAGATGGACGAAGTCACGCAGCAGAACGCTGCGTTGGTTGAGCAGGCGTCCGCCGCGGCACAGTCGCTCGCCGAGCAGGCCGAATCGCTGAAGGAGGCCGTCGCTGTGTTCCGCCTGGCGCATCAGGCCGACGAGGGCGGCCTGATGGGGGCGGGGAGCGCTACGCTGGCTCGTACGCGCCTGCACGCCGTGGCGTCGAACTGAGTGAGTCATCGGTGAGCGGCGGCGCTCGTCAGTTCAGATCGACGAGCGTCCCAGCCATTCGCGTACGAAATCACCACGCGTCGGGCGAGGCGTGACCTCTGGCGATTCAGGGGGCGTCCCCACGAAAAGGAAGCCGAGCACTCGCTCGTTCGGCTCGAAGTCGAGCGCGGCATGCAGGTCGGCGTCGTAGGCGTCGGGGCCGGTTGCCCAGAACCCGCCGTAACCGAGAATGTGGATGGCGTTAAGCGCATTCATGGCTGCGGCGCCGACGCTGAGCAATTGCTCGAGTTCCGGCACCTTGGTCTGCGTGGACACCGCTGCGGCGACCACGATAATCAACGGTGCCGCGAAGGCCTTGCGGCGGCGTTGCTCGTGCGTTTCGGCCGGGGCCTCCGGGTGACGTCTGGTCGATGTCTCGACGAGCACCTGGCCCAGATCCTCGCGGGCTTCGTCACGCACGATCACAAAACGCCACGGACGCAGACGGCCATGGTCGGGCGCGCGCAGCGCGGTGTCGAAAATCAGATTCAGTTCGGTATCGGTCGGCGCGGGCGCGGTTAGCGGCCATTGCGATTGGCGCGAGAGGAGGGCTTCAAGCGCCAACTGGCGCGAAGCGACGTCCGGCGCCGCGAATTCGGGGGTGGTGCCCATCGGGGGATATCTCCAGAAATGGAGTCACCATGATCGGCGATCCCTCGGCAAATTGCAAAATGATTCTCATTTGCAATGTTGTGAAGTGTTGATTCATTGAGGCAGCGTGCCCGGTGCCACGGGGCGATGAGGCGGCGCGCTGCGGGGAAAGCTTGTAACCTACGGCTTCACTTCAATGAACGCCTTTCCGGCACAGCCCATCCCATGAGCCAGCAAAAGCCAGTTGAATACGCATCCGCCACGCCCGAGGTCAAGGCCGTCTTCGACGACATCAAGACCACTCGTGGCGTGCCCGACGTCAATAATTTCTGGAAGTACATCGCACAGCACCCGCCGACCCTTGAGCGCACCTGGGACAGCATCAAGGACGTGATGGCTGCCGGTGCCCTCGATCCGCTCGTCAAGGAGCTGATCTACGTGGCGGTCAGTGTCACGAACAACTGCGGGTACTGTGTGGCCAGCCACACGGCGGCGGCGCGACGCGCGGGGATGACTGACGAGATGTTCGGCGAGCTGATCGCCATTGTCGGCATGGCCAACGAAACGAATCGGCTCGCAGTGGGTTACCGCGTGCCGATCGATCCCGCATTCGAGTAAGCCGAAGGACGGATCAGCGCGCGACGCCGCGCGCGATCCATTGGCGGTACTGTCGGGTCTGACATGCGGTGTTCAATTGTTGCAAGACGAGCGCCCGCACGGGCGACACGGCCGGATGCGTCGACCGTCCGATGCTCAGACGCTTGAGCTGGAACTTCACGACAGCCATGTTCGCCAGCGAGCCAAGCATCTTGTTCTTCCACCGTATCGGTTTGAGCTGCGGCTCGGTCTCCTTGCCTGAGCGCCATTGATTCGGCAATTGCGGATCGAGCGACAGCGCGGTCGCAATGCCGACCATCGCCGTGCCACTCGCCACCACCTGCTCTGCAACGGCGCGACGCCGAATGCCGCCGGTGACCATCAGCGGCATGGCGGCCACCGTCACCATCTCGCGGGCAAACTCCAGAAAATACGCCTCACGCGCGAGCGTTCTGCCGTCGCGCGCCTCGCCTTGCATGGCCGGTGCTTCGTAGCTGCCGCCGGATAGCTCGACCAGATCCACGCCGAGCGGGGCGAGGTGTTCGATGACGCGTCGCGCATCTTCCGGCCCAAAGCCGCCGCGCTGGAAGTCGGCCGAGTTCAGTTTGACGGACACGGCGAACGTTGGCGTCACTGCACGTCGCACCGAGCGCACGACATCGACGAGTAACCGGGCGCGGTTCTCCAGGCTGCCGCCCCAGCGGTCCTGTCGCTTGTTGGTCAACGGCGACAGGAACTGACTGAGCAGATACCCATGCGCCGCGTGGATCTGCACACCGGTGAAGCCGCTTTGCTCTGCCAGCAGCGCGCTGCGGGTGAAGCGTTCGATGACGTCGGCGATATCGGCCTCGGTCAATTCTCTGGGCATGGCGAAACGTTTCGACAGCGAGCCGAGTTCGAGTGCGACGGCCGAGGGCGCCACGGTCGGCTGGCCGAGCGCTGCCTGCATCTGCCGCCCGGGATGGTTGAGTTGCATCCACACCTGCGCGCCGTTGGCGCGTGCGGTCTCCGCCCAGCGGCGGAAGCGGTCAAGATGCGCATCGTTTTCCAGCACGACCCCGCCGGGGCCCGTCATGGCGCGCGCGTCGATCATGACGTTACCGGTGAGGATCAGGCCGGCACCGCCTTGCGCCCACGCGTCATAGAGGCGCAGCAGCGCGTCGGACGGGGCGTGATCGGCGTCTGCCATGTTCTCTTCCATGGCTGCCTTGGCAATGCGGTTGGGGATCGACGTGCCGTTGGGCAGGGTCAGGGGTGTGAAGAGTGTCATGGTCCGTGCCTCGAATCTTCAATTGACGATGGCATGACCTTAACCTTAAAGTTCACTTCAATGTCAAGCGGCGAGAGGTGACGAATGAAGATCGGGGAACTGGCGCAGGTGAGCGGCGTAGCGGCGTCGCGGATTCGCTTTTACGAGGCGCAGGGACTGTTGCCGAGTGCGCAGCGGCAAACCAACGGCTACCGCGAATACGATGACGACGCGCTCACACGACTTGACCTGATTCGACGTGCGCAGAATGCCGGTTTTTCGCTTGAGGAAATCCGCTCGATTCTGCCGCCGGATCTGAACGCGTGGCCGCACGACACGCTGCTGGCGGTCTTGCGTCGCAAGGTGGAGGAGATCGACGCGCTTGAGCGGAATCTGGCGCTAACGAAGCACAGCCTGTCGACACTGATCGATGCCATCGAGCATCGTGCTGAAGGAGAGGACTGCCAGGTGGCGGCGCAACGCGTACTCGCGTCGGTGCGTCAGAGTCAGGACACGCCGGGCACGGTGCCCAGGCGTGTCGCGGGCAGGAAGCGCGCCTGACCCCTAGCCCCTTGACGCGGGCGAAGGATTCATCGGCCCGCGAGTATCGCGCGCGCCCTCACTGCCGCATGCCGATCGCCAGACGATTGAACGCGCTCATCAGGGCGACGGCGAAGCTCAGGTCGGCGATTTCGGCTTCGGTGAAGTGTTCGCGCAGCGGCGCGAAGTCTTCATCGGGCGCGTGCGTACGATCGATGGCGACGAGCGATTCGGTCCAGGCCAGTGCGGCGCGCTCACGTGCGCTGTAGTGCGAACTGACGCGCCATCCGGCGAGGCTGTCTATCTTGAAGTCCGCGGTGCCGCCGGCGCGCAGCGCCTTCGCGTGCATTTCGAGGCAGAACGCGCACCCGTTGATTTGCGACACGCGCAGGTACACCAGTTCGACCAGCGGCTTGCCGAGGCTGCTTTTTTCCAGCGCCTTTTTGGTCGCGGCGAACCCTTGGTAGGCGTCGGGCGACAGCGTGTAATACGGCAAACGAAGGGTACTCATGCAAATTCTCCAGAATAGGTAGTGAAGCGAGTTGCAACGATCGGGGGCTTGTCGCAACGTCATCACTTTAGGAAAATCATGTCCTAGTCGTCAGAGGCAAAAATTGACGAAATAAATAGGACATCGCGATGGACTTTCCGTATCTGAAGCCGGGCCCGGGTGAAGACGCACCGCTTTATTGGCAGTTGTACCGGCGTTATCGCGACGCGATCGCCTCGGGCAAACTTCGCTCCGGCGATCGTGTGCCGTCGGTGCGCAGCCTTGCCAGCGAACTGAATCTGGCGCGCGGCACGGTCGAACTGGCCTATCAGATGCTGACGAGCGAGGGCTATTTCTCGCCGCGCGGTGCCGCGGGAACGTTCGTGTCGCCGCGTCTCGAACATCTTGGCGAACCGTCCCCGCTCAAGGTACCGACGACGCCACCGCCCATGCCCGCCAACGGGCAGATGGCCGTGGGCGCGCCCCGGCCGTTTCAACTGGGACTGCCTGCGCTCGACGCTTTCCCGCGCAAGACCTGGGCGCGTCTCGCGGCACGCCACCTGCGCGCGTTGGATCTGCCGTCGATGGCCTATCCCGAGTCTGCCGGGTACGGCCCGTTGCGGCACGCCATCGCGACATATCTCGGCATTTCCCGAGGCATCGCCTGCACGGCGGATCAGGTCTTCGTGACAGCGGGCTATCGCGCCGGACTCGATCTCGTCTGCCGTACGTTGCTCAAACCGGGGGACGAGGGATGGTTCGAGGACCCGGGCTATCTCTTCGCCCGTCAGTTCCTGCGCGCCGCCGGCATGCGCCTGACCCCGATCCCCGTCGACGACGAGGGGCTGGACGTCAGTTACGGCATTCAACACGCCGCCAACGCCCGCTTTGCCATCGTGACGCCCACCCATCAAAGCCCGACCGGCGCGACGCTATCGCTTCCCCGACGGCTCGCACTGCTCGACTGGGCCGGGCAACAAAACGCCTGGATCGTGGAAGACGACTACGACAGCGAGTTTCGCTATCACGGTCGTCCCGTCCCCGCACTGAAAAGCCTCGATCACAACAGCCGGGTGCTCTACACCGGCACGTTCAGCAAGGTGCTGTTTCCCGGACTCCGCCTGGCCTATCTGGTCGTGCCCGTCGCGCATATCGACCGCTTCAGGGAAACCGCCAGCCTCCTTGGTGGCGCTGGCCCGATCTCTGTGCAAGCGACAGTCGCCGACTTCATGGAACACGGACACTTCGCCCGCCATCTGCGCAAGATGCGCGCCCTGTACGCCGAACGACGCGGCTTTCTCGTCGACGCACTCGACCACGTGTTTGGCGATGACCTCTTTGTACAACCCCAAGCCGGTGGCATCCACGCGCTCGCCTATCTCCACAGTTCTCTCGCCCCCCTCGGTGACGCCCCGCTCGCCAACGCCGCACACTCCCTCGGACTCGCCGTGCACGCCCTAAGCCTCTGGCAATTGCACGGATCACCTCGCAACGGCCTTCTGATGGGATTTGCCAATATTGCTGATCCGGATACGGCGCTTGACCTCTGTCAACGGCTGCTCGCAGCGGTTGGCACTCGCCGATAACACCTCCCCCCAGACGGACCGGAGCCCCTTTCCGCCTCTCAGACATAAACCCAACTCGCTGCAGAAAGGGGCTCCGGTCCGTTCTTTCTCCGCCTCGGTTGGGCTTCTCGTCTACGCGTTCGGAAAACCATATCGCTACAGGTGCTTTGGAAACCCGTTATGCTTCTTTGGTTGACGCTTGGCGTCCCATTTTTTTGACGTCTACGCCGTCTCTGTTTTCGCTTTTCAGGAGTCCCCACTCGTGGCCGCTTTCGACATCGACGACATCGTCTCCTCTCTACACTCCGCACGCCTGCGCTGGCGCGACGGCCAACGCCGCCTGCTCGAATCCGGCGGTCGCGATCTGCCCTCCCGTGAACGCCTCGCAGAAATCGTCACGCGACTCAAAGGCGTTCTCTTCCCCATGCGCCTGGGTCCCCTCGACCTGCACCAGCAAGGCGAAAACTATTACGTCGGTCATACCCTTACCAGCGTTCTTAACGATCTGTCGGAACAAGCCCGGCTCGAATGGCGCTATAAGGCCCGTCACAACGCCGAGATTACCGCCGCACTTATCGAGGAACGCGCACACTCCGCCATCCAGCAACTCGCCCGCAAACTCCCGGAAATCCGGGAACTGCTCGATTGCGATGTTCTCGCCGCCTACCAAGGGGATCCCGCCGCCGGCAGCGTCGACGAAGTGCTGATCTGCTACCCCGGCATCCAGGCAATGATCCATCACCGGATCGCCCACGAACTCTATCGACTCGAACTACCTCTGCTCGCGCGCATCATCGCCGAACAAGCCCACTCGGAAACCGGTATCGATATCCACCCCGGCGCCCAAATCGGCGCAGGCTTCTTTATCGATCACGGTACCGGTGTCGTCATTGGCGAAACCGCCATCCTCGGTCAACGCGTACGCGTGTATCAAGCCGTCACCCTTGGCGCCAAACGCTTCCCCGCCGACGACGACGGCAACCCCCGCAAAGGCCTCGCCCGTCACCCCATCGTGGAAGACAACGTCGTCATCTACGCCGGTGCCACGATTCTTGGCCGCGTCACCATCGGTCAAGGCTCAGTCATCGGCGGTAACGTCTGGCTGACGCAAGACGTGCCCCCCTACAGCAACATCACGCAAGCCCGCTCCCGTACGGAAGCCGGCTCGCCCCCCGTCTCAGGCTGTGATAGCGACCCGTCCTGATTTCACTTGCAGACGCGCCGCGTTCCGTCAGGCAGAGGCTGGCGGCGCGGCGATTCGCGCCCTCACTTCAGGAGATGCCAGACAGGTCGCCACCGCCTCGAAACCCGGAGCGCCAGGGTAGGGCGCCACGCGTACCGGCGGACTGTGGTTCGCCGGGCACAGCACGATGGCCTCGTCCGGGCCAACCGCCGTCAAGTCGAGAATGGCCGACGAACGCGTCATCATGAAGAGCGGTCGCCCCCTCGTCTTCGTATGCCGGCGCAAGTAGCGAATCAACGCTTCCTGAGTGCTCTGCGCAAGGTCCTGCTCAATCATGTCGACGACCAACGCACCGGCACGCTCCGCCTCCAGCGCCACAAGCAGTACGGTCAACGCCTCAGACCCGGTGGCACCTTCGTCTAGTAACCATGTCGTCGCCTGCTCGACGCGTGTGCGTAACGCCACATCGTGATCCAGGGCTTGCAGAGCGGTTGCGCAGCCCTGGTCCAGCCGATCAAGTCCCAGAAATGTGCCATTCGGCAACGCTTGCGCCAGTCGCATCGCCAAGCGGGTCTTGCCGCTGCCCAACGATCCGATAAGGTAGTTCAGCGGTCGTATGTCGCGCAGTTCAAACCACTCGCCGCCCCACGGCCACGGCAACTCGAAGGCCACGCTCGGGGCCGCCTGTTCGATGAGACCCGGTAATTCGCCTTCGGCAGGCATCTGACCAGTCGCCAGTCCCACACGCAAGCTTCGCACCTTCTCCAACCGATGAAGTCGCTCACGAATTTCGCCGTCGAGCACGCGTTCATGCGCAGCCAAAGCCGAGGCCAAGGGTTGCGGATCACTCCCGCTCAGGACTCGCGCCACCTGTGCAAGGCTCAAGCCCAACGCGCGCAGTGCTACCACTTCAGCGGCTCGCGTCAATGCGTCGGGACCATAGACGCGGTAGCCCGCGGCCGTTCGGCCCGGTAAAACCAGCCCGTGCTGCTCATACAACCGCAATGCCTTGTTCGAGACGCCAAGCCGTCGCGCCGCATCGGACGCATTCAGGCGGGTTGCGGAATCGCTCATCGTTCACCTCGTTGTGTTGACCCATTGACGCCATCGTCAGGCCGGCCCCAAGGGGCAGGTCAACAGCGATCGACATTACTTAACATATCAACGGTTGTCGAATTAATTAACCGACCGGTCGGTTTTTGTCATGTTAGGCTTCAAAGCGCTTTCCCTCATAAAAACTACGGAGACATTGATGACTTTGATTTCTCGTTCGCCCCGCGAAGCCGTGATGACGTCGGCGCAACCGTGGACTCGCAACGCCCACGTCAGCCACGCACGGCTGCACGCATGTCTGGCCACTTCGCTGCTGAGCCTGGCGTTGGCGGTGCCGATGGCAGCGACTGCCGCGACCGCAGGGGGGAATGGCACCGGCACCGCTGCGGTGGCGTCGCAGGCGAGCACTGTCCCGGGGCGCACCGACGTGACGATCAAGCGCGATGAATTCGGGGTGCCGCACATCTATGCATCAACGACGTACGCGCTGTTCTACGGCTACGGCTATGCCATTGCGCAGGATCGTCTGTTCCAGATGGAGATGGCGCGACGTAGTACGCAAGGCACCGTCGCTGAAGTGTTGGGCGAGAAATTCGTCGACTTCGACAAGTCGATCCGTGGCAATTACTGGCCAGCCTCGATCCGTCGTCAACTGGCAGATCTGCCGCAGCGCGAGCGCGATATTCTCGACGGCTACGCCGCCGGTATGAACGCGTGGATCGCGCAGATTCGCGCGCAACCCGGCACGCGCATGCCGAAGCAATTCAGTGACTTCGGCTTCCAGCCCGCGAACTGGGACGCTTTCGACGTCGCCATGGTCTTCGTCGGCACGATGGCCAATCGCTTCTCCGACGCCACGAGCGAGATCGACAATCTGGCGCTGGTCACGGCACTCAAGGACAAGTACGGCGCTCAGAAGGGCATGGCGCTGTTCAACGAACTGAAGTGGATCGTCAATCCCGACGCGCCTTCGACGGTGCCGGCTTCGGAAGGCGTCTACCCGGTGAAGGTCGGCCCCGATGCCGGCGCGCCGATGCAACCGCTCGCCCGTTACGACGGCCCCGCGCCGATGTTCGCCCGTCTGGCGCGTGGCAGCGACGGCGCACTGCTGCATCAGGACACCGAGACGAACGCCGCCACGATGCTCGCGCAATTCGCCGCATCGGGCCAACCCGGTCTCGCCGGTTTTCCGACGACAAGCAATATGTGGATCGTCGGCAAGAACAAGGCGCGCGACGCCCGCGCGATCATGCTCAACGGCCCGCAATTCGGCTGGTTCGCACCGGCCTACACGTACGGCATCGGCTTGCACGGCGCGGGCTTCGATCTGGTCGGCAACACGCCGTTCGGCTATCCCTGCATTCTCTTCGGTCACAACGGCAAAATCTCGTGGGGCTCGACAGCAGGCTTCGGTGACGACATCGATATCTACGCCGAAAAGCTCGACCCCGCCAATCCGAATCGCTACTTCCACAAGGGGCAGTGGCACGACATGGAGAAGCGCGTCGAGATCATTCGGGTGAAGGGGGCCGAACCGGTCGTGCAGGAGGTCTATCGCACGGTGCACGGCATTGTCATGCAGCGCGACGCGAAGCAGCCCATCGCCTACGCCAAGGCGCGCGCATGGGACGGCCTCGAAGTGCAGTCGCTGCTTGCCTGGACGCATCAGGCACAGGCCCGGGACTGGAAGTCGTGGACGACGCAGGCGTCGCGTCACGCGCTCACCATCAACTGGTATTACGCCGACGTGGCGGGCAATATCGGCTACGTTCACACGGGGGCGTATCCTTCGCGTCAGCCGGGACATGATCCGCGCCTGCCCGTGCCCGGCACCGGAGAGTGGGACTGGAAGGGCTTGCTGCCGTTCTCGACCAATCCGAAGGTCTATAACCCGAAGCAGGGCTGGATCGCCAACTGGAACAACTCGCCGCAAAAGGGCTATCCGGCGAGCGATCTGTTTGCGTTCGTGTGGGGCGGCGCCGACCGCGTCGTCGAAATCGATCAACGCATCGAGGCGCACGACAAGCTGAGCGTCGACGACATGTGGCAAATCCTGAAGGACACCAGTGCGGTGGACGTCAATCGTCGCCACTTCCTGCCGTTCATCGAACGCGCCACGGCCAACCTGCCGGCGACCGATGCGCGACGCCAACTCGCCGCGCAGTTGACCACCTGGAACGGCTTGAGCCGCGACCCGCAGCACACCGGCCATTACGATACGGCCGGCCCGGCCATCATGGACGCATGGCTGAGCGCCATGCTCAAGCGCACGCTGGGCCAAGTCGTGCCCGCGCCGTACGACAAGTGGTTCCTGGCGAGCGGGTATGCCGCGCCTCAGGACGGTCCGACCGGCTCGCTCAATATCGGCAACGGCAGCAAGGTGCTCTATGAAGCGCTGCGTGGCGACAAGGCGGGCGTGCCGCAAACCTTCGACATCTTCGATGGCAAGCGTCAGGACGACGTGATCCTCGCGGCACTCGACGACACGATCACCGCACTCAAGGCGAAGCTCGGGCCGGACATGTCGGCGTGGCGTGCACCGACGGTGCCGCTGACGTTCCGTGCGAACAACTTCTTCGGTGTGCCACAGGCGAATGCCGCAGAAGCGGCCCGTACGCCGGTCTACATGAACCGGGGGACGGAGAATGACCTGATTGTCTTCGGCCCGAAGGGCGGTGCAGGCAAGGTGAGCGCATATGACGTGGTCGCGCCGGGCCAGAGCGGCTTCATCGCACCCGATGGCACACGCTCGCCGCACTACGCCGATCAGTTGGAGATGTACACGTCATTCGGACGCAAGCCTTTGTGGCATGACGCGGCTGACGTGAATCGTGCGGCGAAATCGGTGGAACGCTTGCACATCGAGCGCGTGTCTGACGCCCAGTAAGCGTCACGGCTCGTCAGGCAAGCCCTGCCGCTCCTGCAATGGCGCATAACGCGACCACGGCAAGCGGCGGGGCTTTCCATCGCGTCAGCAGCACGAATGCGACGGCGGCAATCGCAAAATCGGCAGCGCTGTGTACCGCGCTCGTCCACACCGGCGCGTACAACGCCGAGGCCAGAATCCCCACGACAGCCGCATTCACCCCGGCGAGCATTGCCGCGGTCGACGCCCGTTCGCGCAACCTCTGCCAATGGGGCAGCGCGGCGATGACGAGCAGCAGTCCGGGCAGGAAGATGCCCGCCGTCGCCAGCGCCGCACCCAGCCACGGATGCGCCGGGCCGCCCGATAGCCACCCGAGAAACGTCGCGAACGTGAAGAGCGGCCCCGGGACTGCCTGCGCGGCGCCATAGCCCGCCAGGAAGTCGTTCGCCGTCACCCATCCCGTGGCGACGGTCTGCTCCTGAAGCAGCGGCAGCACCACATGGCCACCCCCAAACACCAATGCGCCGGCCCGGTAGAAGCCGTCAAACACCGCTACCTCACGTCCGCCGACGACATGGTGCAACACCGGAAGCCCTGTCAGCAGCGCGACGAAGAGTACAAGCGCGACGCCACCCGCCATGCGAGAGACGCGGAATCGATGTGGTGATGCCGACGGCGGCGCCGTCAGTGGGTCGACCGAGCGCAGCAGTCCGTAACCCAGCCCCGCACCGAGCAGAATCACGATGAGCTGGGCGAACCGGGTCGTCGCGAATGCGAGAATGACGATGGCGGCCAGCGCGATGCCGGCACGGCGCGCGTCCGGACATAACCGCCTTGCCATGTCCCAGACCGCCTGCGCCACGACGGCAACCGCCACGAGCTTGAGCCCATGCAGCGCGCCGTCGCCGACCGGACCGCCGAGATGCGGCGCCACGATGGCGAATCCGAGAAGCAACAGCACGGAGGGCAACGTGAACCCGCACCACGCGGCGATGCCACCCAGCCAACCGGCGCGCAGCAAGCCAATGGAAAAGCCGACCTGGCTGCTCGCGGGGCCGGGCAGAAACTGACATAACCCCACCAGATCCACGAAGCCCGCATCATCGAGCCAGCGACGGCGCTCCACGAATTCCCGCCGGAAGTAGCCGATGTGGGCCACCGGGCCGCCAAAGCTGGTCAGCCCCAGCATGAGGAATACGCGCAGCACCTCGAGTGCGGCGCGTGGGTGCGTGGCGGACAAGCCGAAGGTGGCCTCGTTATCGGTTTTCAACGGATCGAACATAAGGGATTGGGAAGCTAAGCTCGCAAGCATAGCGCCGAAGCGGTGACGTCGGCGTGACTTGCGTGTGCATCGACGCGCTTCAAGCTTATGCGACGTTCAGCCGCCGGATGCCGCCCTGCGTGACATATCGACTAAATCCCGAGACTCGCTGACTAACGCCACTGCGCACGCCCACGGGAAACTCGGCGTACCAGACAAAACAAGATCTGGCAGAACACTGGGGCCGTTCCGCGACTCGCACATCACCGTTGCGCCGCCGGGGCCCATGGGTCACGAGGGCAAGGGGAATGGGCAAGGCAAGGGGAAGACAATCAAACGTAATCGGTGGAGCACCGGCACCGGATGATGTGGGCAACGGTGGCCGCCGCCGGCCGCCGTTGCGGCTTCGCACGATCGTCGGCGTTACCAGCCTCATGCTCGCCGGGCCGGCCTTCGCGCAATCCGGTTCGTACTTTCTCAACTATCGAGGCGCCGACGGTGGTTGCTGTTCGGATAGCAACGGGTTCGACGGCAGGCCCGCCGTTCAGGACGTCGAGCAAACCGTCACCGGCCTGAACATTCGTGCCACCGGCGGCCCCGGCATTGGCGTCGACGTGAGCGGCGGCAACGGTGGCAACAGCAGTGATCTTTCCAGTCTTAACCATTGGGGCGGCAACGGCGGATTTGGTCGCATCGTCGACTTCGTCGTGCGCAACAGCACGGTGAGCAGCACGACGTTAGGCATCTATGTCTTGTCCAAAGGCGGTGACGGAGGACTCTACGGGTACCGCTCGAAGGGCTACGGCAGCGGTGCGGACGGTCATTTCGCACGCCTGACGGTCGACGGCACGAGCGTGAACGCTGTCGATGTCGGGCTTTCCGCGCAATCGATAGGCGGCAACGGCCAGCGAAGCGCCGTACCGCAATTCCCCGACACCGATAACGAACGCGACGCCGGCAATGGCGGCAACGCAGGCCAGGCAAGCGTCGTTATGCAGGGCAACAGCTCGGTGTCCGTCGTCGGCACAAACGGCGCCGGCGTACGCGCCGAATCGCTTGGCGGACAAGGCGGTTTCGGTGACAACGAAAGCGAATGGGGCGGTCACACTTATTCAGGACGCGGCGGATCGGCCGACAGCGCCTCCGTCAACGTGAGCGACGGCAGCATCACGACGAGCGGACAGAACATGGTCGGCATTCTGGCGCGTTCGGTGGGCGGGAGCGGGCCGAAAGGCGTTGGCCCGAATGTGCGCGCGTCCGATGGCGGCAACGCGGGGAACGTCAGCATTCAGAACGGTGCTTCCATCACGACGTCCGGGACCAACTCGATTGGCATCGCCGCGTACAGCATCGGTGGGAACGGCGGCGACGGCGGCGCAGGCACCTGGAGCTTCGGGCACGACGGCGGGGCCGGCGGCGCCCCCGGCAACATCACTATTCAGAACGACGGCGCGATCACCACACGAGGCGCCGGCGCCATGGGGATTTTCGCGTCCGTTGTCGGCGGCACGGGGGGCAGCGGTGGCGAAGCCGGCGCTTCGGGCTCAGGGGGAAACGGCGGTGCAGGCGGCGGCACCAGCGGGCTTGCCGTCGACGTGGCGAACGCCAGCGACGCCGCCATCCGGACGTCGGGCAACGCCGCACCGGGCATTGTCGCGCACGCGGTAGGGGGCGGCGGGGGCAGCGCCAACGCCAGCAACGGCGAGATGTTCATCGGCGGTGGCAGTGGCGGGAGTGGCGGCGAGGGCGGCAATCTTCACGCCCTGAACTCCGGCGTGATTGCGACGACCGGCGATCAAAGCGGCGGCATGCTGGTGCAGAGCATCGGCGGTGGTGGCGGATATGGCGGCGACGCCAACGCTACGGGCGTGATCTTCTCTGTCGCCATGGGGGGGCGAGGTGGCCCCGGTGGCTCGGGCGGGCACGTCTCTCTCGAACAGATGGGCGACATATCGACCCAAGGCGCTGACGCGAGCGGCATTGTGCTGCAAAGCATTGGTGGCGGTGGTGGCGCGGGCGGCACGTCGACGGCGGCCGCCGTTGGGGTAGGACTCGGGGGCGCGGTCAGTCATGGCGGCAACGGCGGGGGCGGCGGCAATGGGGGAGACGTCTTCGCGATGCTCTACGACGGCGGCACTATCACCACCTCGGGGGCGATGAGTAGCGGACTGGTCGCACAGAGTCTTGGCGGCGGTGGTGGCTACGGTGGCTTTGCCAGTTCGTCGCAGGTCACCATCGCACCCGATCTCGGCCCGGAAATACCGACAGCGACGCTCAGTCCCCACGTCACGATTGGCGGTATGGCCAAGGGGGGGGAGATGGCGGCAGCGTCGGTATCGATGCCACCAATATCATCACCACGCAAGGCGCGAAAAGCTACGGCCTGCTCGCGCAAAGTGTCGGCGGCGGGGGCGGCGCTGGGGGGAGTGCTGCCGCCCCGTTGCGAACCACGGCCATTGCGGCGAACGGTAGCCGGTTCAACATCAGTGCCGGCGCCACCATTGGCGGTACAGGGGGCCACGGCGGGAATGGCGGCGTGGTGACTGTCACCAATGAGAGCGATGGCCAAATTGTCACGAGTGGCGACCACTCGGTAGGCGTGCTCGCCCAAAGCGTAGGCGGCGGCGGGGGCGCTGGCGGTAGTGTCCAGCAGGAGACGGCACAATCATTTAACGCCACGCTGGGCGGCCCTGGTAATGCACTCGGTCTGCTCAAGCAAATCACGGAATGGCTGGACAGCGAGAAGCCAGGCCCGGGCGCCATCTCGCGCGGATCACTGACGCTGGGCGTCGACGTACGTGTGGGAGGCAGCGGCGCGACCGGCGGTAGCGGCGCCGCGGTGAGCGTCGAGAACGACGGCACGGTAGGAACGTCAGGGGAAGGCGCTGGCGCTATCGTGGCGCAGAGCATCGGCGGCGGCGGTGGACATGGCGGGACGGCAACGTCAACGAGCCTCTCCAGCCTGATGTCGAGTATCGACGCGCTGTATGGCACGCTCACAGGAAAGATCGCGAGCTATTTTCAGGTGTCTCCGAACGTCGGTACGAACGTGGCCGTCGGCGGCAACGGCGGCAACGGTGGTAACGGCGGCGCGGTCACCGTGAAGAACACGGGGCACGTGGACACGCAAGGTTATGCCTCGCCCGCCATCATCGCGCAGAGCATCGGCGGGGGCGGGGGCGCGGGTGTCTCGACGACGCAGAGTCTCGATGTCCTCGTCCATAACTGGGCCCCCAAGGAGGCGCCGGGAATCATTGACGAGATCAACCGGATCGTCGATCTGCTGGGCTCGAATCTGGCGTCGGGACAACATAACGTCAATGTGAGCGTAGGAAGCAAGGGCGGCACCGACGGCGACAGTGGCGCCGTGACCGTCGATACCGGAGATTCTCGCAGTGACATTCGCACGCAAGGCGATAGCTCCCCAGCCATCCTCGCGCAAAGCGTGGCCGGCGGCGGCGGTTATGCAGCCGCCTCGAACTACGCCTTCGGGCCGAGTTCGTTTGGCACCACGACCGGCTCGGCACTGTCATTGAGTCTCGGCGCGGAACTCAGTGGGTTGACGAACCACGCGGGTTCGCCCGGTACGGTTCAGGTGACGAACGGCGGCTACATCGGCACACAAGGCAACGATTCGACCGGCATTCTGGCGCAGAGTCTTGCCGGCGGCGGTGGCACGGCAACGCTGGGTTTGATGACCAGTGCGTCGACCACGCTCGCTGACGGCGCTGCACGTGCCACACCGTCGATCCATCTGGGTACCACGCTTGACAATAGACTGGCCTTCATTCCGATGTCGAGCGGCAATGTCACCGTCACGCACACCGGCACGATCGCAACGCAGGGTGTGCTCTCGCACGGCATTCTCGCGCAGAGCGTGAGCGGCGGCGGCGGGGCCGGGTCTCTGACCGCGAGCGACCCGGCGAGCGCGCTCATCGCGGGGCCGGCGATCACGCTCGGGAGCGTTTCAACAGGCGCAGCCCGACTGCGCGCCGACGCTGGCGCGGTGACCGTGAACGTCGGCGACGGTCGCACATTGTCGAATCAGATCGCCGCGCGTATTTCGACAAGCGGGGCGCTGTCGTTCGGCGTGCTGGCGCAGAGCGTGGGCGGCGGTGGCGGCTATCTCGCGCTGACGACGGGCAATGCGGCGATGGCGTTGCCATTGACCAATCTGGGCCTTGGCGCGACCGGCAACGCGGGGGGCAAAGGCGGCGCCGTGACCCTTATGATCGGCGGCAATGCGCTGATCAATACGTCCGGACAGGACGCTCACGGCATCGTTGCGCAGAGTGTCGGCGGCGGTGGCGGCATCGCAGGCCTGACGACGTCGGCCGGTCAGGTGGCGCTGAATGCCACGAGCAATACGACCGATGGCACCCATATCAACGACGGCGGCGCCGTTAGCGTCAACGTTATCGGGCAAGTCCAGACGTCCGGCAATGGTGCGGCCGGCGTGCTCGCGCAGAGCGTCGGCAACGGCGGGGGCATCGCAGGGGATCTGTCGTCGTTCAACTTCGGCAACGTTGCGACGACGTACGCTACCGCCACCACCAACGCCGGCAATGGGGCGGGTGGCAGCGTCGACTTGTACGTCGCGGGTCGCATCAGCACGACGGGCGTCAACGCGCCCGGCATTCTCGCCATGAGTCTTGGCGGCGGCGGGGTGCTGTCGGATAGCGGCATTCTGATCAAGAGCGCCGCGTACCGGCAGGGCAACGCAGGCGGCGCGGTGTCCGTGGGACTGGTGCCGGGCGCTTCGGTCAGCGCGATGGGGGCAGGGTCGCCCGCAATCGCAGCGTTCAGTCTCGGTAGCGGGGATAACGGTGGCAGCGGCGGCAGCGGCGGCAGCAATCCCGAGGCGGCACCGATCACGATATCCGTCGCCGAGCGCGCCAGTGTGACGGCCAATGCCGCGTCGGGGATCGGGGTGCTCGCTGTCAATACCGGCACGGTCTCCATCGACAACGCCGGCAGTATTGCCGCGAAAACGGCAATCAAGACGCTCTCTCGCACCGTTGTGAACAATACCGGCATCGTTCAGGGCGATGTGCAACTCGGGCCGGCCAGCGTCTTCAATAATCAGACCGGAGGTGAGCTGCGAAGCGGCGCCATCCTCAACATCGATACGCTCAATAATGCCGGTGTCCTGAGCCCGGGAGGCCCGCGCGGCTACACCACGACCGTGCTCACCGGCTCGCTGCAACAGACCGGCACCTACGCACCCGACGTCGATTTCACCAACGGCCGGAGCGACTTCCTCTCCGTAACCAATGCGTCGAGCTATGGCGGCATTGTCGTGCCGATCCTGCACAACCCGGTGAAGAACATCTGGCTCAACATCGCGCACTTCGACGTTGTGCCATCCACGTCGACGACGACCGTGCTGAGTCCGGCGATTGTCTTCAACTTCCTGTCGAAGGATGCGAAAGGCGGCACCAGCGACCCGATGGTCGCCGTGGACGCCAACTTCAAGCCGCAAGGTGCGCCGCTCAACGCCAATCAATCGAGCTTCGCGAATTATCTTCAGAACATTTGGGAACTCGGGCGTCTCGACGCCGGGCCGCTGTTTCAGCCGTTCGTCAGCTCGACCAACGCCACGTCGTACAAAAAGACGCTCGACACGGTGTCGGCCAGCGCGTCGCTCATGCGCGCCGGTAGCCGCGGGCACGAGAACTACGACTTCCTGAACCGGTTGATGAGTTGCCCGCAATTCGTGAACGCCGGCACGCGCATGACCGAAGGCAGTTGCGTGTGGGGGCGCGTCATCGGCACGCGCGCGGATCGATACGACACGTCCGACGACAGCGGCTTTCGCAGTCAGCAACTGACGTGGCAGTTCGGCGTGCAAAAGGAATTCTTGCCCGACTGGTTCGTGGGCGGCTCGGCAAGCTATGTCACGACGCACGCGCGCTCGTCCGATCAATCGCTTCAGGTGTCGAGCGACGGCTTTCGCGGCGGCCTGACGCTCAAGCATCAAATGGGGCCGTGGCAGGTCGCCCTGGCAATGCTAGGCGGTTTTGAATCAGGAACGCAGAACCGCACTATCGACTACCCGGAAGCATTCGCCGTGGCGACCAGCCGGCCCAACGCGTATTTCGTCGGTGCCCGCACGCGACTGTCCTACCAACTGAACTACACCGGCTGGTACGTAAAGCCCTACACCGATGTCGACGTGGTCTATGACCACACGGCCGCGTATCGAGAGTCGGGCGGCGGCGTTTTCGATCTCGCTGTTGCGTCACAAGGGCGCACGTCGGTGGTCGTGAGTCCCACGGTCGAGGTCGGCGGACGCTTCGATTGGCACGGCGTGACGGTACGGCCCTATGTGTCGCTCGGGGCAAGCTTCACGCCGAAGGGCAGTGTCAGCGTCGACGTCGGACTCGTGCAGTTCCCGGTGGCACCCTTCCAGATCACGTCGTCGCAACCGACCGTCTACGGAAATCTGACGGCGGGCGTAGAACTCCTTTCGGCCAAGGGGCTGGAACTGCGCGCCGAGTACAGCCTGCGCCGGGCCGAAGCGCAAACGGTGCAGAGCGCCGCATTCCGTCTAGCCAAGCACTTCTGACTTGCTCGCATCAGCATTTCCTAATATCATTAGGTAAATAGCATAATTCATTAGGAATTGATTCGGGGGAGCGTGATGGTCAGAGCCGGCTTGACGGTGGAACGGTTGGTGGAGGGCGGGGCCGAATTGGCGGATGAGATCGGCTTCGAGCATCTGACCGGTGCGGCCCTCGCGCGCAAGTTCGACGTGCGGCTCGCCAGTCTGTATTCGCACGTGAAGAATCTGGATGCACTGAAGTGCCAGATCGCGATGCTCGCACTCTCGCAACTGGCCGATGCAGCCGCCCAGGCGATGGCGGGGCTCGCAGGCAAGGATGCGCTACAAGCGCTGGCCGATGCGCATCGCGACTATGCCCGACGTCATCCCGGACGTTTTACCGCAGCACGTCACCCGCTCACCACTGAGCAGGCCGCCGCCAGCGCCGGCCCGAAGCTGACGCAACTGATCCGCGCCGTACTGCGTGGCTACGGTCTTCCCGACGCCGAGCAAGTGCACGCCGTGCGTTTCCTCGGTGGCTTCTTCATGGGTTACATCACGCTGGAGCTGGCGACGGGCTTTTCTCACAGCAAGCCCGCTGCCGAAGTCTCTTGGCGCCGCAGTCTGGACGCGCTTCACGTGTCGCTCCAGCACTGGCCTTCGACGCCCGAGGCGCAATAGTTCGCGCCGGACGTCCTCACTTCGCTTCATTTCACGGAATCGTTGTTCATGAACACGCCTGTTGACGGCGTGCGGGTGCCCGCGCGCGACATCCCTTTTCCTCGCAGCATCAGTGCCGAGGCCCAAGCGGCGCTGCGGCGTCTGGTCAACGCGGACGGTGTTCCGTTCAATGCGCTGCACACGCCGCCCCATCCGGACGATTTCGATGGCTGGATGCGCTTCAAGGCCGCGGCGGATGCCCAGTACGGCGCCGCCATGGCGCAATACGCCGGTCAGTTGCGGTCGTCCGTCGAGACCTTGCGGATCGGTGACGCGACAGTGCACATTGCGACGCCCGCAGACCCGTTGGCGGACGATGTCGTGTACGTCGACCTGCATGGCGGCGGCCTGGTGTTCGGCGGCGGCGACGTCTGCCGTATCGGCGCGCAAATGCAAGCCGATCAGCTCGGCGTGCGCTGCTGGGGCATCGATTACCGCATGCCGCCGGTGCATCCTTACCCGGCCGCGCTCGATGATTGCCTCGCGGTGTACCGTCGTTTGCTGAACGACTATGCGTCGAGTCGCATCGTGGTCGGTGGCCGCTCGGCAGGCGCGAATCTCGCGGCCGCGATGGTACTGCGCGCGCGAGATGAAGGACTCGCGCTACCGGCGGCACTGGTGCTGCTGTCACCGGAAGTCGACCTGACCGAGTCGGGTGACAGCTTCGAATTGAACCAACGGGTCGACGTGCTGCTTCCCCGGTCGCTGATGTCGAACAACCTGCTGTATGCGGCCGGGGCCGATCTGGCCGATCCGTATTTGTCGCCGCTGTTCGGCGACTTCACCCAAGGCTTCGTGCCGACGTTCATTCAGAGCGGCACGCGCGATCTGTTCCTGTCGAACGCGGTGCGAATGCACCGGGCGCTGCGTCGCGCACAGGTGGCCTGTGAGCTTCATGTCTTCGAGGCCATGCCGCACGGTGGATTCATGGGCGCGCCGGAGGACCGGGAGTTGCGCGCGGAAGTGGCGCGTTTCGTGCATGAGCATTGGCGCGCCGGACGACGCAACTGAGGTTCCTGGAAAATACGTCCGATTCCGAAATATGAGGTGGCATCGGGTGTCGAAGTGAAAACTGCCAAAGTCGGCGGTTCGTTTCAGCAATCTTGCGGTGCTGTGCCGCGTTAGCGTTGGCTTTCTGCTGCGAACGTTGCGCCTTGCGATGGCGCAAAGGCACGTCGCAGCAATGCTCATCGGAGACATGCTGAATGACACGATTGCACCATGCAATGCCACACCACGCTCATCGACCGGCGGTTCATACGCACGACGTGAGGCCGCGCCGAATGCATGC
>JARLJF010000202.1 GCA_031291335.1 Pandoraea sp. | reverse complement strand
TTCTCGCCGGATCGCATGTTGCAGGGGCGTCTGTTCTCGTACGGTGACACCCAGCGTTATCGCCTCGGTGTGAATCACGGCGCGATTCCGGTCAATGCACCGAAGTGCCCGTTCCACAACAGCTTCCACCGCGATGGCGCAATGCGTGTGGATGGCAATCTGGGCAGTACGCCGAACTACGAGCCGAATCGGTACGGCGCGTTTGCCGAGCAGCCGGAGTTCCGTGAGCCGCCGCAAGCCGTGGGCGCCGTGGCCGATCGTTTCGACCATCGCGAAGATGACGACTACTACTCGCAGCCGCGCGCGTTGTTCAATTTGTTCGACGATGCGCAGAAGTCGCGGCTGTTCGGCAATATCGCCGCCGCCATGCACGGTGTGCCGGACGATGTGGCCGAGCGTCAGATCGGTCACTTCGCCAAGATCGATGCGACCTACGCACAAGGGGTGATCGCGGCACGCAAGGCGTTGGTGAAGTAACGCGCAGGTGTCGCGTGAGCGCTGACCGATGTCAGCGCAAGACAGTCAGCAAGTCAGCGGGGGCGGGTCTGACACCGTCCCCGCGCAGGCATTCTCGAGCGCGTTCGCGGGATGCGTCAGGCCGATGGCCAGAAGGCACGTATTGCGGCAATGCCGTAGGCCCCGGCGTGACGTGCGATCGTCAGCGTGTCGGCGCGCATGCCACCGAGGGCAAAGACCGGCAGCGAGGTTTGCGCGGCCAGTGCGGTGAACGCGGGCCAGCCGAGCGGCGTGGCATCGGGATGCGTCGCGGTGGCGAGCACCGGCGACAGCGTCACGAAGTCGAGCCCCAGACGCGTGGCTTGGGCGAGTTGTGCGGTGTCATGACAGGCGGCGCTCACGAGCCTCCAGCCTGCCGGACGTGCGTGACACGTCATGAGCCGCGCGCTGGTCAGATGCCAGCCATCGGCCTGCGGCACGGTGCTGGCGTGCTTGCCGTTTGCGGCGTCGAGCCAGCGGTCCGCAACGTCTTGTGGCGGATTGAGGATGAGTTGCGCCCCTGCGGCATGCGTCAATGCCAACGCACTCTCTGCCAACGCGCGGTAGCCGTCGGCGTCGAGCGATCGATTGCGAAGTTGAACGAGACGCGTGCCGCGCGCGAGGGCCTGTGCAAGCTGCGACGCAAACGCGGCGATCTGCGTGCGCGATGCCACGTCGGGCGTCACCAGCAACTGGCGGGGTAGCGGGGGCAGGGCGGGCTGAGCGGGGTTCGAAGCGTCGTTCGCGGCGGCGCTCACGCGTGAGGTTCCGGCGGCATGGGTGGGCATCGACTGGTGGTAGAGGGAGTCTGCGGCATCAGTGCAGGGGGGATGCGCGCAGTGTAACCGGAATGTCGCGGCGAACGTCTGGAGGAAAGTACGGAGACGGGCCTGTGCGGAACATCGAACGAAATGGCGCGTCACACCTGAGTGTGCCCGGGATCGTCACACGATCCCGATAAACTCGAACGCTGCCTGCTGCGCTCGGGAGCAGGGACCCCCGGGGGACAGGAAGCCGGGACATGCCTCGGCATCTGGCGGCATTTTCATTTCAGTGTGTCCTCGGACGGACGAAGAGGACGCCACAGCAAACGGAGTCAAACCATGGCAAAGAAAAACAACGTGGCCAGCGTGAACATCGGCATCAGCGACAAGGATCGCAAGCGTATCGTCGAAGGATTGAGCCATCTGCTGGCCGACACCTACACGCTGTACCTGAAGACGCACAACTTCCACTGGAACGTGACCGGTCCGATGTTCAACACGCTGCACCTGATGTTCGAAGGGCAGTACAACGAACTCGCGCTGGCCGTCGACCAGATTGCCGAGCGTATCCGTGCGCTGGGCTATCCGGCACCGGGGACGTACAAGGAATTCGCTAAGCTGTCGTCGATTCCCGAGGCCGAAGGCGTGCCGGTGGCCGAAGAGATGATTCGTCAATTGGTCGAAGGGCAGGAAGCCGTGACGCGCACCGCGCGTGGCATCTTCCCCATCGTCGACGCCGCGTCGGACGAGCCGACCGCCGACTTGCTCACGCAACGCATGCAACTGCATGAGAAGAACGCATGGATGCTGCGTAGCTTGCTGGCCTGATTGTTGCCGGTACTTCCTCGCTTCTCCACGCCCGTGCGCTCGCACGGGCGTTTTTGTTTGGGCTTGCTCTTGCCGAAATCAGGGCGCTCGGCCCCGGCTTTTCCCATGAGGGCACGTCCAAGCCCTATCGGACGGGAAACGTCATAGAGAAAGGGTGCACTCCGCAGTGCAGTCCAGTACACTCGCCGGATGCCCATCGATTGGCTTGCCCGCAACCTCCTCGTCAGCCTGTTTCTGCCACCGGTCAATGTGCTGGTGCTCGCAGGGTTCGCGCTCATCGTCTGGCGGCGCTGCCCGCGCGTGGGCAAGACGCTGGCGATCATCGCCGTATTGGCGCTCTGGGTGCAGGCAATGCCTTGGTTTGGCCGGCAAGTGGCCCATGCACTCGAGGTGGGAACCCCGATCGACCTCAAGGCGCTCGATGTCGCGCGTCAGGCACCGGGGGCTGCAGCGAAGCTGCCACAGGCGGTGGTGATACTCGGCGGTGGCGCGACCCGTCACGCGCCGGAATTCGGCCGCGAAGACGGCGCAGATGCCAGCGATGCCACGCTGGCTCGCGTGCGATATGGCACGTTTCTCGCACGCCGTGCACAGTTGCCCGTGCTCGTCTCCGGCGGTAGTCCGACGGGCGAGGTGGTCGAGGCGCGCGTGATGGCGCAAATCGCGACCGATGAATTCGGTGTGCCGGTGCGCTGGATCGAAGCGCAGTCATTGAACACGGCGCAAAACGCCATTTTCAGCGCGCGTATGCTGACCAACGTCGGTGTGTCGCGCGTGTATCTGGTCACGAGCTCGTGGCATATGCGCCGCGCCCGAGACCAGTTCGAACGTGCCGGAATCACGGTGGTACCCGCGCCGTGCTGTAACGCGAACGCGTTCGAGCCGGATGCCATTCCTGGCTGGTGGCCGACCGTCGGTGGCCTGCGCACCACGCATCAGGCGTTGCGCGAATGGATGGGCCTGGCGGTGGGGCACTGACCGTTGCCGTGTCCGGGAGATGTCACGAAACGCTGGCATCGTCGGCAGGAGAGATTGATTGTCCGGAGTCACGCGTCGGCGAGGCTCCCTGAATTGCCAACCCTAAACGAGAGAGACGTATGAAGACGAAAGCAGTTCTGAGCGTTGAAGACGTGCAGAAGATCAACGCCGCCGCTGTGGCCGAAGCCACCGCCAACGGCTGGAATGTGTGCATCACGATCGTCGACGACGGTGGTCACGCCTTGTCGCTGCATCGCATGGACGGCGCTGCCCCCAGCACCGCGATGATGTCGCTGGGCAAGGCCCAGACCTCGGCGGTCGGCCGCCGCGAAAGCGGTGCGTTCGAAGAAATGATCAATGGTGGCCGCTTTGCGTTCCTGAGCGCACCGAACACCGCCATGCTCGAAGGTGGCGTGCCCATCGTTGTGGACGGTAACGTTATTGGCGCGGTGGGCGTGTCGGGCGTGAAGTCGGCGCAGGACGCGCAGATCGCGCGCGCTGGCATTGCGACCGTAAAGGGCGCCTGATCGGGCCGTCGCCCGTCCGGGTCTCGACCCGGTGCCGGAAAGAGAAAAGCATCGCCGATGAAAGTCGGCGATGCTTTTTTTTTCGGCGCACAAAAAGAAAACCCGTCCGAGAGGACGGGTCAAAGGCTTGTCAGGCCGGATGGCCCCACCTGAGGCTTGGCAGGTTGGGCCACGAGGAGAACATCAATGAAACCCGATGTGGATGGACAAAAAAAGCGGCTTGGCTGGCGCGCAACGCAGGTAGAGAGGGGCTTGCCGTAACTACATGGGATCGCGTTGCGTTCGCTGGCTACTGCCAAACACCTCTTAGGCGAGGTGGTCCCCACAAAACTCGGTGAAGGTGGCGGCACGGTCGTGGTCATGCCGCCGCCAAAATTCGTGATTACTTCAACGTCTTACTTCGTCAGGATCAACTTGCCGTAACGCGTGGCGCGCAACTGGTACGTCTGTCCGTTGTGCAGGATGTTCACGCATTGCGTGCCTTGCAGCAAGTGATCGCTCGTCAGCACACGGCCTGTGGCGTGGGCCGGCTTGTCTGCCGCCGGGCTGGCCACTTGCGTACGCGACACCGACAAGGTGCGGCGCGGTGCCGTGGCGGGCGGGGTCTGGCGGGCAGTGGTGTGGCTTGCGGTCATCTCGCTAATCCGTGTGGCTGACTGTGAGATGGATATTAAATGAGAATCATTCCCATTTGTATTTGAATTTGACTATGATTATTCTTGATTGAATAGATATCGGCTAATTGATGACTTGCCGGACGGTGGACGCTATCGTCCGGCAAGTGGCTTGTGAAGGGCCGTTTAGCCCAGTGCGCCTTGCTCGGCGAGCGCCCGGATCTGCCCGATGGTGTCGATGTCCGCCTCGCGATAGGCAGATTTCACAAACTCGCTGTAACGCGTGTCGGCGGTCGCGGCGTCTTCCGGCA
>JARLJF010000201.1 GCA_031291335.1 Pandoraea sp. | reverse complement strand
GCGCAGCGGTCTCGACCGATCCCCGGCAAGCGGAAATCAAATCGCTCGTCGACAAGACCATTACCCCGCTCATGGCCCGGCAGAACATTCCCGGCATGGCGATCGGCATCGTCTTTGACGGCCAGACCTACGTCTTCGACTATGGCATGGCGGACAAAGCCGCCAAGAAACCGGTAACGGCAGACACGCTGTTCGAAATCGGCTCGGTCAGCAAGACGTTCACGGCTACGCTCGCCGCCTACGCGCAAAACACCGGCGCGCTCTCACTCAACGACAAAACCAGTCGCTTCTTGCCTGAACTCGCCGGCACCCCTTTCGGCGACGTGAAGCTACTGAACCTCGGCACGCACACCACCGGCGGCATGCCGCTTCAAGTCCCCGACGACATTCGCAACACCGACCAGATCCTGCAGTACTTCAAGGCGTGGAAGCCGGCGCAGCCGACCGGCACCGTGCGTACCTATTCGAATGTCAGTATCGGTGCGCTCGGCTGGATCACCGCACGCGCCATGCATGGTGACTTCTCAACGCTCGTCACCGAACACGTCTTCAAGCCACTGGACATGACGCACACCTTCATCCGCGTGCCCAAGGATCAACAGGCGAACTACGCGTGGGGCTATGGCAAAGATGGCAAACCGATTCGAGTCACGCCCGGCGTCTTCGAACGAGAAGCCTACGGCGTGAAAACCACGGCAAGCGATATGCTGCGTTTCGTTCAGGCCAACCTCGGACAACCGGTGCACGACGACTCGCTGCAACAGGCAATCAAAGCGACACACACCGGCTATTTCCTCGACAAGCCAATGACGCAGGATCTGATCTGGGAACAGTATCCGTACCAGGTCGGCGTCGATGCATTGCTCGAAGGCAACGCGAGCCACATGGCGTTCGAACCGACGCCCGCGCGTGAACTCTCGCCGCCGATTGCACCAACGCCCAACGCCTGGATCAACAAGACGGGCTCGATGAGCGGCTTTGGCGCCTACGTCGCCTTCGTGCCGTCTAAGCAGATGGGTATCGTGCTGCTGGCGAACAAGAATTACCCGATGGACGAGCGCATCCGCGCGGCACATCACATCCTGACGACACTCGACGGCGATCCGCGCGCTGCCAGCGCCTCGCGGGAGTGATATTGTCCGGAGTGTTCTGACTGCTCGCCATTGCGCCGATGATGAAGTCCGCTCTGTCGTTCGCCCTGGGTCTTGCCACCGTCGTCGCGGCGTCATCCACCGCGGTCGCGGCCATGTCCACGGAGATTGAGGCACCCGGTCCAAAAGGCCTGCAAGGCCCGCTCGCGGGCACCTTCGAGGCCCCGGCAGATAGCCGCGCAACCGTCCTCATCATTCCCGGTTCCGGACCCACGGACCGCGACGGCAACAATCCGCTCGGCGTACGCGCGGCCCCCTATCAGCGCCTCGCCGACGGACTCGCGCAACGCCGCATCGGCAGCGTCCGTATCGACAAGCGGGGGATGTTTGGCAGCACCAAAGCCGTGACGGATCCCAACGCCGTCACCGTCGACGACTACGTGCAGGACACCCTATCGTGGATCGAAACGATTCGCGCTACGACCGGCTCGCGATGCGTCTGGCTGCTCGGACACAGCGAAGGCGGGTTGATTGCGTTGGCCACGGTGGCACGGCATCCCGATTCGGTCTGCGGCCTGATCCTCGTGTCGACAGCGGGACGGCCGCTCGGTGATGTGCTGAGCGAGCAACTTCACGCCAATCCCGCGACCGCCGCCATCGCCAACGCTGGCGATAGCGCCATTCGTTCGCTCTCGCAAGGGCAGGGCGTGGACGTTGCCACCCTGCCGCCACTGCTCGCACCCCTGTTCAATACGGCGGTGCAGGGCTTCCTGATGAGTTTGTTCGCGCAAGACCCCGCGAAGCTGATGGCTCAGGTACGGGTGCCGGTATTGATCGTGCAAGGTGAGCGCGATTTGCAAGTGAGTCCAGCGGATGCGCAGCGGCTCAAACAAGCGCAGCCGTCGGCCACGCTCGCGCTGCTGCCCGACACCAATCACGTTTTGAAACGGGTGACGACCGACGACCGGGCAGCGAACGTTCAGACCTACGGCGACGCCTCGTTGCCACTCGCCCCCGGCGTGGTTGAAGCCATCGCCCGTTTCATCGACGCGAACTCAGCGACACGCTGATACTCTGACACGCCGATAACAACGCAACTTACTGCCCGAAGACCTGCTCGAGCGCCGACGCCATGTCGGCAATCAGATCCTGTGGATCTTCCAGACCGATATGCAGACGCACGATCGGGCCTGCCGACGACCAGTCCTCGCACGTGCGGGTGTTCGCAACGTTTGTCACCGTCGCCAGACTCTCGAAGCCGCCCCACGACGCCCCAATGCCGAACAGCTCGAGCGCATCGACGAAGCGATCCGCCTGCGCCGTCGTGGCGTTGGCGAACTCGAACGAGATCAGACCGTTCGTGCCGAGGCAATCGCGTTGCCACAACGCGTGCCCCGGGTGCGTCGGCAGTGCGGGGCAGAACACTCGCGCGACGTTGGGAACACTCCCGAGCCAGTGCGCGATTTCCAACGCATGACGCTCGTGCATCTGCAAACGGGCTGCCAGCGTGCGCGTACCACGCAGCACGAGATAAGCGTCGTCAGGACTCACCGCCACGCCTTGCGCATCGGCCATGGTGGACAGCGTCTGCCAGACTTCCTGCGTCGTGGTGACAGTGCCCATCATCACGTCCGAGTGGCCGCTCAGGTACTTCGTCGCGGCCATGACCGAGACGTCGGCGCCCAGCATAAGCGGACGGCACTGCACGCCCGAGCCCCACGTGTTGTCCGCCACAAGCAACGCGCCATGACGATGCGCCAGATCGGCCAGCGCCGGGATGTCGCACAACTCATAGACGAGCGAGCCCGGCGTTTCCACGTAAATCACTTTGGTGCGCGCCGTGATGTGTTCATCGGCGTCGGTGCCGTCCGCACGGAAGTACGTGACGTGCACGCCCCATGGCTTCAGGAACGTTTCCACGAAGTGGCGCAACGGCTGATACACACAGTCCGAGATCAACACGTGATCGCCCGGACGCACGTAGGCGAGAAACACCATCGCGATCGCTGCGAGTCCCGTCGGGAACAGTCGCGTGCGATAGCCGCCTTCCAGCTCGGCGACGACATCCTCCAGCGCGAAGCCGGTCGGATTGCCGCGCGCGCCGTAGGTGAACATGCGCTCAGTGCCGCGACGGCGGCGCGCATCGTTCATGTCGTCCATCGTGTCGAACAACACGGTGGACGCACGCACCACAGGCGGATTGACGGCGCGGCCGCCGACGACGGTGGTATGCGTGCCGCCCTTGACTAAGCGGGTGGCGAGGCGTTTGGGGGGCGATTGTCGGGACATGATCGGGGGCGTGGCTGATAACGGTTCGAACCCTTCAGAAGAGGCGTCGTGGCGTGCGCGAAGGGGCGCGCACGCCAACGTCAGAGCTTACTTCGCGGCGGCGGATTCACCAATACGGAAAGCACCACGTTCCTGTTCGTCGAGCTGCGCGAGCAGGCCCGTCTCCCACGCCAGGTACTGACGTGCGGCGGCCTTGTTGCCGTCGTGACGGTCGTGCACGAAGAACAGGTAGTCGATGCATTCAGCGTCCGGCGGCAACTCGGGCGTGCTCTCGATCGCATGACCCGCAGCGGCCCAGGCCTTGAAGCCGCCGGCGAGCACCGAGAACGTGCGCGAGTCGCCTGCATTCTCACGACGCCAGTCTGCCGCGAACAGTTCCGCGATGCCGCGTTCCTCCGCGACGAGCACGATGTTACGCGACGCAGGCAGATCCGGCAGATGAGGACGAATCGCCCACTGCGCACCCGCGATGTGCTCGCGGCGGTAGTTCATGCTCGGACGCACGTCGACCACAGCGACGCTGCCATCAGCCAGCGCCGCGGCGAGTGCAGCGACATCGATCTCGGGCAACGTCGTATCGACGGCCGGCGCACGCACCGGCAGCGATGCGCCACTGGCGAGTCCGTCGCGCAACACGTAGGCGTCGTGGCCCAACTGACGCAGCCAGCTCGCTACGATAGGCGCACGCACGCCGTCGTTATCGAACAGCACCACTCGCGCGTGACGCACACCCACATACTGATCCGTCGCCTGAATCAACTGACCGCCCGGCGTATGTTGCGCGCCCGGCAGCGACCCGGCGGCGAACTCTTCCGGCGTGCGCACGTCGCACAGGAACAACGAACGCGACGTGTCCAATGCCCATTGCGCGAACGTGGCGGCATCGACTTCCGGCACCGCGAATCGCTCGGCCAGTGCGGCACTCGCTTCGCGCATCTGTGCGAGGCTGGACGGCGTCACGGCATCCGGATAGCGACGCGTGCTGCCGTGTTCCAGCGGCAAGTCTTCCAGATACCAGCCCTGCGTGCCGTTCTCCAGCGCCATCACCGGATTGGGAATGCCAAGGTTGATGAGCGTTTGCGCGCCGATGATGCTGCGCGTGCGTCCAGCGCAGTTCACGACGATGGGCGTCGTGGGGTTCGGCACCAGTTCACGAATGCGATAACCGAGTTCGCCATTCGGACAGCAGATCGACGACGGAATCGTCATCTTCAGGTACTCGCTCACGGGACGGCCGTCGAGAATCACCAGGTCGTCGCCACGCTCACGCATCGCTGCCAACTCGCGCGCCGTGACACGCGGCGTGTGATAGGCCATCTCGACCAATTCACCGAACGTCTTCGACGGCACGTTGACGCCGGCAAACAAGGTGAAGCCCGCCTGTTGCCAGGCATCGGTGCCGCCTTCGAGCACGAATACCTCGGTGTAGCCAAGCGCGGCCAGACGCTGTGCGGCCAGCACGGCCACACTCGCATGAGTGTCGTACAGCACCACGCGGGCATCGCGACGCGGCGCGAGCCGCACGATGTCGATTTCGAGACGGCTGTAGGGCAGCGTTACGCCGTAGAAGAGGTGCGCCTCGCCGTACTGGCCGTGCTCGCGCACGTCGAACACGGCGATCTCGGCGCCATCGTGCAGCCATTCCTTCAGGAGGGCGGACGGCACAAATTGAGGAGTGAACGAGGTCATAGCGTTGCGTCGTTGTCAGGTTTCGCCCGGCCTTTGCCAAAGCGTAGGGATGAGCAAGCCCGCATCGCGCCATGGGAGCGATGTGATGCGGGTGGCGCGAATCGGGTTCGCGCCGTCAGGGAGTTCGCCGCCGGTCTTGCCCGGCGGTCACTGCGGAATCAGCGGCGGGTTTTCACGCCGATATCCATCACTTGATACGTGCCCTTGTCGAGGTCGAAGGCAATGCGCTCGGTGAGCGTTTCCAGCGCGCGGCCGTACATGTGCAGGTGGCGAATAGGCGCCTCGCCCTTGATCTCGACGGCATGGATGTCCTCCGAGGCCAGCGCGATGCCGTGACCCGGATCGACCACGACGGTGTCGCTCACTTCAAGTGTGCCGACGCCGGGCGTCTTGCCGTCGTCCGTACGACGGTAGACGTAGTTGTATTCCACGCCTTCGACGGCAGCGATGCAGGCCCACGTCGTGTGGTTGTGCGGCGTGATCTTCTTGCCGGGACGCATGACGTTCAGGTACAGCGCATAGGTCTTGTCGGCGTCTTCCTGAATCAGATAACGCGCATGCAGTTCGCCGTCGATCGGGGGCGGGAAGTCAGCCTCGCTCCACAGCGCGCTGCGCGCGGCGAGCGATTTGACCTGATCGAGCACGGCGGCCAGCGCAGGGCGCGTCTCGCCTTCGGGGGCCAGTGCCGCCTTCATGGCGTTGATCGCGTCGCCGACGGCGGCCTGACGTTGTTCGGAAACAGTGGACGTGGACATGATGAAAGTCTTCTCCGTAGTGCTTTGTTTTGCGAGGTGCCCGGGCAGGGCGCTGTCGTGTGTTTGTGTAAGACGTCGTTATGCGATTGCTGTCAGGCAGGCACGGCATCGCGCGGTATGCCGATCATCGGCGACGGGCGCAACACGTCCTGCAGGAAGCGTTGCGCACGCGCGTGCTTCGGCTGGCTGAAGAATTCGGCCGGCGGTGAGTCTTCGAGTAACTCGCCCTGATCCATGAACCAGACGCGGCTCGACACGTCGCGTGCGAATCCCATCTCGTGCGTGACGATCATCATGGTCAGACCATCGTCCGCGAGCGCGCGCATGACCTGCAGAACCTCCTGCACCATCTCGGGGTCGAGGGCGCTCGTCGGCTCGTCGAACAGCATGAGCGGCGGCTTCATCGCGAGCGCACGCGCAATCGCCACACGCTGCTGCTGACCGCCCGAGAGGTTCGCGGGCATGGCGTCGATCTTGTGGGCGAGACCCACCTTCGCGAGCAACGTCTCAGCCTGTGCGACGGCTTCGTCGCGCGACATGCCCAGCACTTTCGTCGGCCCAAGAATCAGGTTCTGACGCACCGACAGGTTCTGGAACAGGTTGAAGCTCTGGAACACGAAGCCGATACGGGCGCGCAACTGATTGAGCTTCACGTCGCGCGCAGTGACATCGCGGCCTTCGAAGAGGATGCGCCCCTTCTGAATGGCTTCGAGCCGCGTGACGGTGCGAATCAGCGTCGACTTGCCCGAGCCCGACGGACCGCACACGACAACGACTTCGCCGCGCTCGATGGTGGCGTTGATGCCCTTGAGGACATGATGATCGCCGTAGAATTTATCGACATTCTCGAATGCGAGCATGCTCATGATCGCGTTCTCCTTCTTGAGTCCTGCACTTACGCCAACCCCGCGCGCTGACGGGCGATGCGACGCTCGAGCCAGCCAGCGAAGCGCGAAATGGCGAAACACAACACGAAATAGAAAGCTGCGAGCACGAGGAACGTCTGCAGCGGTTTGGTCAGCACGATCGTATTGACCTGTGCGGCGGAGTACGTCAGCTCAGGCACTCCGATCACATACGCCAGCGATGTCGCCTTGATGATCGACACGAACTGATTGACGATCGACGGCAGCATGTTCGCAAGCGCCTGCGGCAGTTGCACGTAGCGCATGCTTTGCAGCCACGACAGCCCGTTCGAGCGCGCCGCCTCCATCTGTCCGCGCGGCAATCCTTCAAGGCCGGCGCGCACGATCTGCGACAGGAAAGCACTCTCGTAGACGATGATCGCGCACACGGCCGTGGTAAATGCCGACACCTCGGCGCCCACCAGCAACGGCACGGCGAAATACGCCCAGAAGATGATCATCAACAGCGGAATGCCACGCACGAGCCGTGTCCAGACACCGGCCACGCGCCGCATCCAGCGCCACGGCGAGACTTGCGCCAGACCGATCACGACCGAGATGGGGAACGAAATCACCAGCCCGAGCGCCGAGAGAATGAGCGTGATCGCCACGCCGCCGAGCGGGCCATTAGGCCAGCTCCCGACGAGGAACAGCGCGAGATAGTCATGCAGAATCTCGTACATCGTCTCAGACTCCCGAGGGCGCCGTACGGCGTTTGGCGAAGTGCTCGGAGAGCGCCATCAAGGCCAGCGTACCGATCAGATACAGGATCGTCGCCACCAGAAACACATCGAACGTGCGGAAGGTCAGGTTATCGATCTGCCGTGTGCGATACAGCAATTCGTGCACGCCGATCGCCATCGCCAGCGAGCTGTTCTTGAAGAGCAGCAACGCCTGGTTGAGCAGCGCGGGCAAGGCCACGCGCACGCCCTGCGGCAGAATGACGTAACGGAACGACTGCAGGTACGTCAGACCGATGGACCACGCGGCTTCCTGTTGCGTATGCGGAATCGCACGAAGCCCGGAGCGCATGTCTTCCGAGATGAACGCTCCGGCATTGAGCGACAACGCGACCGTCGCGAAGAAGAACTCGGTGTTGCCTGCGTTGATCCAGTCGCGCAGACCTTCCGGCAGCAGTTGCGGCACGCCGAAATACCACACGAGGATCTGCACCAGCACGGGCACGTTGCGGTGGTACTCCACCACGACGATCACGAAGCCCTTGAAGAGCTTGATCGGCAGGGCGCGCAACGTGGTGAGCGTTACACCCACCACGATGGACAACAGGCCCGAGACCACAAACAGTCGAAGCGTGGTCAGCACACCATCGCGAAACAGCTTCAGGTAGCCGTCTTCGAGCAAAAACGAGAGATCGAACATTTCGCGTCGTCTCGCTTACTGCACCTTGATCGGCTCGACCTTATAGTCGCGCGTGAACTTGTAGACCGACTTGTTGCCGAGCCACTTGTCGAAGCTCTCCTGCAAGCCGTTCGACTTGTCGTAGTCGACCAGAATCTTGTTCACGGCGGCGAGCAGCGCCGGCTCGTTCTTGTTCATCACCACGCCCCAACGCTCTTCGAAGACCGGCTTGGCGAGCAAGCGATATTGCTGGCCACCCTTGGCTGCGGCTTCATTGGCAAAGCGCGCCAGAATCAGTTGGCCCGCCACCAGACCTTCGACCTTGCCTTGTTGCAGGGCGAGGTACGCCGACGAAATGTCATGGAACGTGAGCAGGTTCGAATCGGGCAGACGCGTGACCGACACCGCCGCCGAGCTGGAGCCCTCGGACGCAGCAATCTTCTTGCCAGCGAGTTGGTCGAGCGTTTGCAACGGCGAATCGGCGCGCACCAGCACGCGGATCGGGGCGACGAAGTACTGATCGCTGAAGTCGACCTGTGCGGCGCGCGCGGGCATCCAGGCGACGGCGGCGGCCAGCACGTCAACACGGCGCGTCTTGAGTTCGGGAATGCGGGCGTCGGTCGACAGGGCGCGGTGTTCGAGCTTCACACCAAGCCCCTTGGCAATCGCGCTGCACACGTCGACGTCGAAGCCGACGATCTTGCGTGTGGCGGCGTCGGGGAACGCATAGGGCTCGCTGGCGTTTTGCGTGCCGCAAACAAGCGTGCCACGGGCCTTGATGTCAGCCAGTTGGTCAGCGTGCGCGATGCCCGTCATGGCGAGTGTCGCGAACAGCGCGGCTGCAAGATGTCGTTGCCACATGATCCTGAGTCTCCTTGAATTCGACCGGACGGGTGAATTGATTAGCGGGGGACCGGTCAGCGCCGGCGATCCACCCTTTATGCCCCGGTCACATAAATATTGCTTGAGTGTCAGGCAGGTTATCGACCAAAATTCCTGAGAACAATTTAATTTTTATCTCAGAAACATTAGCGTTTCTGAAGTATCGAGCCCAAATTACCATGCGAAACCTGGACATCGATCTGTTGCGTACTTTCGTGGCGATTGCGCAGCACGAAACCTTCGCGGCAGCCGCCACGCGCGTGGGTCGCACGCAGTCCGCCATCACGCAGCAAATGCAGCGCCTGGAGCAGGAAATGGGGTGTGCGCTGTTCGAGAAGCAGGGGCGGCAGAAGACGATGACCGCCGATGGCGTGCGGCTCGTCGCCTATGCGAACAAGATCCTCGCCCTCAACGATCAGGCCGTGCAGGTCATGCAAACGCGTGGGCCGGCAGAGAAGCTGCGCATCGGCTCGCCGCACGACGTGGCTGACTCGATCCTGCCGAGCATGTTGCGACGGCTGTCGAAACTCTCGGCGGAGTTGCAGTTGGAGATCATCGTCGGACGCAGCCCGCATCTGATGGACGCGCTGCGCGACAAGGAACTGGATCTGGCGATCTCGACACGTTACGATGAAGGCTTTCCGGGTATCAAGCTGCGCACGTCGCCGATGGTGTGGATCTGTGCAGACGATTTCATTTTCAATTCCGCAGCCCCGGTTCCGCTGGTGATGGCCGACGAACTAAGCCTGTTCCGGCGGCTGTCCATCGAACGCCTGAACGCGGCGGGCATCGCCTGGCGCACGAGCTTCATCTCGCCGACGCTCACCGGCATCAAGGCGGCCATCAGCGCGGGCCTCGGTGTCACGGCCCGCACCACCGAACTGCTCGACGCGAACATGCGCGTGCTCTCGGAGGCCGATGGCCTGCCGCGCCTGCCCGACGTCGCGTTCTATCTCTATGTGCAACCGACGTGCACCAGTCAGGTCCTGCGCGAGCTGTTTGAGTCGACCGAACATATCGCTACGCGTTTCGGCCCGCCGTTTCTGATGGGTGAGTAATCGGCGGGCAGTGGCGCGGCAGCGGACTCAGGCCTGCGGTGCCGTGCCGGGGCGCAGATAAGCCAGCACATGCGCGACGTAGTCGGCCTTGCCAAGTTCTACGCCATGCTGACGCAGGATGCCGTACGCGGTGTTGGTGTGGAAATAGAACTGCGCGAGCAGCCAGTCGCGCGCGTATTGCTCGCCGGTCATGTCGAAGACCACGCCGTTGGGCAATTCGAGAGAGATGTCGATGTACTCGCCGGCGTCGAGAGCATTGCCCGGGAGCGCATCGAGAAATGCGATGGCGTCGGCAAGACACGCCTTCGCTTCGGCGAACGTGCCCGGCCGTTGTTCGGCGTTCCAGCCTTCACGCTGCACGGCGAGTGCGGCTTCCGGAATCGGCTCGCTGCGCAACCGGTACGCGGGCTCCATCGCCTGATAGCACACGAAGCGCACCTGCGCCGCGAGCGGGTACATGTCCGGCGCGAGTCGCAAGGTCATCAGCGCATCGGGGTCCTTGCCCTTCGATTTTTCGTAGGCTGCCGCCTTGTCCAGCCACGCTGACAAGCCGCGCAGCATATGCGACAAGGTAGGGATGAGAAGTTCTGTCAACGTCATGCCACCACTCCATAGTGATTGTCGGGACTCAGCGGCGCAGCATATCGCGATCGCCCCCGTTCCGCATAGCACTATGAGCGCATTCCCCGGACCACTTAGGTCGTCGCAATGAGCAGTTCCTCGGCGTTGGCCGGCGGACGCAACCCGTCGTCACGGTTCGCAAAATAACGCTCGGTCAGCGCGGCGGCCGGCACGTGTTTCGCGTCTTTGAAACCACTCTCCCGAGCGAACGCCATCATGCCGTGCGGCGTGAAGAAGCTGATGAACGGCGTGCCGCTCGCGCGTGCCCCTTTCTCGGCCATTTCAAGACCGGGACGCACCTCGGGATCGGCCATCTCCAGCGGCAACAGGAACGTCATCGCCAACGTGGAACCCGGTGCGAACGATGACACCTCGCGCAACGTCGCCGCATTCGCCTCGCGCGTCAGGTACATGCTCACGCCCGTAGAGACAATCACCGCCGGTCGGCTGGCGTCGAAGCCATGCTGCAATAGTGCGTCGCGCCACGATTGTCCCGCTTCGAAGTCGACCGGCACGAAGTGAAGCCAGTCCTGCACGCCGTAACCCAGTGCAATGAGCCGGTCGTGCTTCCAGCGCTGCGGCCCCGGGCGGTCGACTTCGAAGATGGAGAGCGATTCGGCGAGTTCCGGATGCCGCTGCGCGAAGCTGTCGAGGCCCGCGCCGAGAATCACATACTGGGTGACGCCATGCCGCATTTGCTCGATGACGAGATCTTCGATGAAACGCGCACGGGCAACGATGGAGGCGCGAAACGGTCGCGTGAATTCCGGGTTCATGTCGCCGCGCTCTCGCCAATCGTCGGGCGGTTCGAGCAGCTTCAGGCCAACGTCGTCGTTGAGAACATGCGGAGTGGCGTCGACTTCGAGATGCAGCGCGCGCCACAACGCAACGCGCGCTGCCGTGCTGTCGGGCGCAATATCTTTGTGATCGGTCATGACGCGTACCTCTCAGAATCGACGCGGTATGCGCCGATTCTTGCACAGCGCCGGCAACCCTGCCGGGCAATCGCTTACGGCCAGTGATAGTGCTCTGCCATGAATGAAGTCAATGAGCACGCGCACCTTCGGACTACGCCGTGAAGAAGAGATGCGACGCGCCCTGATAGCCGACGTACAGCCCGACCAGAATAATCAGCGCGCCCGAGATGTAGGGGGCTTTGCGCGCAAAGTCGCCGAACCCATTCCACCGACGTGACACGTGCCGCACGCTGAGCGCCGCCAACGCACCGGACGCGACCATCGTTATGGCAAGCCCGATGCTGAAACACAGCACGAGTCCGGCCCCCAACGCGAAACGCTTGAGTTGCAGGCAGAGCAGCAAGACCGTGATCGACGCCGGGCACGGCACCAGCCCGCCCGTCAGGCCGAACATGACGATCTGGCCGGTGGTGACATCGCGTCCCGTGAAGCGCTTCTGAATGTCGCGGGCGTGGGCGCGCTCGTGAGCGTCCTGATAGCCGTGCGCAGACATCGCGAGGGTGTTGTGCGAGTGAGTCGCGTGGCTGTGGCTGTGGCTGTGGCTGTGGCTGTGGCTGTGGCTGTGGCTGTGGCTGTGGCTGTGGCTGTGGCTGTGGCTGTGGCTGTGGCTGTGACCGCGGTCGTGGTCGTGGTCGTGGTCGTGGTCGTGGTCGTGGTCGTGGTCGTGGTCGTGGTCGTGGCCATGATCGTGCCCGCCTTCATGGGCTTGCGCACGGACGTTATCGCGCCATGTGCGCCAGAGCATCCAGCCGGCAACAGCAAGAATCAGCGCGCCTGACGCCAATTGAAAGTACGGCTCGACGGCATCGGCGTCCCAGTGGCGTCCGAAGTACAGCCCGGTCAGCGCCACCGCCCACACCACGGCGGTATGAGACGCCGTCGCCGACAGGCCCAGCAACACCGCCTGCCCCACGGTGGCGCGAATGGCGACGATGAACGCCGCCATCATCGTCTTGGAATGCCCCGGCTCCAGGCCGTGCAACGCGCCGAGCAATATGGCGCTGGGAATGAATAGCCAGGCATTGCCTTGCTGCAGAAGTGTCGAAAACTCGGTCATGGCGCAACACTCGATGGGTCGGAAGTCGAATCCGGAATATACTACCCCCCAGTATATTCGTGTTAGCATTTTTCATTCGTTGACGTCACCGACAGGAGCGCGCCAGACCGTGCACACGATTCGAGACAAGAACAAGTTGTTGGCACGCGTACGTCGCATTCAGGGACAGGCGCAGGCATTGGAGCGCCAGTTGAGCGAGGAGAGCGATTGCGTCGAGATCCTCCAGCAGATCGCGGCCATTCGCGGGGCAGTCAACGGTCTGATGGGGGCGGTCATCGAAGGCCATCTCGTCGATCACCTCGTCAACGAACCTGAACAGGCACATCGCGAAGCCGAGCTGGCGCCCGTGCTTCACGTCATCAAGGCCTATCTGAAGTAGTCGTCACGCCCCTATGCTCCGCTTCGAGAATCTCACCCAACGCTTCGGCACTTTCACGCTCTTCGAGAACCTGAGTTTCCAGGCTGACCGTGGATGCTTCGCGTTGCGCGACGAAGGTGGCGGCGGCAAGACCACGCTGCTTGCCATGCTCGCGGGCACCGCAGACACGGGAGGCGGCAAGGTCTGGATCAACGAGCACGCCATGGACGAGGCACCGGCGGCGGCGCAGGCGTCGCTCGCGGTCGTGCCGTTCGACTGCCTCACCGACCCGGCGCAAACCGGACGCGGCTTCCTTGAGCAACGTGCCATCGAAACGCACACGAGCGTCGACGCCCGCGTGCTCGATCTGGCTGAGCGCTTCGGTCTGAGGCCCCATAGCGAAAAACGTTTCGATCAGATGTCGCTCGGCACTCGCCGCAAGTTCTATCTGACGGCAACGCTGTTCGGCACACCGAGCGTCATCCTCGCTGACGAGCCCAGCGGCGGTCTCGATGCGGGTTCACGTGCCGTGCTGATCGATCTGTTCACGACCCTCGGCAAAGATCGCTGCGTGTTCTTCTCGACACACGACGACGAGTTGGCCGACGGTTGCCACGCCACGACACTCGGCTTCCCCGATCTCGCGCGCGCCCGCGCCATCTGACACCATTTCGATTTCCGCGCGCCGCCGGGCGCGCCTGTGCCATCATCCGTCTATCGTTTCGATAACGGGAGACGGTCATGAACGGCAAATGGTTTTCGAAGTTTTCGAGCTACCTTTCCACCGTAACCGGCCGGCCGGTTTCGTTCGTGCTGGCAGTCGCACTGGTCCTGATCTGGGCCGCGACGGGCCCGCTGTTCCACTACAGCGACACGTGGCAGTTGGTCATCAACACCTCGACCACCATCGTCACATTTCTGATGGTTTTCCTGATTCAGAACACGCAGAACCGCGATACGGCGGCCATGCAGATCAAACTCGACGAGTTGATCCGCGCAATGGAAGGCGCGCACAACGCACTGCTCGATCTTGAAGAACTCGATGAAAGGGAGCTGACCCGCTTCCGGAAACGCTATGAGCGTCTTGCTGAAGCGGCGCGCGTCGCGCTGAAAGAAGGTGTCGTCGACACGGATTCGCCGCTCATCGATGAGGAGGCGGCGGGTGACGACGACGAGGCGCGCAATCGCGCACGCGCTCGTCAGGGCGCCACGAACAAATCCCCATGACTCCGCATTGCGCGCCGCGATAGTTCACCACGCATCGAAACGTTCCGGCCTTGCACGGCCCTAGACTCCGGCCATCGTCATGACTGGCTGGAAAACGATGGATACCGACTACGCTGCGCCCTATCGTGGGCGTGCCACCCCCATGCCGGACGACGCGATCAGCGCCGCCAATGCGAAACGCATACTGAACGCGACTTGCATCAGCTACGTCGTCGTTTTGCTGGACACGTCGATCGTCAACGTGGCCCTTGAGCCACTCGCCCGCGCCTTCGATGTGCAGATGACCGGGTTGCAATGGGTGATCAACGCGTACACGCTGATGTTCGCGAGTCTGCTGCTCACCGGTGGCACCCTCGGTGATCGCTGGGGCGCGAAGCGGGGCTATCTCGCCGGTCTCCTGATCTTCATGATGGCGTCGCTTGGCTGCGCCCTGTCGGTCTCGCCGTCGATGCTCATCGCGGCACGCGCACTTCAGGGTATCGGTGCGGCCTTGCTCGTGCCGTGTTCGCTCAAGCTCATTCATCAGGCGACGCCCGACAGCGCCGAGCGGGCACGCGCCATCGGCCGATGGGTCGGACTGGGTGGCGTGGCCCTTGCCGCAGGACCTCTCGTCGGCGGTGTGCTGATTCACTGGCTGGGCTGGCGCAGCATCTTCTTCGTGAACGTGCCGATCTGTCTCGTCGGCGCGGTCATGGCCGGGAGAATCGCCGTCTCATCGCCAGTGTCGACCGGTTCGCCCACGCCGCGAGTGCCACCCGTGACGCCTGCAAAATCCGCCAGCCGCGTCGATCTTCCCGGCCTGATAGCGGGCATGGTCGCCCTGGTCACGCTGATCGGCGTGCTCATCGAGGGTCACGCCCTCGGCTGGACGTCGGCATGGATCGTGGGCGGTGCGGCGGTGTCGGCGCTCGCGTGGCTTGCGCTACTCCACATCGAGGCCCGTCACGCCCATCCGATGCTGCCTTTATCGCTGTTCCGAAGCGGCGTTTTCACCGGCTCGACGGCCGCGTCGATGGCCTCCGCTTTCGTGTTCTACGGCCTGCTGTTCGTCGTGAGCCTGCACTTTCAGCAGGTGCGCGGGTACAGCGCGTTGGAGACGGGCATGGCGTTACTGCCGATGACGGTCATGGTCGCTATCGGCAGTCTGACGGCGGGGCGTCTGGCGAATCGTTTCGGTCCGGTGCGACCGATGCTCTCAGCGTTCACCGCCTACGCGGCAGGGGCACTCGGGCTGGCGTTCGTCACGGCCGATGTGCCGTATGCGTTCGCGGTGTTGCCAATGCTCGCCATCGGTGCGGCGTCCGGCGTTGTTTCACCCATCGCAACAGCACCCGCGTTGCAAACGGTCGCGCCGACACGGGCGGGCGTGGCGGCGGCTGTCCTGAATACGGCGAGACAGGCGGGTGCGGCACTCGGCGTCGCGATCTTCGGCTCGCTCATGGGCGCCGCGTCATCAGCGGAAACCGGGTTGTATGCCGCATTGGGACTGGCCGCCGGGGTCAGTCTCTCAATGGTG
>JARLJF010000200.1 GCA_031291335.1 Pandoraea sp. | reverse complement strand
GGCATCCCTGCTGGGGCCGTAGTCGACGCAGGGTCGTCGTCTCAGTTGGTTCCATCTTTGGTCTCCTCGCGCTAACCCCGTAGCGTGTGGTTTTTAGCGGGCTCCAGGCCCGCTTTTTTTTCGTCTGGTCAAACGTTTGCGAGCTTGCTGACAGCTGATTTTGCAGCTGAGCTGGCCGCCAGGTTCGCCGCCTACAGCGGCTCATTCCAACGCAAACGGTTTCCCCAAAATGCCGGTCGGCGTCGCGCGAATTTACGTGCGGCGCCAAACCAGCATTGCCGTCAGGCTGTCTTGTCTTCCTTCACCTTCAATTCGCTGATCATCCGTTCGCGCATGATGAATTTCTGTACTTTCCCAGTCACTGTCATCGGCAGTTCGTCGACGAAGCGGATGTATTTCGGCACCTTGTAGTGCGCGATCTGGCCCTGGCAGAACTGCTGGATTTCCTCGGCTGTGGCCTGCTCTCCTGAGCGCAATACGATCCACGCACACACTTCCTCGCCGTACTTCGAGTCGGGCACGCCAAACACCTGCACGCTCTGGATCTTCGGATGCCGGAACAGAAACTCTTCGATCTCACGCGGGTAGATGTTTTCGCCACCGCGAATCAGCATGTCCTTCAGACGGCCGACGATGTTGCAGTAGCCTTCGGCATCGAGCGTCGCCAGATCGCCGGTGTGCATCCAGCCGTCGACAATGCTTTCCCGCGTCTTCGCTTCGTCGCCCCAGTAGCCTTGCATCACCGAATAGCCCCTGGTGCACAGTTCGCCCGTCTCGCCCACCGGCACGATCTTGCCAAGCGGATCGACGATCTTCACTTCCAGGTGCGGCTGAATACGGCCGACCGTCGTGGTGCGCTTGTCGAGCGGGTCCGTGGTCGAACTCTGGAAGGACACCGGGCTTGTTTCCGTCATGCCGTAGGCGATGGTGATCTCGTTCAGATGCATTTTCGAGACGACCTTCTTCATCGTCTCGATCGGGCACGGCGAGCCGGCCATGATGCCGGTGCGCAGACGTGAGAAGTCATAGGTGGCGAAGTCCGGATGATCCAGTTCCGCGATGAACATGGTCGGCACCCCGTGCAGCGCGGTGCACTGCTCTTCGGCGACGGCCGCCAGCGTCGCAGCCGGGTCGAAGCCCTCGCCCGGGAACACCATATTCGCGCCGACCGATACGCACGCCAGCACCGCCAGCACCATGCCGAAGCAGTGGTAGAGCGGGACAGGAATGCACAGGCCGTCCTGCTCCGTTAGACGCATCGCCATCGCGATATAGCGCGCGTTGTTGACGACATTGCTGTGGGTCAGCGTGGCGCCCTTCGGATTGCCCGTCGTGCCGCTCGTGAACTGAATGTTGATCGGCTCGTGGCAGGACAGCGTCGCGCCGATGGCGTCGAGCTTCACGACGTCGAGTGTTGCCCGGCCCTGCTCGATCACGTCGGAAAAGGTCAGCATGCCGGGCGTTTCCGTGTCGCACATGCGAATCACGTAGCGCAGGTCGGGCAGACGAGCGGCGCGCAGTTCGCCCGGCGTTTGCGTCGCCAGTTCCGGCGCAAGCTCCTGCAGCATCTCCAGGTACATCGACGTCTTGAACCGCTCCGCCGCAATGATCGCCTTGCAGCCGACCTTGTTCAACGCGTACTCGAGTTCCGCGAGACGATAGGCCGGGTTGATGTTGACGAGCACCGCACCGATGCGCGCGGTCGCGAACTGCGTAAGCAGCCATTCCACCCGGTTCGGCGACCAGATGCCGACGCGGTCACCCTTCACGATGCCAAGCGCCAGAAGCCCGGACGCCAGCACGTCGACTTCTTCGGCGAACTCCTTCCAACTCCAGCGGATTCGTTGTTCACGAAACACCACGGCCGGGCGGTCAGGAAAGCGCGCCGCAGTGTCGCGCAGAAATTGCCCAACGGGCGCTTCGCTCAACGGAATTTCGGTCGATCCTCGGACATACGACAGATTGTCTTTGGGTTCGATGAGTGCGTCTTCTCCGGACATGTGCGTTGCCATGGTGTTGTCTCCGTGAGCGGAAGCTCGCCCTATTAATAAATACCCTCAGCCTGTCGCGCCAGATTCCGGAGGAGTCATTCCCTCGAGGGGACTTCCCGCGGGGGGAAAGCTTGGGGCGGCACGGCGAGTTCCTGAGAAAGGAATTTGAAACCGATTGTGCCACCGGCGTATGTCCACGGCATCAAGTGTTACCCGCCCTCTGCGGCCGCCTTGGCTGCCACGGCGGCTCAACGCCCGTTCGGCATATGCGATTTTGCTGACCTTTCCGTAAACGTCAAGTAGAGGTCAAAAAAAAGCAGCCACGAAGGGCTGCTTTTTCTCTGCTACGTATTGCTTAGTTCTGACCGCGCAACTTGCGCAGACGCTGGATCGCAGCGAGCTGAGCCGTCGCGTACGCCAGTTCCGCTTGCGCGGTCGCGTATTCGAGGTTCGAACCCGTGTTTTGCAGCGCCTCTTCCGCACGCTTGCGTGCATCTTCGGCCTTGGCTTCGTCGAGATCCTTGCCGCGGATCGCAGTGTCGGCCAGAACCGTCACAGCGCCCGGTTGGACTTCGAGAATGCCGCCGGCGACGAACACAAACTCTTCTTCGCCGTTTTCAATTTCGATGCGCACCGCACCCGGACGAATCCGCGTGATGAGCGGCGTGTGGCCCGGCAGAATGCCGAGTTCACCCGCTTCGCCCGGCAGCGCGACGAACTTCGCCTGGCCCGAGAAGATTTGCTCTTCCGCGCTGACGACGTCTACTTTAATGGTTGCCATATCGACTCCTGTTGCGACCCGAGTTAGCGCTTTAGCGCTTACTCGGGTCCCATGCAAGGCTCGACCAGAGTTGGCGCTTTAGCGCTTACGCTGGTCCCATGCAAGGCTGTTGAGCGTAATAAGAGGCGCCGGTTTTGCGTGCCGGTACAGTTAAGTACCGATCCCGCGCGAGGCCGGCGCCCGCTTCGTTACACCCGACCTTTACTGGATCTTCTTGGCCTTTTCGAAGGCTTCGTCGATCGTGCCGACCATGTAGAACGCTTGTTCCGGCAGGTGATCGCACTCGCCTTCCACGATCATCTTGAAGCCACGGATCGTTTCCTTCAGCGGCACGTACTTGCCGGGCGAGCCGGTGAACACTTCGGCCACGTGGAAAGGTTGCGACAGGAAACGCTGGATCTTGCGAGCGCGGGCCACGATGAGCTTGTCTTCGGGCGCCAGTTCGTCCATACCCAGAATGGCGATGATGTCGCGCAGTTCCTTGTAGCGCTGCAG
>JARLJF010000038.1 GCA_031291335.1 Pandoraea sp. | reverse complement strand
GTTCGATCGCGACCGCTTCGTGCTGTCGAACGGTCACGGCTCGATGCTCATCTATTCGTTGCTGCATCTGACGGGCTATGACCTGCCGATCGAAGAGCTGAAGCACTTCCGTCAACTGCACAGCAAGACGCCGGGTCACCCGGAAGTAGGTATCACCCCGGGCATCGAGACGACGACGGGCCCGCTGGGCCAGGGCATCACCAACGCCGTGGGCTTCGCGCTCGCCGAGGCGTTGCTCGCCAAGGAATTCAACCGCCCGGGCAACGACATCGTCGATCACTACACGTATGCATTCCTCGGCGACGGTTGCCTGATGGAAGGCATTTCGCACGAAGCCTGCTCGCTCGCGGGCACGCTGCGTCTGAACAAGCTCATCGCGCTTTACGACGACAACGGCATCTCGATCGACGGTGACGTCGAGTACTGGTTTGCCGATGACACGCCGAAGCGCTTCGAAGCGTACGGCTGGAACGTGATTCGCGGCATCGATGGTCACAACGCCGACGCTGTCGACGCCGCCATTGCACAAGCCAAGACGTCGGATCGTCCGACGCTGATCTGCTGCAAGACGCTGATCGGCAAGGGCGCACCGAACAAGCAGGGTGGTCACGACGTGCATGGCGCGCCGCTGGGTGCCGATGAAATCGCTGCCACGCGCGCTGCGCTGGGCTGGACCCTGCCGCCGTTCGAAGTGCCGGCCGATGTCTACGCTGCATGGGATGCCAAGGCGGCTGGCCAGCAAGCCGAAGCCGCGTGGAATGAGCGCTTTGCCGCGTATCGCAACCAGTTCCCGGCAGAAGCCGCCGAGTTCGAGCGTCGCATGAAGGGTGAGCTGCCGGGCGACTTCAAGTCGGCCGCCGCTGCGTTCATCGCCAAGACGAACGAGAAGGCCGAGACGGTCGCAACGCGTAAAGCGTCGCAACTTGCCATTGAAGGCCTGGCCGCTGTGCTGCCGGAGTTCCTGGGCGGCTCGGCCGACCTGACCGGCTCGAACCTGACGAACTGGAAGGCCAGCAAGGCCGTGCGCGCAAACGCGGAAGGCGTGCAGTTCGGCAACCACATCAACTACGGTGTGCGCGAGTTCGGCATGAGCGCCATCATGAACGGCATTGCGCTGCACGGCGGCTACATCCCGTTCGGCGGCACGTTCCTGACGTTCTCCGACTACAGCCGCAATGCGCTGCGTATGGCGGCGCTCATGAAGCTGCGTTCGATCTTCGTGTTCACGCACGATTCGATCGGTCTTGGCGAAGACGGCCCGACGCACCAGTCGATCGAGCACGTCTCGAGCCTGCGTCTGATCCCGCAAATGGATTTGTGGCGTCCGTGCGATACGACGGAAACGGCGGTCGCGTGGGTGGCAGCCGTGGAGCGTCATGATGGCCCGTCGAGTCTCGTGCTCAGCCGTCAGAACCTGCCGTTCGTCTCCCGTGACGACGCGCAGATCGCCAACATCCGTCGTGGCGGCTACGTGCTGCGCGACGTGGCGAATCCGCAGATCGTGCTGATCGCGACCGGCTCGGAAATGGATCTGGCCCTCAAGGGCGCTGAAGCGCTGGCTGCCGAGGGGATTGCTGCGCGTGTCGTGTCCATGCCGTCGACCAACGCGTTCGACCGTCAGGACAAGGCGTATCGCGAGAGCGTGCTGCCGCGCGGCGTGCCGCGTGTGGCCATCGAAGCCGGCGTAACGGCGTTCTGGCATAAGTACGTCGGCCTGGAAGGCGGCGTGGTCGGCATCGACACCTTTGGCGAGTCGGCCCCGGCCGGCGTGCTGTTCAAACACTTCGGCTTCACCGTCGACCACGTGGTCGCGACGGTCAAGTCCGTGCTTGGCTGATTTCGTTAGACCTTACGGAGAAACCCCCATGACCATTCGCGTCGCTATCAACGGCTACGGCCGTATCGGCCGCAACGTACTGCGTGCCCACTATGAAGGTGGTAAGAAGCACGACATCGAAATCGTTGCCATCAACGATCTCGGCAATGCACAGACGAACGCTCACCTGACGCAATACGACACGGCCCACGGCAAGTTCCCGGGCACGGTGTCGGTCGATGGCGATTTCATGGTCGTCAATGGCGACAAGATCCGCGTGCTGGCCAACCGTAACCCGGCCGAACTGCCGTGGGGCGAACTGGGCGTGGACGTCGTGCTCGAGTGCACGGGCTTCTTCACGACGAAGGAAAAGGCCAGTGCTCACCTGAAGGGCGGCGCGAAGAAGGTCATCATCTCGGCCCCGGGCGGCAAGGATGTGGATGCGACGATCGTATTCGGCGTGAACGAAGGCGTGCTCAAGGCGACCGATACGGTCATCTCGAACGCTTCGTGCACCACGAACTGCCTGGCACCGCTGGTTCAGCCGCTGCACGAGAAGATTGGCCTGGAAACGGGTCTGATGACGACCGTTCACGCTTACACCAACGACCAGGTGCTGACGGACGTCTATCACGAAGACCTGCGTCGCGCCCGTTCGGCCACGATGAGCATGATCCCGACCAAGACGGGCGCCGCTTCGGCCGTCGGTCTGGTGCTGCCGGAACTCAATGGCAAGCTCGATGGCTACGCCATCCGCGTCCCGACGATCAACGTGTCGATCGTCGACCTGTCGTTCATCGCCAAGCGCGACACGACGGTTGATGAAGTCAACGCGATCTTGAAGGAAGCTGCTGAAGGCAAGCTGAAGGCCATCGCTACGTACAACACGGCACCGCTGGTGTCGGTTGACTTCAACCACAACCCGGCCTCGTCGAACTTCGACGGCACGCTGACCAAGGTGTCAGGCCGTCTGGTGAAGGTCAGCTCGTGGTACGACAACGAGTGGGGCTTCTCGAACCGCATGCTCGACACGACCGTCGCGCTGATGTCGGCGAAGTAAGCGCGTTTGGCGTCAGTCGTAAAAAAGCCGCTGTCGTGAGACAGCGGCTTTTTCTTTGACGGTCACTTTTGTGAGTCGCCTGGTATTTGATTTCAGTGTTTATGCGCTGGGTGCGCGAGCCTTGCGGCACAGTCCGACGATAACGCCGACGATCGCGCCAAGCACTAAGCCGCCGAGCCCAAAATAGAGCTTCCGCGGAAAAACAGCGTTTGTGTAGACCTGAATCGCACTGACAATGCGCGTGTTGTATGACTGATCGGGGGCCAGCATCTGTGAGATACGGTAGCGGCTGTCGTTCAGCGAGGCGCGCTCCGCGCGGCTGCTCTGCAACGCGCTCAACGCCATGACCGAATCGGTATTCTTCGAACGTGCCAGCGCCGCACTCAATTGCTCCTGCGCTTTGGTATTCGCTTCGATGGCTGCATCAACAACGCTTAACTGCTGCTTGGGGAGCATGCGTGTGCGCTCAAGAATCGCGGCGTGCTCGGTTTCGATTCGGTGCGATGCTGCATTCAACACCTGCTCGGCCTCTTCAGGCGAGCTTCCGCGAGCGGTGATTTCGACATACGCGGTGCCCTGAAGCGTACGCGCTTTCAAAGTCTTCCATGGCAGGGTCGAGCGTAGCGCGTTGGTCTCACCTTGCAATTGCGGAAATACCTCCGAGGTCACTTTGTCACGGAATGTGCTTAACTGGACGCGGCCAACGGTCTGCTGAATCGATTCGATCAGCGGACCGTCGGGGCCTGCGACGGGCGAGCCAGCCGCGCGCCCAATCTGTAGCGTCACCGTGCCTTCCCATTGTTTTTTAATGGCGAACGTGCTGCCAATGCCAATGGCGGCGCCTACCACCGCAAGTCCAGCAATCGCCACCAGGTTTTCACGGGCAAAACTGAGAATATCCGCCAGCGAAATTTCGTCTGCGTCACTCTGTGTCATGTCGTTGGGCAAGTCTTCGCGGTTCATTTGATGTAGGGGGACTTCTATACGCCATCGCGCGCACGCAAACTACGTCTCACCGCTCGAAACGGGAATTGATGCAGACGATGCGCATTCAGCTAAGTTCAACGGGATGTGGGGCGGTGGGGGAAATCACAGAATGCCTCCCATCGGGAGGCATTCTGACACAACTATTTTTAGTTCTTTTGACGGTGCGGGCAGGGGTTCTTCGTGCAGCTACCGTACATGGCGAGCGAGTGTTCCTGGAGCGCAAAACCGCGTTCTTCTGCGATGAGCTTCTGGCGGCGTTCGATCTCGCCGTCGAAGAACTCTTCTACACGACCGCAGTCAAGGCACACCAGGTGATCGTGGTGGTGACCTGCGTTAAGTTCAAAAACGGCCTTGCCGGATTCAAAGTTGCTGCGCGACAATAGTCCCGCTTGCTCGAATTGGGTCAGCACACGGTAGACCGTGGCCAGGCCGATGTCGAGCTCTTCGTTGAGCAGGTGACGATAAACGTCTTCAGCGGTCAAATGGCGCACCTCGCTGTTCTGGAAAATCTCCAGAATTTTGAGGCGCGGAAGCGTGGCTTTCAGTCCGATATTTTTCAGATCGGCGGGATTCGGCATCGCTCTACGTCCCTAGAGTACAATACAGCCCCAATAATAATGCCTTTTTGCCTTGCCCGGGCGCAAACCGGGCAAACGGGACGGTTTGTGCCGTCAACGGGGGCGATGTGGCGGCGCGCCCGGCGTGCCGGAGTCATGTTCGATTTTTTTGAAAGCGAGTCAGATTTGCGTCGTTATCTCTCCCTTCCGTTCTCCGTCTGTGCTGCGGCGGCATTCCTGGCCTTGGCCGGTTGCTCGACGTATGACAGCGTGACCGACAAAGTGATCGGCGTGGTCACGCCGTATCGAATCAACATCGTTCAGGGCAACTTTGTCTCGAAAGAGGCCTATGACCAGCTCAAGGCCGGCATGACGCGCGATCAGGTGCGTCAGTTGCTCGGCACGCCGTTGCTGACGGACATCTTCCATGCGGACCGCTGGGACTACGTCTTCTACTTCAAGCGTGGCAACACTGCGGTGGTGCAGGAACGCCATCTGAAGGTGTATTTCGCAGGCGATACGTTGTCACGTTGGGAAGGCGGCGAGAACTTGCCGACCGAATACCAACTGGTGCAGGAAATCGACGGTCAGAAGGGCAAGGCCGTGAAGACCGATGCGCCTGCGCCGTCGACGGCAAGTGCCGCCGCGGCCGAGGCGGCGGCACCGTCGCCTGATGCTACCGCTGTCGCACCGAGCGCCGCGCCCGCCGCGACGAACGTGGCGACCGTGTCGGCAGAGACCGCCGCGCAACCCGCGCAGACCACCTCGCAAGCGACCTTGCAAGCGTCACCCGCAGCGGGCAACAGCGCTTCCGGTAGCACGGGCGCCGCTCTCGGCACGGGGCTTGTGCCGTCGCCGAACGGCCTGTTCTCGTTGCCCAAGTAAGCCGTTGGAAGCATAAAGAATCACGATGATGAAAATTGCGATTGCCGGTGCCTCCGGCCGTATGGGCCGGATGCTGATCGAGACCGTGCTGGCCGCGGATGACACTGAACTGGTCGGCGCCCTCGACCGTGAGGGCAGCCCGGCGCTGGGCCACGATGCCGGCGCGTTCCTGGGCCGCGAGACGGGCGTGAAAATCACTGCCGATCTCGATGCCGCGCTCGCCAACGCCGAATACCTGATCGATTTCACGCGTCCCGAGGGCACGCTGGCGCATCTGGCCATTGCTGAAAAGCATGGTGTGAAGATGATCGTCGGCACGACCGGTTTCTCGGAAGAGGACAAGGCGCGTCTGGCCAAGGGCGCAGAGCGCGTGGCCGTCGTGTTCGCCCCGAACATGAGCGTTGGCGTGAACGCCACGTTCAAGCTGCTCGAAGTGGCCGCCAAGATCCTGAACACGGGCTACGACATCGAGATCATCGAAGCGCACCATCGTCACAAGGTCGATGCCCCCTCGGGCACGGCATTGTGCATGGGCGAAGTGGTGGCCGAGGCGCTGGGCCGCGATCTGAAGGAATGTGCCGTCTACGGTCGTGAAGGTGTGACTGGCGAGCGCGATCCGTCGACCATCGGTTTCGCCACCGTGCGCGGCGGCGACATCGTGGGTGACCACACGGTGCTCTTTGCCGGTATCGGCGAGCGCATTGAAATCACGCACAAGTCGTCGAGCCGTCTGTCCTACGCGCAGGGTTCGCTGCGCGCTGCGCGCTTCCTCGCGCAACACAAGACCGGCCTGTTCGACATGCAGGACGTGCTGGGCCTACGCTGATCCGGCGTTGGCTTCCGGCCGGGTGGCCGTCAACGCATCGAAGGTGATGCGCCGACGGCCACCTGAAGCCATCGAAATGGGTGGACTCCACCGCAGATCGCACGATGCCACGATGCATCGGCGGGTTCCGGAGTCAAAGTGACCCCAAGCGTGACCCAAAGGCAGCATCCCCCGCCGCCGCCGCGCCGAATCCACTCCCGGCGGCGTTATAATCATCGTTTTCCCCGGATCTGCCCTGAAAGTCCTGCGTGCCGCGCACTCTTTGCCGCATGCCAGTGGGGGCCGACCGAGCCGAATCCTATCCGCTGACCCATCATGCAAGAAAAATACGTTCCCGCCGACGTCGAAGCCTCTGCCCAGTCCCACTGGCAGGCGATCGATGCCTACAAGACCACCGAACGCGCGGACAAACAGAAATTCTATTGCGTCTCGATGCTGCCGTATCCGTCGGGCAAGCTGCATATGGGGCACGTGCGCAACTACACCATCAACGACGTGATGTACCGTCAGATGCGTATGCGCGGCTACAACGTGCTGATGCCGATGGGCTGGGACGCCTTCGGCATGCCGGCGGAAAACGCGGCCATGGCCAACAACGTGCCGCCGGCCAAGTGGACGTACGACAACATCGAGTACATGAAGAAGCAGATGCAGGCCATGGGCCTGGCGATCGATTGGTCGCGCGAAGTCGCCACCTGCAAACCCGAGTACTACCGCTGGAATCAGTGGCTATTCCTGAAGATGCTCGAGAAAGGCGTTGCGTATCTGAAGACGGGCACCGTGAACTGGGACCCGATCGATCAGACCGTGCTCGCCAACGAGCAGGTGATCGACGGCCGTGGCTGGCGTTCGGGCGCGCTCGTTGAAAAGCGCGAAATCCCGATGTACTACATGCGCATCACCGAATACGCCGACGAACTGCTCGGCGACCTCGACGAACTCGGCTGGCCCGAGCGTGTGAAGGTGATGCAGCAGAACTGGATCGGCAAGAGCTTCGGCGTGAACTTTGGCTTCCCGTACGAACTGGACGGCGAAAGCAAGTTGCTGCGTGTGTTCACCACGCGCGCCGACACGATCATGGGTGTGACCTTCTGCGCGATCGCCGCCGAGCATCCGCTGGCCACGCGTCTGGCGGCCGAGCGCCCTGACTTGCAGGCGTTCATCGCCGAATGCAAGCAGGGTGGAGTGGCCGAAGCCGACATCGCGACGATGGAAAAGAAGGGCATGCCGACGGGCTTCTTCGTCACGCACCCGCTTACCGGCGAGAAGGTCGAAGTGTGGATCGGCAACTATGTGCTGATGGGGTACGGCGAAGGCGCCGTGATGGGCGTGCCGGCGCATGACGAGCGAGACTTCGCGTTCGCGCGCAAATACGGTCTGCCGATCAGGCAGGTCGTCGCGGTGCCGGGTGAGACGTATTCGACCGATGCCTGGCAAGTCTGGTACGGCGACAAGGAAAACGGCACGCTGATCAACAGCGGCAAGTACGACGGCCTGGGCTTCGCGGCCGCCGTCGACGCGATCGCCGCAGATCTCAAGGCGAAGGGCGCGGGCGACAAGCAAGTCACGTTCCGTCTCCGGGACTGGGGTATTTCGCGCCAGCGCTACTGGGGCACCCCGATCCCGATCATTCACTGCGACACGTGTGGTGCGGTGCCGGTCCCCGAGAAGGACCTGCCGGTTGTGTTGCCCGAAGATCTCGTGCCGGACGGCACCGGTAACCCGCTGGCCAAGTCCGAAGCGTTCCTCAAGTGCGACTGCCCGAAGTGCGGCAAGCCGGCGCGCCGTGAGACCGACACGATGGACACGTTCGTGGACTCGTCGTGGTATTTCTCGCGCTACGCCTGCCCGGACGCCGACAAGATGGTCGACGAGCGCACCGATTACTGGATGCCGATGGATCAGTACATCGGTGGCATCGAGCACGCGATTCTCCACCTGTTGTACTCGCGCTTCTGGACCAAGGTCATGCGCGATCTGGGGCTGGTGAGCTTCAAGGAGCCGGCGCAGAACCTGCTCACGCAGGGCATGGTGCTCAACGAAACGTACTATCGCGAAGACCCGTCGGGCAAGAAGACTTGGTTCAACCCGCTTGACGTGCAGGTGCAGTTCGACGACAAGGGTCGTCCGGCGGGGGCGACGTCGAAGGCCGATGGCGCTGACGTGACGCTCGGCGGCATCGAGAAGATGTCGAAGTCGAAGAACAACGGCGTGGATCCGCAGTCGCTGATCGACCAGCACGGTGCCGATACGGCGCGTCTGTTCGTGATGTTCGCGGCACCGCCCGAGCAGCAACTCGAGTGGTCGGGTGCGGGCGTCGAAGGGGCGAGTCGCTTCTTGCGCCGTCTGTGGGGCTTTGGTCAGTCGCAAGCTGCATTGCTGCGTCAGGCAGATGCCGCCATCGACACGGCGAACCCGGCGGCTCAGGCGCTGCGTCTCGAGATTCACAGCGTGCTCAAGCAGGCCAACTACGACTACCAGCGTGTGCAGTACAACACGGTCGTGTCGGCGGCGATGAAGATGCTCAACGCCATCGAGAGCGACAAGGGCGCTGCGGGTGCCGGTGCGGCGCGCGAATGCTACGGCATTCTGCTGCGCGTGCTGTACCCGGTCGTGCCGCACGTCACGCATGGCCTGTGGGTCGAGCTGGGCTACGCTGCCCAGTATGGCGATCTGCTCGACGCCTCGTGGCCGGAAGTCGACGAAGCCGCATTGGTGCAAGACGAAATCGAACTCGTGTTGCAGGTGGCCGGTAAGGTGCGTGGTGCCGTGCGTGTGGCGAAGGACGCCTCACGCGAGGCCATCGAACAAGCTGCACTGGCACACGAAATGACCGCCAAGTTCGGCGAAGGCAAGCCGGTGAAGAAGGTCATCGTCGTGCCGGGTCGTCTCGTAAACGTAGTGGTCTGACGCGGCAGCAACTGCCGCCGGTCGATGATTTGATGACGTTTGGTGACAAGAGGGCACATCACGTGCAAATGACATCCGGGCAACGAGGCGTCGGTGTGACGCGCAGAATTTTCAGCTGGATCGCCCTGCTGGGCTGTGCGCTGGCGCTGTCGGCGTGTGGCTTCCAGTTGCGGGGTTCAAGCGAGTACGCGTTCCATCGTCTGTTCATTTCGGGCGGCGGTCAGATGGCGACCGACATCTCGCGCTACATCCGCTATGGCAGCAAGGGGACGGTTGTCGTGACCGAGCCCAAGGACGCCGATGCACGGCTGGAAATCGTGAATACTACGGCGTCGCGCACGGCTGTCAGTCTCGATGCCAATGGTCAGGCGCGCGAGTACGAAATGCGTAGCTCGTTCACCTTCCAACTTGTCACGCCGGACGGCACGCCCATCATTCCGTTGAGTACGATTCGCCTGACGCGTAATTTGCCTTACAGCGACAGCGAAACGACCGCGCGCGACGCCGAAGCTGCGCTGCTCAATCGAGATATGCAGAAGGACGCCGTCGACCAGATCATCCGTCGAATGGAAGCTGTGAAATCCCTGCCGGCGAAGAAGCCGGAAGAGTAACGCCTGACACCATGCAACTGCGTCCCGACGCGCTCGACGCGCATCTCGCCAAGACCTTCTCGCCGATCTATACGATTTACGGCGATGAGAGCCTGCTCGTGCAGGAAGCGGTGGATCGCGTGCGCGCCGCGGCGCGTGCGGGCGGCTTCACCGAGCGCGATGTGCTCAGCGTCGAGCGCAGCTTCGATTGGGGCGCGCTCGCGAATGCCGGCCAATCGATGTCACTGTTCGGCGACCGCAAACTCATCGAGCTACGCATCCCGGGCGGAAAGCCCGGTAAGGATGGGGGCGCTGCGCTCAAGGCGCATGCCGACGCCGCCAACAGCGACGTACTGACGATCATCACGCTGCCCCGGCTCGATGCCACGGCGACCAAGTCCGATTGGTTCTCGTCGCTCGATCGCACGGGCGTCACGATCAAGATCGATCCGGTCGACCGGAGCCGTTTGCCGGACTGGATTGCCCAACGTCTTGCCGCACAGGGACAGCGCGTTGAAGCCGGTGAGCCGGGCCGCCGGGTATTGCAGTTCATCGCGGACCGCGTCGAAGGCAATCTGCTCGCGGCCCATCAGGAAATTCAGAAGCTTGGCCTGCTGTATCCGTCGGGCGCGCTCGCGTTCGAGCAGGTGCAGGACGCCGTGCTGAATGTCGCGCGTTACGACGTCTTCAAGCTTAGCGAAGCGGTGCTGGCCGGCGATGCCGCCCGGCTGGTTCGCATGCTCGACGGTCTGCGCGGTGAGGGGGAAGCGGCGCCGCTTGTGCTGTGGGCGTTGACCGAAGAAGTCCGCACGCTCGCCAAGATCACGCGCGGGATGGCTGCGGGCAAGCCGCTCGCCATGCTGCTGCGTGAGTACCGGGTCTGGGGGCCGCGTGAGCGGCTGATGGAACAGGCGGCGAATCGCGCCACGCCGGCCATGCTTGCACAGGCGTTGCAGTTGGCTGCGCGTCTGGACCGGCAGGTCAAGGGCCTTCGCGCCGACGGTCTGCCCGGTGACCCATGGGACGGCATGCTGCAACTCGGTCTGCTGCTTGCCGGCGAGCGACCGCCGATGGCGCGTTCCGCTCGCGCACCGCGTCCGGTGCACGCGTAGACCGCGCCCCAATTCCTGCCTATGCCGGCTGCCCGCGGGCAGCCAACAGAATGCCGAGGGCGACTGGGTCGCTCAGAAAAACTGCCGAATCGACGATATGGATATCAAAGCCTACATGCAATCGCTGGGCCAGCGCGCCCGCGAGGCGTCGCGCGCCATGGCGCGTGCCGATACCGCTGCCAAGAACCGTGCGCTGCTCGCGATTGCCGATGCCATCGAACGCGATGGTGCGAAGTTGCAGGAAGTGAATCGCCGCGATCTCGAGCGGGCGCGTGCCAATGGTCAGGACGCGGCGTTCATCGACCGCCTCACGCTGTCTGACAAGGCGCTGCGCACGATGATCGAAGGGCTGCGTCAGATTGCCGGTCTCTCGGACCCCATCGGCGAGATCGGTAACGTGCGAGTGCAGCCGAGCGGCATTCAGGTCGGCCAGATGCGTGTGCCGCTGGGTGTCATCGGCATCATTTACGAGTCGCGCCCCAACGTGACCATCGACGCCGCCGCACTTTGCCTCAAGTCGGGCAACGCGACCATTCTGCGTGGCGGCTCCGAAGCCATCGAAAGCAATACGGCGCTGGCTGCACTCATTGCCCAGGCGCTCGCCGAGACCGGTTTGCCCGGCGACGCGGTGCAGGTCGTGAGCACGCCTGATCGCGCCGCCGTCGGCGAACTGATCACGATGACCGAGTACGTCGACGTGATCGTGCCGCGCGGTGGCAAGAGCCTGATCGCGCGTCTGATGCAGGACGCCCGTGTGCCGATGATCAAGCACCTCGACGGCATTTGTCATGTCTATGTCGACGGTCATGCCGATCCGGCGAAGGCACTGGCGATTTGCGAGAACGCCAAGACACACCGTTATGGCACTTGCAACACGATGGAGACGCTGCTCGTCGATCAGCAGGCCATCGCTCAGTTGCCTGCCATTGCCCGCATGTTCCAGGGCAAGCAGGTCGAGTTGCGCGGTTGCGAGCGCACGCTGGCGGCGCTTGCCGACGCCGGCGTGACGGGCGCGGTGGCGGCGACGGAGGAAGACTGGTCGACGGAATACCTCGCCCCCGTGCTGGCGATCAAGATCGTTGACGGCCTCGCCCCTGCGATCGAACACATCAATCGGTACGGTTCGCATCACACCGACGCCATCGTGACCGAGGACTACACCGCAGCGATGCGATTCCTGCGCGAAGTCGATTCGGCAAGCGTGATGATCAATGCGAGCACGCGTTTTGCCGACGGCTTCGAATTCGGTCTGGGCGCCGAAATCGGCATCTCGAACGATAAGCTGCACGCTCGCGGCCCGGTCGGCCTCGAGGGGCTGACGAGTCTGAAGTACGTCGTGTTCGGACACGGCGAAGTCCGCCAGTAATCGTCGGGTAATCGATCAGTCATGGCGTCTCGAAACATCTCATGAAACTGCAAGCGCTCGGCCCGGCCGATTTTCTGAAGATGCCGTGGAAGAACGGCCTTGGCGTGACGACGGAATTGGCCGTGGCGCGCCGCGCGGGTGAAGACGGCTTCGACTGGCGCATCAGCACGGCCACCGTTGCGAACCCGGGGCCCTTCTCCGTGTTTGCTGGCATCGACCGTTCGTTGGCGATTGTCCGGGGCGGCACGCTCACGCTCAACGTCGAGGGGCGCCCGGACGTCACGCTCACGACGCGCACGCAGCCCTACGCCTTCGGCGGTGAGCTGACCGTAAGCAGCACCCCGGTGCTGGAGACGGTAGGTGTGCCGATCGACGACTTCAACGTCATGACGCGTCGCGCCGAATGGCAACATACGCTGGCGCAGCATCGTCTCGATGGGGACGCCCTGACGTGGACGCTGCCAACGGATGCCGGCGCCGTCGCGTTTCTCTACTGTGCACAAGGGCAAGTGCTGGCGACGCTCAATGACGGCCAAGTCGTGAGCATTCCCGCCGGACATGCGCTCCGTATCGAAGGTGGCGCCTCCTGCGAACTGCGTGCCGACGAGATCCCTGCCGACGTCTTCCTCACGACGCTTTCACGGCGTTGAGTATCTGGCCTGAGCGTCGCAAGTCGTAAGCCCCATCGCCCGGCCGAACGCATAAAAAAAGGACACCCGAGGGTGTCCTTTTTTGTCGCAAAGCCGATGGCTTAGTGACGGAAGTGACGCGTGCCCGTCATCAGCATGGCGACGCTGCGCTCGTCGGCAGCGGCGATAACTTCATCGTCGCGCATCGAACCGCCCGGGTGGATCACGCAGGTGGCGCCTGCGTCGACCACCACGTCGAGGCCGTCACGGAACGGGAAGAACGCGTCCGATGCCACGGCCGAGCCGTTCAGCGACAGGCCGGCGTTCTGCGCCTTGATGCTGGCGATACGCGCCGAATCCACGCGGCTCATCTGGCCTGCGCCCACGCCCAGCGTCATGCCGCCGGCGCAGAACACGATGGCGTTCGACTTGACGTACTTCGCCACGCGCCACGCGAAGAGCAGGTCTTCCATTTCCTTCGGTGTCGGATGACGCTTCGTCACCACGCGCAGTTCATGCGGCGCCACGTTCTTGGCATCCGGCGACTGAACGAGCAGACCACCGCCAACGCGCTTGAAGTCGTACTGATTCACGCCGTTGCCCAGCGGGACTTCCAGCAGACGCACGTTTTGCTTGGCAGCGAAGATCTGCTTGGCGGCGTCGGTGAACGACGGGGCCAGCAGCACTTCCACGAATTGCTTGGCCACCGATTGCGCAGCGGCCTCGTCGACTTCGCGGTTAAACGCGATAATGCCGCCGAAGGCCGACGTCGGGTCGGTCTGGAACGCCTTGGCGTAAGCGTCGACAGGCGTGGCGGCCACGGCCACACCGCACGGGTTCGCGTGTTTGATGATGACGCAGGCGGGGGCGTCGAACGTCTTCACGCATTCCCAGGCCGCGTCGGCATCGGCGATGTTGTTGTACGACAGTTCCTTGCCCTGAAGCTGGCGATAGTTCGCGAGCGAGCCGGCCGGCGTGATGATGTCGCGGTAGAACGCGGCGCTCTGGTGCGGGTTCTCGCCGTAGCGCATGTCCTGCACCTTCGTGTACGCCAGGTTCAGCGTGGCCGGGTAGGCGGAGCGCTCGCTGTGGCGCAGCGACTCGCCAAGGCTCGTGAGGTAGTTCGTGATCGCGCCGTCGTACTGGGCCGTATGGGCGAAGACCTTGGTTGCCAGACGGAAATTCGTGGCGTAGCCGACCGTGTTGTCGTTCGCCTTCATTTCGTCGAGCACCACGGCGTAGTCGGCCGGATCGACGATCACGGTGACATCGCGATGATTCTTGGCCGCCGAGCGCAGCATCGTCGGACCACCGATGTCGATGTTCTCGATGGCGTCTTCGAGCGAGCAGTCATCTTTGGCAATGGTCTGCACGAACGGGTACAGGTTCACGACCAGCAGGTCGATCGTCGGAATGTCGTGCTTGTCGAGCGCGGCCATGTGCTCGGGCAGATCGCGACGGGCCAGAATGCCGCCGTGAACCTTCGGATGCAGCGTTTTCACGCGCCCGTCGAGCATTTCCGGGAAGCCGGTGTAATCGGCCACTTCGGTCACCTTCAGACCAGCTTCGGCCAGCAGTTTGGCGGTGCCGCCAGTGGAGAGGATCGACACGCCCTGGGCAGCGAGCGACTTGGCGAAGTCGACGATGCCGGTCTTGTCGGAGACGGAAATGAGAGCTTGCTTGATCATGACGGACGGTAGTGAAGCGGCAAAAACTGGCGAGTTGGGCGAATGACTGGGCGCAACGGTCAGAGCAGGCCGTGCTGCTGCAACTTCTTGCGCAGCGTGTTGCGGTTGATCCCCAGATATTCGGCGGCGAGCGACTGGTTGCCGTCGGCCTTGCCGAGCACGAACTCGAGCAGCGGCTTCTCAACGACCGAGACGACCATATCGTAGACATCGTGTGGCCGTGCGCCATCCAGATCGCGGAAATACGAATCCAGACTGTCGCGCACGCATTGTTCTATGTTTGTTTTGCTCATGCGGCTAATAGCTCCCTCGGCGATTCTTGTTCATAGCAGAGACGGTCCGAGTGCGCCTTCTGCTGTTCGAAAAACTCGTTGACCGCAGCCAACTGTTCCTGCGTGGTGTCGAGCGTATTCATACGCTGGCGGAACGTGGCTGCCCCCGGCAGCCCACGCGAATACCACGCGATATGTTTGCGCGCGGTCCGCACACCGGTGTACTCCCCGTAAAACTCGTAATGGTCTTCGAGGTGTTCGTTCATGATCTGCTGGATCTCGTCGACGCGCGGCGGCAAGGCGATCTCGCCCGTCGTGAGAAACAGTTCGATATCGCGGAACAACCACGGGCGTCCCTGTGCGGCGCGGCCGATCATGATGGCGTCCGCTCCCGTGATTTCCAGCACATGCTTCGCTTTCTGCGCCGTGGCGATATCGCCGTTGGCGACGATCGGAATGCGCGCGGCAGCCTTCACGGCGGCAATGGTCTCGTATTCGGCATCGCCGTGATACAGGTCGGCGCGCGTGCGGCCGTGCACCGTGAGCATGCTGATGCCGCAGTCTTCGGCGATACGCGCGACCGTGAGGGCGTTCTTGTGTTCGCGATCCCAGCCGGTGCGAATCTTGAGCGTGACCGGCACCACGTCGCCCACGGCGCCCACGACGGCGGACACGATTCGGGCGACGAGCGGCTCGTTCTGCAGCAGCGCGGATCCGGCCGCGACGTTGCAGACCTTCTTGGCCGGACAGCCCATGTTGATGTCGATGATCTGGGCGCCGCGCTCCACGTTATAGCGGGCAGCCTCGGCCATCATGGCCGGGTCGGCGCCTGCGATTTGCACGGAGATCGGGGCGACTTCGCCGGCGTGATTCGCACGGCGCATCGTCTTCTCGCTTTTCCAGAGTTGTGCGTTCGACGCCACCATTTCCGAGACGGCATAACCCGCGCCAAGTCGTTTGCACAACTGGCGGAATGGCCGATCCGTCACACCCGCCATGGGGGCGACAAACAGGTTGTTGCGGAGTTCGTGGGGACCAATACGCACAATGAAGGGAAAAGCCGGGAAAAAGTTTGTATTTTACTGCGAAAACCCGTTCCCGTCGCCTAAAAAATGTGCAAATTGTCCGGGCGCCCCGTGGGGAATGCCCGGTGCTCAGCCGCGTTGGCCGAACATCATCTGGCGGGCGAAGGCGGTTTTGACCGGTGGGACAAGGTCGAGACTGGCGAGGGCCATGCCGCGCAGCAGGGCGACGGGGGCGGCATCGATACCGAAGACGCGGGGCAGCAGATCGGTGATGCGGATCGTGAGGCCGCGGTCTGCCCGACGACGGCGGGCAAAGGCCGTGAGGGCTGCCGGGCCCGGCACGCCATGATGGGGCGTGGACGCGCGCGCGTCGCGAACGAGCGTGTCGGTCAGATCGAACGCGTCGCGCAGGCCGAGGTTCAGCCCTTGTCCTGCCACCGGGTGGAGCGTTTGCGCCGCGTTGCCGATCGCTGCGACCCGGCCGTCGACGACATGGCCCAGCGCGTTCAGGCCCAGCGGGAATCCTGCGCGACCGGTCACCGACGTGAAGCGGCCCATGCGGTCGCCGAACGCGGCGTGCAGCTCTGCGAGAAACGCAGCGTCGTCCATTTCGCGGCGGCGCTTCGCCTCGGCGTGCGAGCAGCACCACACCAACGCGTAGCCGTTTTCCTGCGGCAGTAACGCCAGCGGGCCGTCCGACGTGAAGCGTTCCCATGCCCAGCCAATGCGTGGCCGCTCACAGGTGACGAAGCCGACGAGGGCCGTCTGACCATAGTCGCGGGCGCGCGGGCGCGTCGTCTGGCTCTCGAACAGACCGCCTTCCGCGTTCACGGCGAGCGTGGCATGCAGCGTATGCGCCTGATCGTCGATTGCCGTGCCGAGGGTGATCGTGACCTGCTGCGAGTCCTGACGCAGGGCGATGGCGCGGAAGGGGCGGAAGTGATGCAGGCCCGGTGTGTCCTGCGAAGCGGGCACGTAGAGGGATGACGGTGCGTGTTCGAAGCGGGCGGGGACGCGCGACATCGCGGCGTCCAGCGCGCGCATCAGCGCCCCGTATCGCACCACGTATCCCAGCGCGGGCACGTGGTGATCGAGATAGTCGATTTCCGTGCTGCCGAAGCGTCGCGCCTGCGAGACGTGGATATGTTGAATCGGTGTGCTGTCGAGTCCCGAACCGCTGTGCGGCCATGCCCCGGCGCGCGCGAGAATCTCGCGGCTGCCATGCGAGAGGGCCAGCGTGCGCGGGTCGTCGTAGCCCGCCTGCGCGCCGCGCCCATCCACCAGGGCGATGCGCAACTGCGGCGCCCGCTGCGCGAGCATCAGCGCGAGCGCCGTGCCGACCGGACCGGCGCCGACGATTGCGACGTCGAAACGTCGC
>JARLJF010000037.1 GCA_031291335.1 Pandoraea sp. | reverse complement strand
TCGAGCACCACGATGCCCACGCCCAGCGTGAGCGGAAAGCCCACCGCGAAGATGTTCAGTTGCGGCGCGGCGCGGTTCAGGATACCCAGCGCGAGGTTGCAGATCAGCAGTGCGGCCACGAGCGGCAGCGACAGCATGAGCGCGAGCGTGAAGAGCTGACCGCCCAGCATGGCCAGATAATGCCAGCCAGCCACTGCGATCGGCGTGCTGGAGACGGGCAGCACCGTGAAGCTCTGCACCAGCGTGGCAAACATCACCAGATGGCCGTTGGTGGCGAGAAACACGAGCATGGCCACCACGTTGAGCAGCATGCCGAGCACCGCCGTGCTGCCGTCGCTATTCGGGGTGAGCAGCGTGGCGAACGACAGGCCCATCTGCAACCCGACGAAGTCGCCCGCCATGCTGATGGCCGAGAACACGATCTGCATGCACCAGCCGAGCGCGGCGCCGATCATGATCTGCTGCACGAGAATCCAGAGGCCCTCCCACGAGAACGGCGAGACGGCGGGCATCGGGCCGAGCACCGGGGCGAGTGCCAGCGCGACAATGCCCGCGAGGCCGATCTTGACCGTGCTGGGCACGGCGGCGTCGCCGAACAGCGGCGCGCTCATGGACAGCGCAAGCAGGCGCACGAACGGGAACAGGAACGTCGCGATGACGCCCGAGAGCTGGTCGTAAGTGAAGCTGATCAAAGCCGGCGCGGCTTACCCGACGAGGCCGGGAATGCCCGTGAGCAACTGACGCATGTAGTCGACCATCAGGTTGAGCATCCACGGACCGGCGACCACGAGCGTGATGAACACGGCGAGCAGCTTGGGAATGAACGACAGTGTCATTTCGTTGATCTGCGTGGCGGCCTGAAACAGGCTGACGAGCAGACCGGAGATCAGCGCGACCAGCAGTAGCGGCGCGGCAAGCAGCAGGGTGACCTGCATGGCCTGATGGGCCAGCGCCATGACGGTTTCCGGAGTCATTTCGCGTTCCTCGTCGCTACATGGTGAAGCTCTGGGCGAGTGAGCCCAGCAGCAGTTGCCAGCCGTCGACCACCACGAACAGCATCAGCTTGAACGGCAGCGACACCGTCGAGGGCGAGACCATCATCATCCCCATCGACATCAGCACGCTCGCGACCACCAGGTCGATGATCAGGAACGGAATGAAGATCGTGAAGCCGATCTGGAAGGCCGTTTTCAGCTCGCTCGTGGCGAAGGCCGGCACGAGAATGCGCATCGGCACGTCTTCGGGGCCGTTCATCGGCGGTGTCTTGGCCAGTTTCGCGAACAGCGCGAGATCGGCCTCGCGTGTCTGCTTGAGCATGAACGCGTGGAACGGCTTGGCGCCGGTGTCGATGGCTTGCTCGAAGCTGATCTTGTTGGCGGCGAACGGCTGATAGGCGTTGGTGTACGCCTGGTCGAAGACCGGCGACATCACGAAGAACGTGAGGAACAGGGCCAGCCCGATCAGGATCTGGTTCGGCGGCGAGGTCGTCACACCAATGGCATGACGCAGCAGCGAGAGCACGATGATGATGCGCGTGAAGGCGGTCATCATCAGCAGCATCGCGGGCAGGAAGCCCAGCGATGTGAGCAGCAGCATCGTCTGCACGGACAGCGAGTAGGTCTGTCCGCCGCCGGGTGCCGGCGTGCTGGTAAGCGCTGGCAGGGTGGCCTGTGCGAGTGCCGTGCCCGGCAACGCGAGGCAGGCGAGCACCAGCCCCAGCGCCAGACTCAGCCCCAGCGTCCGGCCCGCCGGACCCCGAGGCTTTCCGGCGCACAGCAAGCCACGCAACATCAGGAATCCTTTTTCATCGATTCGCGCAATTTTTGCGCAAAAGCTTGCGCGGCGCGGTTGGCTTGCGCGCCCGGTTGGGCGACGGTGGGCGCGGGCATGTCGGCGACACGGTCTGCGTCGATCACATGCAGGCTGCGGACCTGACCGGGGGCGACCCCCAGCACGATCCAGTCGCCCGCCACTTCCACGACGACCACGCGTTCGCGCTGGCCCACGGAGGCACTGCCGATAATGCGCACGTTGCCGCCGCCCATCGGGCGTTGCAGCCCGAAACGCTTGGCCAGCCACGCCAGTCCGAACAGCAGGGCCAGCACGAGAACGAGGCCCAGCCCGGTCTGCACGATGCCTGCGCCGCCGAGGCTCGGCACGGCCCCCGCCTGCGAGGCGGTGCCCTGGGCGTGGGCGGAGGAGATCGCCAGGAAGGCGAGAGACGTCGCGGCGGCTGCCACGGCACGCCACACGGGCTTGCCGTGGACTTTTGTTGCCATCATCGGTTGAGCTTTCGGATGCGTTCGGATGGCGTGATGATATCAGTCAGGCGGATGCCGAACTTGTCGTTCACGACCACCACTTCGCCCTGAGCGATGAGGCAACCGTTGACCAGCACGTCCATCGGCTCGCCGGCCATGCCGTCGAGTTCCACCACGGAACCTTGTGCGAGTTGCAGCAGGTTCTTGATGGCGATCTTCGTGCGGCCCAGCTCCACGGTCATCTGCACCGGGATGTCGAGAATCAGATCAATGTCGTTGTGCGTGGCCGGCGCGGGATTTCCGGCAGCGGCGGCAAGCGGCTGAAACACGGGGGCGGCGGCCGGTTGCGGCGCGGCAGCGGGTGCCGGCTCGGCAGCCGTCTGCTCCGCCATGGCACTGGCCCACTCGTCCGCCATGGCCTGGGCGTCGTCACCGGGCGTTTGAGGGGTATCGCTCATCACTCGTTGTCCTTCGTGTAATCGCTGTGCGAATGGTTGATCATCTGGTTCACGCGCAGCGCGTATTGACCATTGAAGACGCCGTAATTGCATTCCATCACGGGCACGCCGTCGACCTTGGCTTCAAGTACCTCGGGCACGTCGAGTGGAATCACATCGCCCACGCGCATGTTGAGCAACTGCGAGAGCGTCATGTCGATCTGCGCGAGGTTGGTCACGATCTCAACGTCGGCCGCCTGTACCTGCTGCGAGAGCAGACGCACCCAGCGCTTGTCGACTTCGAGCGTCTCGCCTTGCAGCGGGCTCGAGAGCTGGTCGCGCATCGGCTCGATCATCGAGTACGGCATGCAGATGTGGAATTCGCCACCGACCGAACCGAACTCGATGTCGAACGTGGTCGTGACGACCACTTCGTTGGGCGTGGCGACGTTGGCGAACTGCGTATGCATTTCGGCGCGCACGTACTCGAACTCGACCGGGTACACCGGCTTCCACGATGCACCGTAGTTCTCGAACACCAGATCGAGCAGGCGCCCGATGATGCGTTGCTCGGTCTGCGTGAAATCGCGCCCTTCGACGCGGGTATGAAACCGGCCGTCGCCACCAAACAGGTTGTCCACCACCAGGAACACGAGGTTCGGATCGAACACGAACAACGCCGTGCCGCGTAGCGGCTTGATGTGGACCAGGTTGAGGTTGGTCGGGACAGGCAGGTTACGAATGAACTCGCTGTACTTCTGGACACGCACCGGACTCACCGAAATTTCGGCGCTGCGGCGCATGAAGTTGAACAGCGCAATGCGGAACAGTCGCGAGAAGCGGTCGTTGATGATCTCGAGCGTGGGCATGCGCCCGCGCACGATGCGCTCTTGCGTCGCGATGTTGTATGGCCTGATACCGGAATGATCTTCCGACTCGGACCGGTCATCCTGCTCGCCGGTGACACCCTTCAGAAGGGCATCGACTTCTTCCTGCGACAGGAACTCCTCATGCGCCATGAATCACTCACTGAATTACAAACGCGGTGAACAGCACGTCGCCCACGGCCTGCTGCGGCATGTTGGCCGCGAACGGTTGTGCGACCAGCGCGCGGATTTCGCTCGCCAGACGGCGCTTGCCGTCGATCGTGGCCAGATCCTGCGGCTGCTTGGACGACAACAGCAGCAACACGCGGCTGCGGACTTCAGGCATGTGCTGCGTGATGCGGGCTTGCGTCTCGGCGTCCGCTACCTTGAGCGAGAGGCCGATATGCAGGTATCGCTCGCCGTCTTCGCCCGACAGGTTCACCGTGAACGGGTCCATGCCGACAAAAACGGGCGGCGGCGGGGGCGGCGGTGCTTTTGCCGCTTCGCTACGTCCGGTCAGCAAATACACGGCCGTTGCCGCACCGGCGGCGGCCATGAGCGCTACCGCAACGATCAACAGAATCCATTTGCGCATGCCCCCTCCGGAGGGAGCCGCGGCTTGCGTCGGTGCGGGATTTGCCATGTATTCGCCTGCTATTGGGTAATGATTGTCGGCTAACCCGCCAAGGGGTGATCGGCCGAAAAGAAGGGACAATCGCGTCTAACTCGCGTCTTTGTCTTAACGGCAGAAAAACCCGCTTGCTTTAGGGCGGTGCGGTGTTGGCTTATGCCTTGTACCGCAGCCCATTCAAGGCTGGTCCGGGCCGGGAGATCAGGCGAACGTGTCGACCAGAGCGTTGCTCACGCGCACCGGCACGCTTACGGTCGTGGCGAGCGAGGCGTCATCGGCCTGACCGAAGCCCGGCGTGCCACGTCCATTGCCATTCCCGTTGCCGTTCCCGCTGCCATTGCCGTTCGCCCCTTGCTGCGCGAAGGCCTGTTGCTGCGAGTTGTCGCTGCTCACGGTCGCGTTACCCAGCGCGATGCCGTTGTTGGCAAGGCTTTCGCGTAGTTGCGGCAGCGCAGCCTGCACAGCGTCGCGTACCGCAGCGTGCTGCGAGACGAACATCGCCTGCGCGGAGTCGTTCGCCACGTTCAGCACCACGTGCAGCGGGCCGAGATCGGGCGGGTTCAGGCTCAGTTGCGCGGTCTGTGCATGCGCGGACGACAACCACACCACTTGCTGCGAGAGCTGGTTGTTCCAGTCCTGCGTGCCGACACGGGCATTAAGTGCGAGCGCGGCCGGCAGATTGGCCTGCGCCTGCAATTGCGGCTGAGCGTCGACCGCCGGCGTGGCGGCCTGTGCCGCGGCTTGCGTGGCCGCTGTGTTGGCTTGTGCGGCGGCGTCGCGATTGCCCTGAGCCTGCGCCATCGCATCGGCCATGCGTTGTGCTGCCTGGGCGTCGGCACCGGCCAGCGGCGTGGCCGCCTTGGCATCGGTGGCCGCCGGTTGCGCAGTGGTCGTCGCCGGCGTTGTCGTGGCGTTCTTGGCGAGTGCGTCGAGCGAAATACCGCCGGTCTTGCTGGTGGTCGATGTGGCGGACGTGACCGCGCCACTGGCCGGGCCGCCGGCGTTGGCTGTCGTGGGCGCCGTTTTGGCGTCGGCACTGCCGGCCGGCGGTTGGCCGGTCAGTTGGGCCGCGCCCGTCGCCTGCAATGCACCGTTCACAGCGGCGGCGATGGCCGCGCCGGTACCGGGTTTGCCGTCGGTAGCGCTGGCGTCGGCGGCAGGGGCCGTCGGCGGTGTTTGCGGCGGCAGCGGCGCGTTGTTCATGGCGGCGAGCGCCACGGCAAGGGCGGCGGCGGGGTCGCCGGGGGCCGCTGTGGCTTGCGTTTGCGCTTCGTCGTCGTCGTCCTTGCCGTTATCGGCGGTCGTCGTTTTCGAATTGCTCTTCGAAGCGTTCGTTTGACCGCTTTGACCCGTCTGCCCGGCCGATGCGCTGCTGTTCGCGTTGTCGGTCGACTTCGTGCTGTTGCTGTTCGAAGCGTTGCTGGACGCGTTGTTCTGGTTTGCCTGCGCAACGTTGTTGTTCACGCTATTGGCGGGCTGGACGGTCTGACGCGTCTGCTGCGAGAGCACGGTGGAGAAGGGCAGCACGCTGCTGTCGTCGGCGTTCGACGAACCGGCGCGGTTGGCCTTCACGGCTTGCTGGGCAGCCGCGGCGGAATCGGTCAGGAAGCTGAGGATCGACATGTCGGTTTCCTTTTCCTTCAAATCGGGGATTCGGCACGACGGCGCAGGCTGCGCGCGGCGTACTCGTCGTTTTCCTTCTGCTCGCGCCGCGCGACCCGAACGGCCGTGCGGGCTTCTTCGCGCGAGGCGAGCGTGCCGAAGGAGTTCAGGCGGCGCTGCTGCGCCTGCCATTCGCGGCGCGCGGCCGCGAGGCGCTCTTCCGCCTGCTCGAGCAGCATGGTTTGCTGTCCGATGGCCGTGTCGAGCGTATCGATGAATTGCTGGAAGTTGCGCCAGTCGCAGCCTGCCATGCCCTGAATCGTGGCGGTCTGCATGCGCGTGCGGTACTCGTGACGGTACTCGCGCAGCGATTCGAGCTGACGCTCGACTTCGGCACGTTGCGTCTGACGTTCGCCGAGCAGCCGTGCGGCTTCGTCCACGTCTTTCTGGGCGAGTTCGATGAGCAACTTGAGGGGCAGGGTCGAGTTCATGGCCGCCTCCGCTTAGTGGAACAGACCGTGCAACTGATGCACGGCGTCCGGGTAACTGGCCCGCTCGCGCATTCCCTGTTGCAGGAAGCCTTCGAGACGGGGATACAGCTCGATCGCCTGATCGAGCAACGGGTCGCTGCCCGGCGCGTACGCGCCCACATTGATGAGGTCGCGGTTGCGCTGGTAGCGCGAGAGCATTTGTTTGAAGCGTCGTACCTTGTCGAACTGGCCGTCGTCGATGAGGGCGGCCATCGCGCGGCTGATCGACTGTTCGATGTCGATGGCCGGGTAGTGCCCCGACTCCGCCAACTGACGCGATAGCACGATGTGGCCGTCGAGAATGGCGCGGGCGGAGTCTGCGATCGGGTCTTGCTGATCGTCGCCTTCGGTGAGCACCGTGTAGAAGGCCGTGATCGAGCCGCCGCCGTCGGGGCCATTACCGGCGCGCTCGACCAATGCCGGCAGCTTCGCGAACACGGAAGGCGGGTAGCCCTTCGTGGCGGGCGGCTCACCGATGGCCAGCGCGATTTCGCGTTGTGCCATGGCGTAACGGGTCAGCGAATCCATGATCAGCAGCACGTCTTTGCCCTGATCGCGGAAGTACTCGGCCAGCGTGGTGGCGTACGCCGCGCCTTGCAGACGCAGTAGCGGCGAGACGTCGGCCGGGGCCGCCACGACGACGGAGCGCGCCAGACCGTCCGGTCCGAGAATGTTCTCGATGAAATCCTTCACCTCGCGGCCGCGTTCGCCGATCAGGCCCACGACGATGACTTCGGCTTGCGTGAAACGGGCCATCATGCCGAGCAGCACGCTCTTGCCGACGCCTGAGCCGGCAAAGAGGCCCATGCGCTGACCGCGTCCGACGGTGAGCAGCGAGTTGATGGCGCGTACGCCAACGTCGAGCACCGACTCGATGGGCGCGCGGCCCAGCGGATTGATCGGCACCGACGCCAGCGAGGCGCTATCGGTCAGGCCGAGCGGGCCGAAGTCGTCGAGCGGGCGGCCGGCGGCATCGACGACACGACCGAGCAGCGCTTCACCGACGGGAAGACGTTTGCCGTTGTGACGTTGGTTCGGCAGCGGGCCGTCGGCGGCAGGTTCCATCGGGAACACACGGGCACCGGGCAGCAGGCCGGCGACTTCCGTCTGCGGCATGAGAAACAGGCGGTCGCCACCGAAGCCAACGACTTCCGCTTCGGCCGTGGCCGGTTCGCGCGAGGGGTCGTTGACGGGCAACTCGATCAGGCAGCCCGCGCCGACCGGCAGGCGCAGACCGACGGCTTCGAGCACGAGACCGGCCGCGCGCGTGAGGCGGCCGCAACGGCGTGTCGGCTCGACGGCATGCACGTGGGCGATGCGCTCGCGCAGCGTGTTCTGCCAACGGAGCAGATGCGCGTCGCGGGCGATCTCGCGGGCGCCCAGCACGTGTGTGGTGGCCTTCTGTGCAGCGTGCTGGGTAGATTCGGTGGATTCGGCAGACGCGGTGGCGGCGTCCGATTCGACGGACGCGTTGGTGTGAGCCTCGGGCACCTCTGGCGCGTCGTCGTGATCGTCGGGTTGCAGGGCACCGGCCTGCGCGGTTTGGTGGGTCGTGTCGATCTCATCCCACAGGCGCACCGAAGGCGTCGTGCCGTCGTTCGCCGGGGCGGGCGTAGACGGGGCGTTCGACGTCGCATCGTCATGCGTATTCTCAGTGCTGGGCAGCACCGGCGCATGGGCGGTGAGTGGGGTGAGTTCGGCGTTCACCACGGCAGATCCTTGCCGAGTGCCGCCATCACGCGTTGCCAGCGGGTGGCGACGGTGGCGTCGACTTCGCCGCTTGCGGCTTCGGCCTTGCAGCCGCCGCGCTCGATGGCGGGATCGGCACGCACGGTCCAGCCGGCGGTGCGCAGTTCCGCGCCGACATGGGTTTCGACGAGTGCGACGTCTTCCGGATTGAGGAGCAGACGCGGCGAACCGGTGAGCGGATCGTTGGACAGCAGATCGCGCACGATCGGCAGCAGCGTTTCCGGATGAATGGTGAGTGTCTGGCGCAGGGCCTGACGTGCGATGTCGAGGGCCAGCCCGAGCAGCGGCTCGGCCACTTCGCGATCGATGGCGTTCACGGCGGTGCCGAAACCATGAGCGATATCGGCGAGCTGTGTCGCGCGGGCTTCCACTTCCTGCTGGCCGGCGGCTTGTCCGGCGGCGTACCCCTCGGCCTGCCCGGTCGCGTAACCCTGCGCATGACCTTCGGCGCGCGCTTGCTCGCGCCACGCGGCGATCTGTTCCACGAGCGCGGGATCGTCGAGCGGGCTGGGTGGCTTCGGTTGCGGCGGTGGCGGCGGCGGCGGCGGCGGCGGGTCGAACGACGCCATCTCCCAGCGTTGCCAGGCAGAGAGGCGTTCTTTCGGAATGATGGTCGACATACGCGCGGGCCCCGTCCGGTTACACGTAAGCGTCGTCGCCGCGGCCGCCAATCATGATGGCGCCCTGATCGGCCAGGCGCCGCACCACTTGCAGCACCTTCTTCTGTTCGGCTTCGACTTCGGAGACACGCACAGGACCGCGCGATTCGAGGTCTTCGCGCAGCAGTTCGGCCGCACGCGCCGACATGTTCTTGAAGAACTTCTCGCGCAGTTCGACCGGCGCACCCTTGAGCGCGATGATGAGCGACTCGGACTCGATTTCCTTGAGCAGCACCTGAATGCTGCGGTCTTCCACGTCGAGCAGGTTCTCGAACACGAACATCTCTTCGACGATCTTCGCCGCGAGGTCCGAGTCGTAGTTGCGCACGGCTTCGATGACCGACTCTTCGTGCACACCGCCCAGGTAGTTGAGGATTTCCGCCGCAGTGCGCACGCCGCCCATCGGGCTGCGCTTGATGTTCTCGCTGCCGGAGAGCAGCTTGGTCAGCACGTCGTTGAGTTCGCGCAGCGCGGCCGGCTGAATGCCGTCGAGCGTGGCGATACGCAGTACCACGTCGTTACGCAAACGTTCCGTGAATAGCGCCAGCACTTCCGACGCCTGATCGCGGTCGAGGTGCACCAGGATCGTGGCGATGATCTGCGGATGTTCGTGGCGGATCAGTTCGGCCACTGCCGTGGAATCCATCCACTTCAGGCCTTCGATACCGCTGGTGTCGCCACCTTGCAGAATGCGCTCGATCAGGCCGGCGGCCTTGTCGTTGCCCAGCGCCTTGTTAAGCACCGAGCGAATGTATTCGGACGAGTCGAGCGAGAGCGCCGAATGCTGTTCGGCTTCGAGCACGAAGTCCTGCAACACATCGGCGATCTGATCGCGCGTGACTTGCCGCAGCGAGGCCATGGCCGCGCCGAGCTTCTGCACTTCACGCGGCGCGAGGTACTTGAAGACCTCCGCCGCTTCATCTTCGCCCAGCGACATCAGGAGGATGGCGCTGCGTTGGAGTCCCTCAGCCGCGCTCATCGCCACCACCCACCCATGATTTGACTACCGTTGCCACGATCTTCGGATCCTGTCGCGCGACTTGACGCGCGTACTGCAAGTTGCGCTCGTAGGCGCTGAGTTCGCCGTTCTTGCCGGGCTCACCGTCGGCACCCGCGCCGTCGGCCCCTTCGGCCCCCGCGGCGGCGCCTGCCGCACCGGCGAGCGTCGGCTCGGCCGGCGGCGGCGGGGTGAGGTGTTTGCGGATGGCCGGGCGTATCACGCCGAACCAGAGATAGAGGCCGATCAACCCGATCAGTGCCCACTTGCCGACTTGTTTGGCCAGTTCGATGTTCTGACGCTGACGCCACCACGGCAGGTTGGCTTCCGGATCTTCCTCGACCGTGAACGGGCTGTTGACGATGTTGAGCGTGTCGCCGCGCTGGCCCGAGAAGCCGATGGCTTCCTTCGCCAGATTCTGAATCTGGTCGAGCTGGGCTTGCGTGAGCGCCACCATCGCGGCCTTGCCCTTCGCGTCGGTGCCCGGCCGATAGTTCACGACGATCGCGGCCGACAGACGCTTCAGCCCGCCCGTGGCCTGCTGCACATGACGAATCGTGCGGTCGATCTCGTAGTTGACCGTGGCGTCCTTACGGTCGCTGCGCGGGCCTTGCGGGGCACTGGCGGCGCTCGCCGGATTGGCGGGGTTCTGCTGAGCAAACTGCTGTTGCTGGGTGATCGGCGCGGTGGCCTGACCCGGCGGCTGGTTCGACAGAGCACCCGGCACACCGCCTGCCGGCGTGATGCCGATCTGCGTGGCTTCGCTGTTCTGCTGGCTACGCACCGCCTGCTCGCCCGAGTTCGGCTTGTAGTTCTCGGAGGTCTGCTCGACCTGATTGAAGTCGACGTCGGCCGTCACCTGCGCGTGCACGTTACCCGGCCCGACGATCGGGTTCAGGATCGCCTCGACGCGGCGGGCGTACGACTGTTCGAGTTCGCGGACGTACTTGAGCTGGCTGGCGTCCAGACCCAGCGCATTGCCGCTTTGCGCGGAGAGCAGGTTGCCGTTCTGATCGAGCACGGTGACGTTCTTCACCGGCAGTTCCGGCACGCTCGACGCGACCATGTGGACGATGGCGCTGACCTGCGCGTCATCGAGCACGCGGCCCGGGTATAGCGTGACGAGGACCGAGGCGCTGGGCTTTTGCTGCTCGCGCACGAAGACCGACGGCTTGGGAATGGCCAGATGCACGCGCGCGGCTTGCACGGCGGACAGCGATTCGACCGAACGGGCGAGTTCGCCTTCGAGTGCGCGCTGGTAATTGACCTGTTCGGCGAACTGACTGATGCCGAACTTCTGGTTGTCCATCAGTTCGAAGCCGACGAGCCCACCCTTGGGCAGGCCTTGCGAGGCCAGACGCAGTCGTACGTCGTGCACCTGTTCGGACGGCACCAGAATGGCGCCACCGCCCTCGGCGAACTTGTACGGCACGTTCATCTGCTGCAACGAGGTGATGATGGCACCGCCGTCGCGATCGCTCAGATTGCTGTACAGCACCTTGTAGTCGGGGGCACGGCTCCACAGGAAAACCGCAATCAGCAAAGCGATGAGGGCTGCGCCACCGACGAGCAACGGCAGGCGCTCGCGCGAGCGCAACTGCGCCAGCAGGGGCGGCTTGGCGGCTACGTCCGCCGTCTGGGTGGCGGCGTTCATGCGCGGCTCCACGCCAGGGGCGTTGATATGACGTTCATCGCGGTGGAAGTGCTCACTAACATGCGACAGAATTCTCCGGGTACGCTTGGCATCGCGCTCACGTCCCCAGGTTGCTAAGGATTGGAAAGATCCGGTTCCCGGTGCGCACGATGCCGATGGTCCTGATTATTCGTTGGCGAATATGGAATCGTTCCGTGGATTAGGCGGGTGTTTTACCGCTAATTAAGTTATTGGGGGCTTGCCAGACGGTGGTAATCTCCGACGTGACTGATAAAAGGCAAACCGGTCGAAGCGGCGCGATGTCGCGCGCAGCCGGCGCCCATTGAGGACAACTAACATGGCCATTCCGGGGATCGAATCGGTATTGCAGAAGCTGGGCGGCGTGGCGTCGCAGGCAGCGGGCTCGATCATGGGCACGTCCAGCGCTGGCGCGGGTGCCGCATCGGCGACGGGCGGGTTCGCGTCGGAACTGGAAGCCTCGCTCAAACGGGTGTCGTCGGCACAGAATGGCGCAGAGTCCCAGGCGCGCGCTTTTGAAATGGGCGAGCCGGGGGTGGCACTCAACGACGTCATGGTCGACATGCAAAAAGCCAACATTGGCTTCCAGATGAGCCTGCAAGTTCGCAACAAGCTCGTTTCGGCCTACACAACCGTGATGAATATGCAGGTGTGAGGTCAGTCGATTAGCGGTCCGGCCGCAGCGACACCCCGCCGGATGGCATCCGGCACCCGAGGAAGCCCCGTCCGTCGACGGGGCTTTTTTGTTGTCGTCAGATTGAAAACACGCTCGCCGTGCCGAGAACTGAATGGGCCGGTTTATCCGTCAAGCGGCGTTGGCGTGCATCGGGATCTCCGGCATGGCACGTTTCAGATACTCATGAAAACGCGGCACGGTGAATGCGGTGCCCCCCAGCATGGTGTTGTACAGCATGCCTTTGGTGATGAGGTCGCAGTGGATAGGTTCGAGCGCCTCGACCGGTTCGCCGAACTCGGCTGCCACGGCGTGGGGGTCGTGAGGCCCTTCACCCAATTCCGCCATGACGCGGAGATATCGCCGCTCCAGGAGGGTCAACCGGTGGAGGCGGAAGCGGTAAAAGTGTCTATCCAACGCGTCGACTGCGGAAACCGATATCTGCCTGACGTGCTCGGAGGTTATCGGGCTTTCACTTGCTGCCCTCCACGCAAGTTTGCCCCATTGCTGAAGAAAATACGGGTAAGCGCCGGTTTGTTCGACGATCTCGTCCAACGCGTCTGAGGCGATGGCAACGCCTGCCTCCTTTGCTGGGGAGGCGATCGCACTGCGGGCATCGGCGTCTGAGAGCGCACCGATATCGTGGATCTCGAACATCCGTTCGGCGTAGGACTTGGCATCGCCGATCTTCTTGATCAACGGGGGCAAGCCGGCGCCGATCAGAATCACCGGCAGCCGATATTGGGTACATCGATGCAGCGCGTAAAGCAACGACGACAACTGCCGCTGCGGCATGCCCTGAAATTCGTCGATGAAAATGACGAGTCCCGTTTGGGCAGCCTGCGCCGCGCGCCCCGCTTCCACAAGCAACGCGCAGAGGTCAAGCTCGAGATCGCCGCAATCGGCCAGTCCGGGCTCGGGCGGGTAGTCAAGTCCGACCTCGATATCGCCATAAATGACCTTCAGCCCGCTGACAAATCCTGCAAGTGCGCGCAACCCGCGAATGACGGCGTCCTTTGCCGCTTGCGTTCGGCTCATGCGCAAAAGTGCGACGCGTAGCGAAAGTGCGAGCGACGCAGGCAACGATTTCACCTCTGGCGCTTCGAGATGCACGGTGATCGCGCCCTGCTGCTCGGCGTCGAAAAGCAGACGCTCAAGCAACACTGTCTTGCCAACACCGCGCAGGCCGATCAGCAACTGAGCGTTGGCATGGCGTCCAATTCGAAGACGCTCGATGCAAATGCGCACGTCCTCCCGGATCGCGTCGCGTCCGGATAAGACTGGCGGCGCTGCGCCAGCGCCGGGATTAAAGGGGCTAAGGATGCCGTCCATATGGAGTCGGGGAAAAAGCGGTTTCGAAAAAAGCTCTTGCGCGGTAACGACACCGCAGCGCGCATGGGTAATGCTATTGAGATCCCGTGTTTCGAACCGACGAGGCAACGTCGATGCTCGCCAAGAATGGCGTGTGAGCCTTGGCTAACGGGCGTTTGGCGTGACCAGGCCGTCAGTGGTGTCGACAGGAATTCGGAAACGTCACGTCGCACGCGATTTGATCCATCGCGGTACGACCTAGCGCCTGCGTTGTCAGGCGGACGGCTCGGAGGACGAGGGCGGGACGGCAGCAGCGGTGTCTGCCTGACCCTCTGGGGGAGCGATGCCCGGCGGTAGTGGCGGCGGTTTGCCGCCCCGGCCCGCTTCGAGCTTGTAGAGCCACGCGAGCAACTCCGCCACTGCCTGATAGAGCTGCGCGGGAATCCGTTGATCGAGGTCGACCTGCGTGAGCAGGCTCACCAGTTCCGGCGACTCGTGCACATAGAGTCCGTGCTCGCGCGCCGTGCGCACGATGGTCTCGGCGAGCAGGCCGTAGCCCTTCGCCACCACGCGCGGTGCCGTGTCTTTCGCGCCGTAGGCCAGCGCGACCGCCGCCCGACGCTCCGGTGGCAACGTCATGCATCACCTCCCGGTTGCGCAATATCCACAGCCGACAGCGCTGCCGCTTCGGTCGACCCATCGACCGTTCGGGCAGTCGCATGAACGCCAACGCTACTGCCTACCACCTGCGCATCGACGCCGGCAGATCCGGCGTCAGCGTCGTCACCCAGCGCGCCGAACGACAACTGGCTCGCGATAAGGCCGACTGCGGCCAGCCGTTGACGCAACGTCTCGCCTTCGTGCGAGAGCACGTCCGCCGACGCCGCCGAGTCCGTCAGCAAACGCGCCTGAAGTTGTTGGCCGGACAAGCCGATATTGACGTCGACCGTCCCCAGTGACGGGAGCGTCAGACGCAGGTGCGTGTGCCACGTCGACGGCGCTGCCGCCTCGCCCGGTGCGGGCTGCCCCGGGCGTTCTTCGACCTGCCATTCCATCGGCGCACCCGGCCACGCCGCGCCATTCCACTGAAATTGCGGATTGACCAGCATGTCGAGCTGCTGGCGCACGAGCGTCACGCTCTCGGCCGGTGCATTCGCGACGGCGGCAATCGCACCGGCCGGTCCATGCTGTGCGGCATTGGCATTGGTGTTCCCATCGCCGGCGGCGAGCAACGCGTCGCCCTCGCGGCCGCTCGGCAGCACGCTGCTCGTGGTATGCGCCACGCTGGCGGCATGCGCCAGTGCGTTCGCGGTATTGGGCAAATTGGCGGCGGCATGCAAACCGCCATCGGTGGCGTCGCCCGGCGCTGTTTGTCCCGGTAGCCCGGGCTGCGCGGACGACGGACTCGCCGTCGGCGAAGCGGCCGGACCGGGCATTGGCCATGCGCCCGCCAGTGAGGCTTCAGCCGCGGCCGGGCCCAGCAAGCGTGTGAGCGGGCCGGGGCCCGGCAACGTGGCGTCGGCGCCGGCTGCCCGCAATTGCGCGGCCAGATTGGCCGATGCCGGCCAGCGCAACTGCGGCTCGGCCTGCAATTGCTCGAACGAGCGGCTGCCCGACGCCCATTGCGCCAGATGCGATTCGTAGAACAGTCCGCTGGTCGACAGCGCTTCCTTCAATGCGGCGGCCAGCAGTGGCGCCAAAGCCGGGGCGCCGGTACCGGGCGCGGCGGGCCACACGGGCGTGCCGGCCTGCACCGGACCCGGTGAGTCGGGCGCGAGACGCAGGATCGTATCGATGGTGCGTGCGGCAGCGGAAAGCGTTGCCTGTTGAACGGGGGTCGGCGTTCGCGCAGCGGTTTGCGCCAGCGTGTTGCCGAGACCGACGGCGGCGGGGGATGTCCGGGTGGCGAGGTCGCCGAGTGCCGAGGTGGCGTCACCTGTCGGCTGCGTGCCGGCGACAGCACTCGGAGCGTTCGTCGACGACACGCCCTGCCCGAGACCGAGCAATGAATCGAGTCGCCGTGCGAGCGTCGTGGCCAGCACCGAGTCCAGACCGGCCATGCCTTACTCCGAGATGCGGGCGCCTCAGGTGCCCAGGTTCAGGCCGTAGACTTCGTGCAGGGCACGTTGACGGCGCGTGTTGTTGATCATCGCGTCAAGGTGCGCCAGATGCGGCACCGCGAGGTCGCGAATCGCCGCGTCGTCAGCCAGAATGCGCCGAATGATGGCGTGCTTTCGCGAACGCTCATCGTCGGTGAGCGGTAACGCCGCGTCAAGCTGCTTGATGGAATCGACCTGAGCCCGGTACTGCGTTTCGAGATCGATGAGTGCGTCCCAGTCGCCATCGCGTGCGACACCGAGCATGCGCTCCGTGAGACCAGCAATACTTTCGTAGCAGTTCAGCAAGGTCGTGGCTTCATTCATAACGCACTCCGGTGCCCGCTTGTGCGGCGGGGGCACCCGTGCCGGCCGCCGGAGCGATCTCGCGCCAGGCCGATGCAATCGTGTCGAGCAGGGTGTCGACTTCTCGTACTTTGGCGACGTCGTTCTCCAGGTTGGCCTCGAGCAGACGCCGCCCCATGTAGTCGTACAGATCGCGCAGGTTGCGGGACAGTTCCCCGCCCACTTCCATGTTCAGGCCGTCGCGCAGTCCGCCGATGATGCCGATGGCTTTCGAGAGCGCTTGTCCGCGATCGGCGATGCGACCGTCTTCAAAGTGTACGCGAGCCTTCGTGAGCGCTGCTTTGGCACCGTCGAACAGCATGATGATGAGCTGGTGCGGGCTCGCGGCAATCACGCCCGTTTCGAGCCCGACCTTGCGATAAGCGTTGGCGGCGTTTTGACCGTACATGAGCGATATCCAGGAGCCGGGCTTACTTCGACGAAGACGACGAAGACGAACCACCCAGCACCTGCTTGAGGTAATCGCTGGTGTTCTGAAGCTTCGACATGGTCGCGTCGAGCGCGGTGAACTGCGCCAGATAGCGATTCTGCATCTGCGTCATCTGATCCTGCCAATCGCTTTCCTGCTGCTGCACCTGCTTGATGCTGGCGTTCAGGTTCGACTGGGCCGTGCTGATGGCGCCCTTGGCGCTCAGGAAGTTGCTGACCTGGTTCGACAGCAGCGACGCGTAGCCTTGCGAGAAGTTGATGGTGCCGCGGTTGCCGAGGTTGGTGCCGGTGACCTGAATCTTGAGGCCATCGGTCTGCGAACCCGCCGCGCCGGTCAGAAACTGACCGCTGCCCGTGGCGATCACGCCGCCGATCGAGCCGCCCACGTCTACGCCATCGACGCTAGGCGAGACGCCCGTGCCGAACAGCGCGGTCAGGGCGTTGCCCGACGTGACGCGCACGTTCGAGGCGGAGCCATAACGGTTCGACGTAATCGACAGCACCCCGTTGGTTTGCTTGACGGTCACGGTCGAGCTATTGGCGGCGAACTGCGAGTTCCCGTTGATCGCCGCCTGCAAGGCTGCGGCCATCTTGTCGGGCGTGTAGATGCCGTTCGGGATGGTGATGGACGTGCTCTTGCCGTCGACCTGCACCGTCAACGTATTGTTGGTGCCGTCGATGACGGTGTTCGCGGCCAGCGTGGCGTTCGACGTGAGCGTGCCCTGGGTCGCCAGGCGCGTGATGACCACGTCGTACTGGCCCGGCTGCGTATTGCTGGTCGAACCCTGATAGCTGATCAGGCTGTCCGAGGTCGTGCCGTTGGTGGCGAGCAAGGAGGCGAGTTGAGCGAAGCCCCCCGAGGTGATGGCCTTTTGCAGCTTGGTCGTATCGACCGCGAGCTGCCCCGACGTATCGGTGGCGCTGCCCGTGCCGTCACCCGCCTGGAACGTCACGCCGATATCTGCGAGCGAAGTCAGCACCGACCCCGAGACCCCCGGCAGCTTGCCGTTTAGGATCTGCTGGATCTGCGTTGTGATCATCTGCGTGGTCGTGTCACCGATCAGCGGACCGTTGTTGTTCGAGGTGCTGCCCGGCGTGGCGCTTGACTTGTCGAAGTACGTCAGCTTGCCGATAGCCGCATGCAACGTGTTGTATGCGCTGACGAAATCGTTGACCGCCTTGGTCACGCCATCGCTGTTGTTGCTGACGTTGACGGTGGTCGAGCCGGTCTTGAGCAGGTTCATCGTCAGACCCTGCACGGCGCTCTTCACCGTGTTGGTCGGGCTCGACACGGCCAGACCATTGATGGTCAGGTTGGCGTTCTGGCCCACAGCCGTCTGCGTCAGGTTCTGAGTGCCGGTGGGGTCATACGCCAACATGTTCGTGAGCGCGGTGTCGCCGCCAGCAGCGACGTCCACTTTCATGCTCATCGTCTGACCGGTCTGCGTCGAGGTCAGGACCAGACGGTTCGGCGTGGCGCTGCCGTCATTGACGATCGTGGCCGTGACACCGCCGTTGGCGGCGTTGATGGCGTCTCGAATGCCTTGCAGCGAGTTGTTCGTGTTCGTGATGGTGACGCTGAACGGGGCCTGCTGCGCGTTCGGCGAGAAGCTGGCTCCCGTGTACGTGCCGTTGGCGAGCGTGCCGCCCGAAATCGTGCCGAAGCTGAAGGTCAGCTTGGTGGACGCGCCGCTGCCGATCGAGGCGGCGGGGTCCGACACGCCGCTCGTCGACAGGCTTTGTGCCTGCGCCAGTTGCGTCGTGTTGATCGTATAGCTGCCAGCCTTTGCCGTGGTATCTGCCGAAGCCGTCAGGAATGTCGCGTCGCCCGGCGTGGCGGTCATCTGAAGGAACGACGATGCCGACGACAGGTTCGACAGTGAAGACTGGAACGAGCTGAGTGCCGATTGGAGACTGCCGAGCGCCGACACTTTTGTCTGATAGCTGGCCTCTTGCGACTTGAGCAAGTTGAGCTTTTGCGTTGCCGGCTGCATCAGACTGGTGACGAGCGCGTTGACGTCCAGCCCGGAGCCAATGCCCGGTGACGAAATTGAGCCCGTTGTAGAACTGCCGGTAGTCGCCATAAATTGCTCGCTCTTTAAAATAGTTGCTCAACGCGCAAAACGCCGCAGCGAAAAAATGCTGCCTTTGTAATGCTTGCGGCGACGCCCCCCGCGAAGGTGGCGCCGCCGGCGGCCCGGCCTGATTGCCGCCGGGCGTGAAACTCTGCCAAACAGGCGCTTACTGGAGAAGCTTCAGCACTTGTTGCGGCAGTTGGTTTGCCTGAGCCAGCATCGAGATACCGGCTTGTTGCAGGATCTGCGACTTGGTCAGGTTAGCCGTTTCTGCAGCGTAGTCCGTGTCTTGCACGCCCGAACGCGCCGAGGTCAGGTTCTGCGTCGTGGTCGACAGGCTCGAGATCGTCGACTGGAAGCGGTTTTGAATAGCGCCCAGGGTCGATTGCAGCGTGTCAACGGTGCCGATGGCCGAGTCGATTTGCGACAGCATCAGCGTGGCGCTGTTGACCGTCTTCACGTCAGCTTGTGCCAGGCTACCGCTCGTGGCGTACGTCGTGGCAGCCGTCGGCAGGCCCAGCTTGGTCAGCGTTGCCGCCGTGCCGCCGCTGATCTGGAACGACGAACCCGAGCTCAGGTGCATCTTGCCCGTGGTGTCGACATACGCGTTCACGCCGCTGTTCGACGAGTTGATCGCGTTTGCCAGGTCGGTGGCGCTGTTCATCTTGCCGGTGATGTTCGTGGCCTTGCCGTTGACGGTCAGGACCAGATCACCTGCGGACAGCGTTTGCGAGAACGTCGAAGCGACGGCGGTCGACGTGGTCGTCGAACCCGCGGCGGCAGCAGCAACGGCCAGGCCCAGCGTGGTCGCGTCGGCACCAGCAACCGTCAGCGTTTGTGCCGGGTCGGTGTTGGTGATCGCGATTTCGCCCGACGAGTTGACCGATGCGACGTTACCCGTGAAACCGGCGGATTGTGCGGCGGTGTTGATTGCCGTTGCCAGGTCTGCCGAGCTGTTGTACGTGCCAGCCTTGACGTTGACGGCCGTGCCTGCACCCAGTTGAACGCTCAGGGCGGCAACGGTGAAGCTCAGCGGGTTGGTGGCCGAGCTCGTTTGAGCGACCGAACCGATGCTGGCGATGGTCATGCTTTGTTGCAGGTTGACCGAGATGGTCTGGCCTGCGTTGGCACCCACTTGGAAGTTCGCCGTGCCCATCGAGCCGTCGAGCACGTTCAGGCCGTTGAACGACGTTTGCGTTGCCAGGCGGTTCACTTCAGCCAGACGCTGTTGGACTTCCTGGTCCAGCGCGGCGCGGTCCGAAGCCGAGTTCGTCGAGTTCGTCGACTGAACGGCCAGCGTACGGATGCGTTGCAGGTTGTCGGTGATCGACGACAGGGCACCTGCGGCGGTTTGCACCAGCGAGATACCGTCGTTGGCGTTGCGCTGAGCTTGCTGCGTGCCGTTGATCTGGGCCGACATACGGTCCGTGATCGCGAGGCCAGCGGCATCGTCGGCAGCGCTGTTGATGCGCATGCCCGACGACAGACGGGTGATCGAGGTCTGCAGGCCCGATTGCGACGTATTCAGGTTACGTTGAGCAACCAGCGAGAAGATATTGGTATTGATGACAGATGACATTTAGCCACTCCTTTCCCAAAATTTTTGGCTCCGGCTTAAGCGCCGTAACTTTGGCTCACCAGCCAATCGCCGAAAGCCGCCGTTGTAGGGGATATCGGACGGCCATTGGGAAAATTTAGGGTGATTTCACAAAATGCTCTCTCACCCCCCATCGACTTGGCCCGTCGATGTCGGAAAAACGCTAGTAAGCCAGTCTACAAATTTCCTCCACGATTGATCCGTCAAGGAAAGGGGCAATGTGCCGCCTATTCATGCCCTGTAAGGCTTGGAGAGGTGGCGACGCCTGGCGTCACCCTGATGGCGGGACGGGCGATTCTCAATCCGTGGCACGGTGCGACAGCCGAGAAAATATTTTTTCCCGCGGCCATGAAAATTCTTCGCATCGATGGCGGGAGGTGCCCGAAATGCACATGGCCCGCTGTCGCGGGCCATGGAGTGAGTGCTTAATTAGCAGAAAGTGTGATGCCGCTGGCGCTACGCGCAGACCGGACCCATTTCGGCGCTGACCAGGCCGTGTTGCATCACGTAATACGTGAGTTCGGCGTTGTTGTTCAGGCGCATCTTCTCGAGCAGGCGCGTGCGGTACACGCTGACCGTCTTGACCGAGAGCGAGAGCGCGTTGGCGATGTCGGTCAGGCGTTTGCCCGAGCCGATCATGCAAAGCGTCTGGTACTCGCGGTCGGACAGGCGCTCGTGCGGCGGCTGATCGGCGTCCGGCCCGAGGTAGTCGGCGAGCGTCTCGGCGACCATCGGGCTCACGTACTTGCGACCCGAGGCGACCTGGCGCACGGCCGAGACCAGTTGCTGCGCGTTCGAGCGTTTGCTCAAATAACCGGCAGCGCCGGCCTTGAGTGCACGCAGCGCGAACTGACCTTCCCCGTACATGCTGAAGATCATGATCGGCAAACGGGGATGTTTGCGTCGCAGCGTCTTGAGAATCTCAAGACCGTTTGTGTCGGGCAGCGAAATGTCGAGCAGGACAATGTCCCACTGCGCTGCGTCTGTCATCTCCAGCGCTTCTGCGCCGCAATCGGCTTCGCCGATGACGGCGATGCTCCCGCTATCGGAGAGCAACTGCCGGACGCCCTGCCGCACGATGGCGTGGTCGTCGACGATGAGCACTCTAAGCGTCATGATGCGTATCCGTGAAGAGCAAGCGATTCCGGGCCATGGAGGCCGGCCGGGGCCGACAGGATCTGATGCCAGGGAAGCCGTGCACTCACGAGCGTTCCCGATCCCTGAACACTACCAATACGTAGCGTGCCGCCGAGCGCCGTACAGCGCTCGCGCATGCCCACCAATCCGAAATGTCCCTGCTTGCGACGAGAGCCGCGGGCCAGGCCGCAACCGTCGTCGGAAATCGTGAGTTTGAGTGAACGATGGCTGCCATCGAGCGCCACGACGACGCGCGAGGCGCGTGCATGCCGGGCAACGTTGGTCAGCGCTTCCTGCGCGATACGGTACAACGAGAGCACCGCATCGGGGGAAAGATTTGCGACGCGCTCGCGCGTCACGTCGTCGCAGCGCCAGATGCACGTGAGCCCGCTTTGCTCGCCGAAGCCGCGCAACCACACGCGCAGCGCCGTGACGAGGCCCGCGTCGAGCGCGGGCGGGCGGTTGTTGCCGACGAGTTCGTCAGCCGCGTCTTGTGCCGCGTTCGCTGCGTTTTGAATCTGGGTACAGAGGGATTGCCATTCGGCCGCGTCGGCGGGCGGACGCATCGCCAGACGCGCCACCACCAATTGCAACGCCGTGAGTTGAGCGCCAAGCCCGTCGTGGATTTCCTGCGCCAGACGCGTGCGCTCGGCCTCGCGGGCGACGTCGATCTTGCGGGCGACGGATTGTGCCAGCGGACGTGCCGACGCCCGCGCAGCGCGCGAGGCGGGCTCCGCCGGCAACGTGATGTCGCAGGCGGCAGGCTGATCCGATACCGGCGTCGCGGCGCGCGTGTGCAACGTGTCGTCGAGCGACACGCGACGTCTCGCAGCCTGTGCGGCAGGATCGACGAGATACGGCATGGAGGCAAATCCCTGAGAGAAAAAGTCCCGTGCCGCAACCCACGCGGCGAGACCCACATTCAATTTAACAAACTTTACAATTCGTCACAATTACACGCGGTGGGTACCCGCATGGTTGACAGCGAAGCGTAACTATTTGATTTGGATCAAGAAGTTTTCGCCTGCTTGAGGAGGATTCTGCGAAGGCCCCAAATATATCAGGGTTTGTCCTAGCGTATCCAGTCGAGCGTATGTTTCAAACGACATTTCCGATCTAAACAATTGTAACGCCTTAATTTTTATCGTGACTTCATACAGTTGTGATTTTCTTTCAGGCGAGGCCACGGGTTTACCGCGCGCTTCATCGGTGAAATGACTTGGGCGACGTTCCCTATGGGGCGTTGCGTTCGGTCTCCGAATCTAAGGGAAGCGTGACGGTCACGATCAGGCCCTGGCCGTCGTCGCCGGGCGCCAGCGTTACCGTGCCGTGACTGGCCGCCACGATTTCCTTGACGATGGCCAGCCCCAGGCCTGTGCCGGGCTGACCCGGCGGCGCATTGCGGTAGAAGCGCTCGAACACGCGCTGACGCGCCTCGGCGTGGATTCCTGGCCCGTTGTCGATCACGCGCAGGCGGGCTGAGCCGTCCGGACGGTCGATGGCGACGGTGACGCGTCCACCTTCGTGGATATAGCGGATCGCATTGTCGACAAGATTCATGACCATCGCGTGAAACAGTTCGCCGTTGCCCGCCACCCACACATGGGTCTCCGAAGTTTCCAGCCCAAGATCGATGTTGCGCCGTTGCGCGAGCGCGACGAGTTCTTCGAGCACCCCGGCGGCCGCCGCGACCAGATCCACCCGCGAGCGAGAGAACGCCGGGGTGTCGGCCGCCTCCGCCTGCGAGAGCAGCAACAGCTTGTTGGTCAGGTCGGCCAGCCCGCGACTGCTCGTCTGCATGGCGGCGAGCACGTCGGCCAGTGCCGCGCGATCGTCGAGCTGGGCCGCGAATTGGAGTTGCGTGTCGAGCAGCGTGAGCGGCGTGCGCAGTTGATGCGCGGCGTCGGCCACGAAGCGCCGCTGCTGCTGCGCCTGCGCCGAGAGCCGCTGGATGCACAAATTAATGGCATCGACGATGGGCCGCAGTTCGGTTTGCAGTTGTCCGGCGCGAATCGGCACCAGTTCCTGCGGCGCCCGCCCGGCGACCTCATCCTTGAGGCGGATGAGCGGGTGCAGCTCGACCGTCAGCCCGATGAGCACCAAGACGGCGGCGAGGGCGGCCATGGCGATCTGCCGGTGCAGCGACGGCTCCCACAGTTGCGAGAGCATCTCGTCGTGCGCGTGCATCGTCTCGGCCACCACCACCGCGACCTTGTGGGGCTTGCCCGAGTCGTACATCGTGCGAACGAAGCTGATGGCGCGCAACGGTTCGCCGTTCACCTCGATGTTCGAGTAGGTCGGTACGGTCTGCGGAAAGAGCGGCGGATGCGGGAAGTCGGGCGGCCCGGCGAGGAGCCGGCCGTCTTCGGTCATGACCTGATAGAAGACCCGGTCGCGCGCGGGGGACGCGAACAGTTCCAGCGCAGAGGGCGGCACGCTCGCGCGCAAGGCCCCGTCGACCCACGTCAGTTCGCCCGCGATCACCTGCGCCGAGGTGAGCAGCGCGCGGTCCTGCACGAGTTCGGCCGTGTCGTGCGCGCTGCGATAGGCCAGCCACGCGCTCGCCCCGATGTAGAGCGAGAGCGGCAGCATCAGCCACATCAGCAGCCGAACGCGCAGGCTAAGCATCTTTCTCGCGCAGCAAATACCCCAGACCACGCAGGGTCATGATGGCCGCGCGGCTCGTCTCGAGCTTCTTGCGTAACCGGTGGATATAGATTTCGATGGCGTCGGCGCTCGGCTCGTCGTCCAGACCGAAGACGCCGTCGACCAGTGCGCTCTTGGCTACCGTCTTGCCCTGTTTGCGCATGAGAATCTCGAGCACCGCATGCTCGCGCGACGGCAACGCAAGGGGTGCACCGGCAATCGTGAACTGCCGCGTGCCTGTCTGATAGCTCAGATCGGCACACACAAGATCGGCGCCCTGTTCGGGCGAGTGGCGACGCGCGAGCGCCTTGATGCGTGCGATCAACTCGCGCACTTCGAACGGTTTCACCAGGTAATCGTCGGCCCCAGCGCCGAGGCAGTCGACCTTTTCGTCGACAGAGCCGCTGGCCGTGAGAATGATGACGGGCACGTTGTTGCGCCGCTCGCGCAGCCGTCGCAGCACATGCTTGCCGCCGAGTTTGGGCAGCATGAGATCGAGCAGCACCACGTCGTACGTCTCCGATTGCAGCAGACGGTCGGCGGCGTCGCCGTCGCGCGCGGCGTCGACAGTGAAGTTGTCGTCGCGCAGCATGCGGGCGAGCCAGTGGGCCAATGTGTCGTTGTCTTCGATCAGCAGCAGTTTCATAACGGCGGAAGCGGAATGCGACGGCGAGTGTGCCCGTGGAACCTGCGCAAGCCAACAGCGGGTAAACACCCACGTGCCGGGAACGAAAACCTGCATGGGGCGAAAGCTTGATGAAAGCTTCGGTTTTCTACAATCGGCGACAAGGCAGAGGAATCGATTTGCAAGTTCGCTGCCCGGGCCCCGTGGGCAAACCACGCGAGGTCGGCCGGCGCCGCAATCGAAGGCTCGGGCCATTATCCCTAAAAACGATGGAGACACCACAATGCGAGCAAGCCTTGGCGTGCGTGCGCCGAAAGCCTTCGTGAAACCTGTTCTGGCCGCCATGCTCGGTGCATCGCTGGCGCTGGCCGCCCTGCCGGGTTTCGCTGCCGATAGCGGCAAGATCACGATCATGGTCGGTGGCATCACGAAGATGGTCTATCTGCCGGCCAAGCTCGCCGAGCAGCTCGGTTACTTCAAGGAAGAAGGCCTTAACGTCGAGCTGCTCTCGCAGCCCGCCGGTGTCGACGCCGAAAACGAATTGCTCGCAGGGGCCGTGCAGGCCGTGGTCGGCTTCTACGATCACTCGATCGATCTGCAGAGCAAGGGCAAGGAAATCCAGGCGATCGTGGTCTTCGGTCAGGTGCCCGGTGAAGTCGAACTGGTCAACGCGAAGAGCAAAGACACCATCAAGAGCATGGCCGACGTGAAGGGCAAGACCCTGGGCGTGACCGGTCTGGGCTCGTCGACCAACTTCCTCACGCAATACCTGGCGGCCAAGCACGGCCTGACGTCTGCCCAGTATTCGGTGCTGCCGGTCGGCGCCGACAACACGTTCATCGCCGCGATCAAGCAGAACCGTATCGACGCCGGCATGACCACCGAGCCGACCGCCTCGCAGTTGCTCAAGACCGGCGACGCCGCCGTGCTGGTCGACATGCGCACGATGGAGGGCACAGTCGCTGCACTGGGCGGCGCTTATCCTGCATCGAGCCTGTATGTGCAACGCGTGTGGCTCGACAAGCACAAGCCCGAAGCCGCCAAGCTGGCCCGCGCGTTCGTGAAGACGCTCAAGTTCATCAACACGCACTCGGCTGCCGAGATCGCGGACAAGATGCCGAAGGATTACTACGGCAACAACAAGGCGCTGTACGTGCAGGCCTTGCAGAACTCGCTGCCGATGTACTCGCCGGACGGCCGCATGCCGAAGGACGGTCCGGAGACCGTACTCAAGGTGCTCTCCGCGTTCAATCCGAACGTCAAGGGCAAGCACATCGATCTGTCGAAGACGTACACCAACGAGTTCGTGGATCAGGCGAAGTAATCACCTGATCGCACGCGACACGTTCGCCAACCTTTGACCCTGTAGTGCCGGCGCGCGGTCCCCACGACGCGCAGCCAACCGAGCCGCCCGCACCCGACGACCGTCCGGTGTGCGGGTTGGCTCACCCCTAAGAAACCGCAACGACACCGTCGCGCATTCACCTGCTCGACGACGTATTGAGGAGCCGGGCATATGACCCAGACCATCACCCCCACGGCGCCGGCCCGCGCCGCGAGCCCCGTCTCGCGTGACACGCCCGCCATCGAGTTCGACAACGTGTCGTGCCGCTTCATCTCGCCGGACGGCAAAGCCACGGTCGCGCTGCGCAACTTCAGCATGTCGGTCGCACGCGGCGAGTTCGTTGCCATCGTCGGCCCGACCGGTTGCGGCAAGTCGACCACGCTGTCGATGATCACCGGCTTGCTGCGTCCGACTGCGGGCAGCGTGCGCGTCATGGGTCAGCCCGTGAACGGCATCGATCCACGTATCGGTTTCGTTTTCCAGAACGACGCCGTGTTCCCGTGGCGCAGCGTGCGCGACAACGTCGCCGCCGGCCCGTTGTTTCGTGGCCAATCGAAAGACGCCGCCTATGCGCAGGCCGATGAGTGGATCAAGCGCGTGGGTCTCGACAAGTTCGGCAGCCACTATCCGCACCAACTCTCCGGCGGCATGCGCAAACGCGTGGCGCTGGCGCAGACCTTCATCAACAACCCCGAAATTCTGTTGATGGACGAACCGTTCTCGGCGCTCGACATGCAAACGCGCACGCTCATGCAGGACGAGCTGTTGCAACTGTGGTCGTCGACGTCGGGTTCGGTGGTGTTCGTCACGCACGATCTGGAGGAGGCGATTGCGCTGGCGGATCGCGTGTTCGTGCTGACGGCGCGGCCGGCCACGTTGAAGAACGTCTACACGATCGACTTGCCGCGTCCGCGTGTGATGTCCGAGATTCGCTACGAACAGCGCTTCATCGACATCTCGCGTGAGATCTGGGCGGATCTGCGCGAAGAAGTGAAGATCGGTTGAGTTTGCGTGGCCCCGTCGGGGGGCGCGTCAGTGATTTTGCGGGCCGCGTTGCCGTGAACAGCAGCGTGTGCCTTTGCCGTCAGGAGGAGGGCATGAACATGAGTGAACAGGCCGTAATGGCAGGATTCGGCGACGCCGATCTCGCGCTTGAGGAAGCTGCGGCGCAGCGCCGTATCAAACAACGTCGCGCGCTGGTGATTTTCCTGCGCGTGGCGATTCTGGTGATCGGGCTCGGCGGTTGGGAAGTGTCGGCGCGTCTGGGCTGGATCGATCCGTTCTTCTTCTCTCAGCCGAGTCTGATCGTCCAGCAGATCTATGACTGGTGCGTGGAAGGCACGTCGCAGGGACCGCTCTGGACGCAGGTGCTCGTTACGCTCGAAGAGACCGTGCTGGGCTTCCTGATCGGCGGCGTGGCCGGTGTGATCTGCGGCATCGTACTCGGTCGCAACAAGCTGCTCTCCGATGTCTTCAGTCTCTACATTCAGATCGCCAACTCGATTCCGCGCGTGGTGCTCGGCTCGATCTTCGTGATCGCGTTTGGCCTGGGCATGGCGTCGAAGGTAGCGCTGGCGGTGGTGATGGTGTTCTTCGTCGTGTTCGCGAATGCTTTCCAGGGCGTGCGTGAAGCCGACCGTTACATGATCGCGAATGCGCAGATTCTGGGGGCCTCGCGCCGTCAGGTGACGATGTCGGTGGTGATTCCGTCGGCGCTGTCGTGGATTCTCGCGAGCTTGCACGTGAGCTTCGGCTTCGCGCTCGTGGGCGCCGTGGTCGGCGAGTTTCTCGGTTCGAAGCAGGGCATCGGTCTGCTGATCTCGACCGCACAGGGCGCCTTCAATGCGAGCGGCGTGTTCGCCGCGATGATCGTGCTGGCGGTCGTGGCGTTGGGGGCGGACTATCTGCTGACGTCGCTGGAGAAGCGTTTGCTCAAGTGGCGTCCGGCGGCGTTCTCCAACGAGTAAGCGCACCACGACAGTCGTCAGTCGAACGATAGTCGTCAGGGCATAAAGAAACGGCGCCACCCATCGAGGGTGGCGCCGTTGTTTTTTGGCACGGGACGCGAGGCGTCCCGGCGTCACATCGTTTCGAGGGCCTCAGATTTTGAGCTTGGTGACCTTCGTGCCTTCGATATTCAGGTTGGCCATGAGACCGGCGTTGGTCATCACGACCACCTCCACCGGTGAGGTCGCGGTGTTCAGGTCGACCGCGCCGTTTGCACCGATCTTGACCACGGCGACCGAAGCATCGGCGCCGGCCGTCCAGCCATCGGTGCGCTGGAATTTGTCGAGCGCGTCCTGCGTCATGAACAGGAAGATGACAGCCTTCGACTGTGCACCGATCTGCAGACCGAACGATGCCGTCACGGTGTTGTAATAGCCCTGCGTGGTACCGCCCACGCGCAGTGCCCCTTCGCCGTATTCGCCGCCTACGACGAAACCGGCTTGCAGCACCGACGGGAACACGAGCACGCCGCGCGCCTTGCTCACCAGCTCGCGCGAGCCTTTTACGGACGCATACATCTTGTCGAGCGCGCCGTTCACGGAGGCATCGATCTCACGACGCTTGTTGGTATTGGCGCCAGCCGAGTTGTCGCTCTTGTCGGCCTGCGACGGCGTGGTCGTGGTGCAGCCGGCGAGCGCGAACGCGGCGGCGGCAACAGCGACGGAAGTTTTCATCAGGAATTCGCGTTTTTGCATTTTCTCCCTCCAGGTAGCGTGTGCCGGACGCGAAGCGCACGGCATGGATGCGGATAGAACGTCAGGCCGGTGAAGCGTCCCGTGCAAGACGTGACGCCTCGGCATTGAAGCGGGTGATGAGATCGATGATTCGGCATCCGACGGAAACTTTCATCGATCAGCGCGCGGCGTCCGAGAGTCCGTTTCGCGATGTCGCGATCGTGGCCCGCAGGGCGTCGGCATGACGCTGATTATGCGGTCTCTGTTGATATTGTCAAGAAAATGACGCAACAAGTTCCGCTAACGTGCGCCTATCTTCGGCCAACTTGTAGGCGTCCGCCTACGAGCACTTGCGCACGTATTCTTCCTTGAGCGCTTTGCGTGGGTTGGTGCGTGTAGGAATGTCGACACGATCGCCGGCGGGAGAATCGACTCGCCGGTCGCGCGTGTAAACGGGTTTGTCGGGGGTGTTGGCGATTTTGTCGGCCAGCGCGCGGCATTCGTCGCGTAGGGACGGGGATCCTGCGCCGGAGGCAGCCGATTGTTCGACGGCCTGATCGCGTGCGGCTTGCGAGCACTGCTCGGGGGGCAGGGGGCGGCCGACGCTATCGAAACACACGGGGGTCTGTGCGAACGCGAAGCCGCTGAGACCGAACAGCGCGGTGGCCGTGGCCGCTTGCAGCAAGCGTTTGATGTGGGTGTGTCCTCGTTCACGCTCGGGAGTGCCAAGCATCGAGGACGTGAGGCCGGAGGTGGCGGTGACGGCGTGTGGCGCGAATGCACCGGGTGACTCGGGTGAAGCAGACATCGGGGACAGCGTGGCGGTGCGGCGTGGCATCGTCAATCTCCTCAATGGGCCCCGCCGTGGCGCGGGTTCGCCTATTCTGGCACCGCCCCTGCCGGATTGTCGATAGCCGCGACGCCGTGTCGCGCCGCCAGGGCCCCGGGCCGGTCGGTGCGCAGCTCCAGCCGGTAGCCCACGCCGTAGATCGAGCGCACGATTTCCTCGTCGGGCCGGATCGCCTGCAACTTTCGACGCAGGTTCTTGATATGGCTGTCGACGGTGCGGTCGGCGACCACGCGGTGATCGTCGTACATCCGGTCGAGCAGATGTGCGCGGGGGAATGTCTTGTCGGGATGACTGGCCAGCGTGGCGAGCAAGCGCAATTCAACTGGCGTGAGCGGCAGTTCATGTCCATCGAGCCGCGCGTGATGACGGACGGCGTCGATGACGAGTGCGGGGGATTGCGGGGCCACGGTCGCGGCGGGGGCGCCGTTGGACGACCCAACGCTCGCGCCACGAACGCGGCGCAAGATTGCCTTCACGCGCGCCACGACTTCACGTGGACTAAAGGGCTTGCAGATGTAATCGTCGGCACCGAGTTCGAGACCGAGCAGCCGGTCGGTCTCCGCCGCACGGGCCGTGAGCATCACGATCGGCACTTCGGAGACTTCGCGCACGGCGCGGCAGACTTCGAGACCGTCCATTCCGGGGAGCATCAGATCGAGCAGCAGCAAGCGCGGTTCGGTCGCGCGCACGGCGGGAAGCACATCGCGTCCGTCCGAGACGATGCGGCACGGCATGCCGGCCACGCGCAGGTACTCCGCGAGCAACGCGGCGAGCTTGGGCTCGTCTTCAACGATCAGAATCGGGGCGGTGTCGGCGAGTGTCATCGCGTCGGTCGGTGAGCGCAGGGCGGTAGGCGGCGGGGGACTCATTGAAGCGCTCGTTGAGGCGCTCTGTGAAGAGGTCGGCGAATGCGAAGCGGTCGGCGAATTCAGATGCATGGGAGACAGGCTCAACACAGGGTCGTCAGGGCTTGGGTGGAGAAGCCGGCTCCGCTCGCCCCGCAGGACGACATGGCACACAGGCCGATCGCGCTGCCGGACGTGGCGCGTTGGCGGGGCAGCGTGATCGTCAGTGCCAGACCGCCCAGTGGGGAGTGCCGCGCGATGATCTGACCGCTGTGCGCTTCCACAATGTGTTTGCATAATGCGAGCCCCAGACCGGCGCCGCCGCTGCGCCGGCTGCGTGAGGCTTCTACCCGGAACAGGCGCTCGAACAGGCGCGGCAGCGCGTCGTCCGGCACGCCCGGGGCCGAGTCTTCAATTTCCAGACGCAATTGGGTGTCCGTCGACGACAGGTAGACGCGTACCGCGCCGCCACCGTCGGTATAACGCAACGAATTCTCGAACAGGTTGCCGAGCAGTTGTGTGAGACGGTGCAGATCGCCGTTGACGAAGATCGCGTCGTCGGGAAGATGGATGTTCAGCGAGATGCCCTTCGCGTCGAACCAGTCGCCGAACGCGGCCACCGACGTCGCCACCCGTTCGGTGATGTCGACCGGCGCGAACTCGTAAGTGAGCGCACCGACGTCCGAGAGCGACAGTTCGTAGAGATCGTCGATCAGCTTGGAGAGCAGTGAGACTTCGACGCGCAGCGAGGCGAGCGCGTCCTGCGTGAGCGGGCGTACCCCGTCTTCCATCGCTTCGATTTCGCCTCGCAGCACCGAGAGCGGCGTGCGCAACTCGTGCGAGATGTCGGCGAGCAGGTCGCGCCGCAGGCGGTCGTTGCGCGAGAGGGTATCGGCCAGCCGGTTCAGGTCGACGGCGAGCCGCGCCAGTTCGTCGGCGCCGACAGTCGGTACCCGAGTGCTGTAATCGCCCATCGCCATGCGGTGCGTGACCTCCAGCAGCGGCGTGACCGGCACGAGCAGACGCTGCGCGAGGCGTAGCGCGACGGCGCCGAGCAGCGCCACGCCCAGCACCGTCAGGTACATCAGGTTATCGCCGCCCAGCCAACTGTGGCCGGCCAGGGCGGCGCGCACGACGAGCGTCGTTGCCGTCATGGTGACCAGTCCTGTCGCGAAGATCGCGAGGAACAGCTTGCGAGTGATGCCAGAGTTCATGCGCTGGATAACTGGGCTAAGGGTGACGGCCGGAAAACACGGAGCCTCGGAGTCTGCCAAGGCGGGCCGGTGCGGGGCCCTGCCGACATTGGCGTGCCATTTTCTCAGCTTCGGAGCGACGCGCGCCGTGCCTCCACAAATTTTCCTCTATTTGTGCTTAGTGGCTCCACGCCCACTTCTTACTATTCATCACGAAGCTGGCCGCCGTGCCGTCTTCGCGATTTGCTAACCGCTCACACTTTTGGAACAACACCGGATACGGCATCCGGGACCGGCGCGGGGGCGCCTCACCATGTCGAAGCTGTCGATGCTACAGCGCGCTGCGGCGCGTGGCCTTATTGGGATAGGGATGGGGACGGGAGTGGGCACGGTCGCATTGCTGGCGACCACGAGTGCGCTGTTGAGCGCCTGCTCGAGTCCGGCGACGGTGGCGGCGACGCCGATGGCCGTGATGCCCATGCCGCGCGTGGCCAACGTACAGACGGCGGGGTCCATCTACCAGCCGACCACCGCCACCAACTGGTTCGAAACGCCGGTCGCGCATCGCATTGGCGATCTGCTCACGGTTGCCGTCTCGGAAAACTCCTCGGGCAGCAACAAGTCGCAGAGCGACGTCTCGCGCAACGCCAGCGTCACTTCCAAGAGCGCCAAGCCCGACGCGACCGATTCGGTGCTGGAGCGCTGGTTCAACATCGGCCAGTCGGCGAGCAGCTTCAAGGGGAACGGCACGAACAGCTCGACCACGGCGCTGACCGGCACGATTGCCGTGGCGATCGTGGAGGTGCTGCCCAACGGCGCTTACGTGGTTGGCGGGGAGAAGCAGGTCATGCAGGGGCGCAATATGGAAACGTTTCGCTTCACCGGCGTGGTCAACAAGTTCGATATTTCACCGGGTAACGTGGTGGCGTCGAGCAAGGTCGGGCAGGCCAAGGTGGGCAGGGTGGAGGACGGCCAGATCGCCGACGGCAGCAGTGGCGGTTGGCTGCAGGGCATTCTGCTTGGCGTGTCGCCGTTCTGATGAAGCGCCTCGCGATGGTGCTGGCGCTGGCCGCAGCGGCCAGTGCGACTCTGGGCGGGTGCCTTTTCGCAACGCCGGTGCCGGTGATCGCCGCACAGGTGGCCTCCAGTGTGGTGACGACCGGCGTGATGCTGTCAGACCAGTTGCCGTCGGTTGCGCCGCCGACGGAGCCTCCCGCACCGGAACTGCTCTCGCGCAACTTGTGCATCGAACTGGCGCCAGACGGCATCTCCGATCTGCTGCCGGCAATTCAGGGGCGGCTGCGGGCGTATGGCATCGTGAGCACGATTTACAGTCCGGGCACCTGGCCGACGGGCTGCGTCGTCCTCAATTACACGGTGCGACGCGCATGGCGCAATTCCTTGTGGGGCAGTGCGCCGAGTGAATACCTCGCCTACGCCACACTCACGCTCAGCCAGAACGGCGCGGTCATGAATACGGTGTACTTCGACGGCAGATCGTCGACGATCGAATCATGGTCGGCGTCGAACTCGCGCATGGCGCAACTGGTCGATCGGTTGGTGGTGTTTTGAACGAACGGCGTGACGCGGGCGGGCTGACTCTGACTGAAACGGCAATGTGGTGCGCCCGACTGGAATCGAACCAGTGACCCTCGGCTTCGGAGGCCGATACTCTATCCCCTGAGCTACGGGCGCTATGCTGACCACCGGTGGAGAAGGCGCGAACGCGCTGCCGGCAGGCAAAGAGGTAGAAGCATAGCGGTTTTGCCGCGCGCCGTCCATGCCCCGTGCATTACCAAGCCCCACAATGCGGCAATTCTCTGCCGGGCGCCCCGCACGCGCGGATTTACTGTGGTTGCAACGCCCCCGTAGTTTGCGCACGAAGCACGCGGAACATGGCTTTGGCTTTCGCGTAAGTTAGGGAAAATACGGGACTTTTGCGGCGTCTGCGCACTGCCTTGGCGTGTCATCGGCCGAGGGTTTGTTGCTACAATGGCTCGTTATTTTGACTGGATGGTGCCAGCTATCCAGTGCGACGCACTCGGTTTCCACAAAAACTATTGAGAGATCCCGCATGAGTGAAGCACATAACGAGCATGAGTCCCTGATCAAAACACCCAAGCAACTCATCGCCGCAGTCATTGCCGGTTTTCTCGTTCCGATCGTCATCATCGTCTTGCTGGTCAACTATGTGGGCAACAATGCCCTGACCGGCGCCGGCAGTTCCGCCATGACCGAAAAGGCCATCGCCGAGCGCATCGCGCCCGTGGCCACGGTCGAAGTCAAGGATGCCAATGCGCCGCGCGTCTACCAGACCGGCGAACAACTCTATAAGGCCGTCTGCGCCGCCTGCCACGCGGCAGGTACCGCCGGTGCACCCAAAGTCGGCTCCGCCGACTGGGCACCCCGTATTGCTCAGGGCTACGACGAGATGCTCAAGATCGCGCTCGCCGGCAAAGGTGCCATGCCCGCGCGTGG
>JARLJF010000199.1 GCA_031291335.1 Pandoraea sp. | reverse complement strand
TCGCCGATTCGCTCCGCGCGTTCGGTCCGCATTTGACGACTTTGCTCAACGCCCCAGAACGTCACCAGCAAGCCGACGACGCCCACCGCGATTGCGGCAGAAACCAGAAAAATTCCCGACTGTCTTCTTCGCATAATGTTGCTCTCTCTGAACGATCCGCCGACGGTTGCCTCGTCTCAGATGTGAGCAATCACAGCGGCGTTGAAAGTCCCTATTCTCTGCGAGTGAGTCAACTTCAGGCTTGGGATATGCCCGATAAACCTTGCGAGTGGGTACAAATACAGAAGTTGGCACACGAAATGAAAAAGCCGCGCGGTCATCGGCGCGCGGCTCTCAGACGACCAGACACTCACGATGTCGCCCCGCAAGAAAAGTCGTGTCTGTCCTATATCACCTCGTCGAAACCGGCGTCATTGATGTCACGCACCGTGTCGAATCTGCACGTCGCCCGTACGACGTCATAGTCCAGTTGGTAATGTTGAATGTAGACACCGTCGCTCCGAACCTCTGTCTTGATACTCTTCTTCCCGTATTCCGTCGTTTTGTCGTCTCTGGTTCTGAAGAAATTCACCGCATTGCAACTCCGCGCGCCCTTGATAAGGAATCCGGCATCCTTATCGAACCAGCGCGCCCAGTCTGGTACGGCCCACATCCGCGTGCCAATGGCATGTTCCTCGATTTGATTGGTCTCGTACCCCCCCAACCCCGACATCAGATCTGCGAGCAGTCCGTCAAACTCGACATTTTTGCTGGAATAGCGATCGGCAGAGAGCTTGAAGGTTTTGTCTATTTCGAAAGTCGGCCATTGCCCGGGTCGCGTCAAACAGAGCAAGGGGAAATTGCTCGACCCCGCAAGCATGTAGTCGCCGGATTTGTCCCGTTCAAGTTTCCCCTGCCTTTTACTGCTCCGACCGCCTGGGAGCCACTTATCAAGTCGGGACGAAAACCCACAAACCATCGTATTCGACGCGGAGTACCCGTTTCGGGCGGGTCGATAGTGCGCGCCGCCTAGCGAAGCCGTACCGTTGACCGAAAGCTGCCATATCGTCCATTCCTCTCCGCGATTGACACCGACGAGCACCATATCGGTCAGCATGTCCTTCTTGACCTCTCCAATCAATGCATCAGGCAGATCGGCCTTGGTCTTCGGTGTGCCAGAAAGCTTCCAAAGGCGTCTGTTCATATTCTCGGCATCGAGTTGACACGACAAGACTTTGCCCGCGCCGTCCACAGCAATGCCCGAGCCGTTGCACTCGTCGTTTTCCGATTGCACGTCGTTAAGCTCAACAATGCCGGACGTTGATCTGAGACGTTTGGATTTAACTTCCTGCGCCTCGATGGTATTTGCATTCTTGAGGTCTTGATCGCCAATGTTCAGCGTCCCTCCAAACGTCGATGTCCCGCTAGTCTGAAAGGATTTTGTCGTCATGGCATCCGTGTTCATCGTGGTGGAATTCATCTCCTTGGCCACGGCCCGGTTGGCGATCTTGATCTCGTCCGCTTCCAGCGCGCCCTCCGCCTTGATGTCGCGAACACCCACGATGCTGTGTTTTTTCGACGAACTCGAATCCTCGAGATTCAAGTTTCCCGTCATGGCGCGCGAGCCGTCGCGCGTGACGGCGTTATTGAGGTCTTTGGTTTGCGATCCACCGCGCATGGCGATCAACCCGGGACGATCCAGCGGATTTTCGATCGTCAATGCACCTTCAGCCTGCCCGATGAATCTGAACTCGCCAGACCTGTCCGTCGTCGACAGCCCGCCGTACACTCCCATCTTCTTCGCCGCGATCGCTATCAGGTTGAAATCCGGCTCGGATGAGTACGTCTTCTTGATCGGCTCCGTCAGATAAGTGAGTGTCTCGATCCTGCATGAGGTCGTACTCCCGGCGTCACACACACGGTACACCCGCATCGCATACTCACCGACGCCACGAGGAGGTTTCGACCCAACCCCCGGAAGCTTGAGCGCCGTTATCAAGCGGCCCGCATTCAGGCCGACAATCTCTGTGACTACCCCCGGCCCCGCAGGCTTGTCCCGGGTGAAGGTCTCGCCGTTGGCACTGAATTTGTCGGTCGCACCGGAGAGCAACTTCTCGATCTCCCCGTGATGCTTCACCGTGAACGTTTCTACCGCGTGGCCGACGATCTTGAGCGATTCTCCGATTCGCTCTGCACGTTCCACTCGCATCTGACGACTTTGCTCGACGCCCCAGAATGTCACCAGCACGCCGACGACTCCCACCGCAAGTGCGGCGGAAACCAGAAAAATGCCCGTCTGTCTTCTTCGCATTGTCTTGCCCTCCCTGAATCGCCGACAATCGCCTCACGTCATGCGTGAGTGACTGATGCGGCGTTGAAAGTGGCTATTCTCAGTGAGGGCATGATTCCTGCGCATAGGCGCCGTCCGATATTCCGGAGCAGCGGTATCAAATACAGAACCGGCGTCGCGAAATAAAAAAGCCGCGCAGCTCTCGCTACGCGGCTTGTCCATTCGAACTCCGGAAAATCAGCACTCCACGATATTCACCGCGAGGCCGCCCCGTGCCGTTTCCTTGTACTTCGTCTTCATATCGGCACCGGTTTCGCGCATCGTCTTGATAACGGAGTCGAGCGACACATAGTGCGCGCCGTCACCGCGCAGCGCCATGCGCGCCGCATTCACCGCCTTCACCGACGCCATCGCATTGCGTTCGATGCACGGAATCTGCACCAGCCCGCCGACCGGATCGCACGTCAGCCCAAGATTGTGCTCCATGCCGATCTCGGCCGCGTTCTCGACTTGCTCGACCGTGCCGCCCAACACCGCAGCCAGTGCCCCGGCAGCCATCGAGCACGCCACACCGACTTCGCCCTGGCAACCCACTTCCGCGCCGGAGATCGACGCATTCAACTTGTACAGAATGCCGATCGCACCGGCGGTCAGCAGGAAGTCGATCACGCCCTGCTCGTTCGCACCATGCACGAAGCGGTCGTAGTAATGCATCACCGACGGGATGATGCCAGCCGCGCCGTTCGTCGGCGCCGTCACGACACGTCCGCCTGCTGCGTTCTCTTCGTTGACGGCAATCGCGTAGAGGTTCACCCAGTCCATCACCGACAGCGGATCGGACAGCGTACGCTCGGCCCGTTGCGTGAGCTGACGATACAGCTCCGGCGCGCGACGGCGCACATGCAACGGCCCCGGCAGTTCACCGTCGGCTTCGTCGTTACCGATGCCGCAACCGCGCGTCACGCATGACTGCATCACGTTCCAGATGTTGAGCAACCCGCGGCGAATATCCTCTTCCGCCGTTTCGCCGTGATGCCAGACCTTCTCGTTCTCCCACATCAACTGGGCAATGCTCTTGCCGCTCGCCCGGCACATCGCCAGCAGTTCCTTGCCGGTGCGGAACGGGTACGGCAGTTGGTCATGCGCGGAGAGCACCTGCGCATTCGACGCCCCAGCCGTCACAACGAACCCGCCGCCGACCGACAGATAACGCCCTTCGCGCAGCTTGTTGCCTGCGCCGTCGAACGCATGGAATTTCATGCCGTTCGGATGCTCCGCCATCGCCTCGCGACGGTAGAACACCATGTGCTCTTTCTCGATGAAGGGCACGTCGTGCTTGCCGAGGATCGACAGCACCTTCGCGCGACGCATCGTCGCCAGACGCTGCGCAATCGTCGACGGATCGACCGTATCCGGCGCTTCGCCCATAAAACCGAGCAGTACGCCCTTGTCGGTGCCGTGCCCCTTGCCCGTGGCGCCGAGCGAGCCGTACAACTCGGCACGCACAGACGCCACCTGCGGCAGCAGGCCATCGCGCTCCAACCCCTGCACAAACATCAGCGCCGCGCGCATTGGCCCCACGGTATGCGAACTCGACGGTCCGATACCGATCTTGAATAAGTCGAAAACTGAAACGGCCATGGGGCTTTCCTGAAGTTCTGAAACGTATTTGTGACGCAACGAATGCCGTCAGGATGACGCATCCGCGTTACATCTATAGAGACAAAAAGGGGCCGGCAATGTTTCTGCCAGCCCCCGTTTGTCGAGATTTTGCGACGTTTTATTCGTAGTCGCTCATCGGCACACAGGCGCAGAACAGGTTCCGGTCGCCGTAGACGTTATCGGCACGTCCCACCGGCGGCCAGTACTTGCGCTCGCGCAGTGCCTTCACCGGGTACGCCGCCTGACTGCGGGCGTAGGCGTGCGGCCATTCGTCCGCCGTCACGACATCGGCCGTGTGCGGGGCGTGCTTGAGCGGGTTGTCCTCGCGGTCGGCACGGCCTTCTTCCACGGCACGGATTTCCTCGCGGATCGCGACCATCGCTTCGACGAAACGATCGAGTTCGTGCTTCGATTCCGACTCCGTCGGCTCGACCATCAGCGTGCCCGGTACCGGGAAACTCATCGTCGGGGCGTGGAAGCCGAAGTCCATCAGGCGCTTCGCCACGTCGTCCACGGTGATGCCGCTGGTGTCCTTGAGCGGACGCAGATCCAGAATGCACTCATGCGCGACCAGTCCACCCGGCCCGGAGTACAGCACCGGGTAGTGCGGGGAGAGCTTCTTCGCGAGGTAGTTCGCATTGAGGATGGCCGTCTCCGTGGCGGCCGTCAGGCCTTGCGCACCCATCATGGCAACGTACATCCACGAGATCGGCAGGATCGACGCCGAACCGTAGGGGGCGGCCGACACCGCGCCGATGCCATCGTTATTGCCGGCCTCGCGCGAGTAGCCCGTCGAGCGCTGATTCGGCAGGAACTGCGCCAGATGCGCGCCCACTGCCACCGGACCCACACCCGGGCCACCACCGCCGTGCGGAATGCAGAACGTCTTGTGCAAGTTCAGGTGCGAGACGTCGCCGCCGAATTCGCCCGGTGCGCACAGACCGACCATCGCGTTCATGTTCGCGCCGTCGACATACACCTGACCGCCGTTCGCATGCACGATCTCGCAGATCTGACGCGCGCCCGCTTCGAACACGCCGTGCGTGGACGGATACGTCATCATGATCGCCGCCAGACGATCGCGATGCTGCTCGGCCTTCGCCTGCAGATCGGCCAGATCGACGTTGCCGTTGGCGTCGCACGCGACCACTACGACCTGCATGCCAGCCATCTGGGCCGACGCCGGGTTCGTGCCGTGCGCCGAGGCGGGAATCAGGCAGATGTCGCGATGCGCTTCGCCGCGCGACGCGTGATACGCCTGAATGATGAGCAGGCCGGCGTACTCGCCCTGCGAGCCGGCATTCGGCTGAAGTGAGACGGCGGCGTAACCGGTGGCGGCCACCAGCATCTGCTCGAGCTGATCGATCATCGAGCGATAGCCGACCGTTTGTTCCGTCGGTGCGAACGGGTGAATCTGGCCGAATTCCGGCCACGTTACCGGCAGCATTTCCGAGGTGGCGTTGAGCTTCATCGTGCACGAGCCGAGCGGAATCATCGTGCGATCGAGCGCCAGATCCTTGTCGGACAGGCTGCGCAGATAGCGCAGCATTTCGTGCTCGGAGTGGTAGCGGTTGAACACCGGGTGCGTCAGATATGGGCTTTGACGCGTCAGTGCCACCGGATACGCGTTCGAGACCGTGGTCTCGATGGCGTCGAAGTCCAGGGAAACAGCGCTCTTGCCAAGGCCTTCGGCCACGACTTCCCAAAGAGCGATCACGTCATCACGCGTGCTCGTCTCGTCGAGCGAGATACCCACGGTGTCGGCATCTTCGCGACGCAGGTTGAAGCGGCGTGCAGCAGCCACCGTGTGAACCGTGTCGGCACGACCGGCCACCGGCACGGTCAGCGTGTCGAAGAACGTGGCGTTGCGCGGGGCAGCCCCCAGCGTGGTGAGGCCAGCGGCCAGCACGGCCGTCAGACGATGCACGCGCTCGGCGATGACACGCAGCCCCTGCGGGCCGTGATACGCGGCGTACATGCTGGCCATGATGGCGAGCAGCGCCTGCGCGGTACAGATGTTCGACGTCGCCTTCTCGCGACGAATGTGTTGCTCGCGCGTTTGCAGCGCCAGACGCAGCGCAGGCTTGCCTTGCGAGTCGACCGACACACCGACCAGACGCCCCGGCATCGAACGCTTGAGTTCGTCACGCGTGGCCAGATAGGCGGCGTGCGGACCGCCGAAGCCCATCGGCACGCCAAAGCGCTGGCTGTTACCGACGGCCACGTCCGCGCCCCACTCGCCCGGCGGCGTGAGCAGCGTAAGCGACAGCAGATCGGCAGCCGCAATCAGCATGCCGCCCTTGGCGTGAATCGCATCGGCCAGCGCGCGGTAGTCGCGCACATCGCCGCCCACGCCCGGGTATTGCACCAGCACGCCAAACGCGTCGATTTCAGTCGCGGCGGCCACCGGGCCGACTTGCACTTCGATGCCCAGCGGCTTGGCGCGCGTTTGCACCACTTCGATGGTCTGCGGCAGCACGTCGTCGGCCACGAAGAACGTGTTCGACTTCGACTTGCCCGTGCGCTTGACCAGCGTCATCGCTTCGGCGGCGGCGGTCGCCTCATCGAGCATCGACGCGTTGGCGATCGCCAGCCCCGTCATGTCGATGATCATCTGCTGGTAATTGAGCAGCGCTTCGAGGCGGCCTTGCGAGATTTCCGGCTGATACGGCGTGTAGGCCGTGTACCAGGCGGGATTCTCAAGCACGTTGCGCAGGATCACGCCCGGCGTGAGCGTATTGAAATAGCCCTGACCGATGAACGACTTGAAGACCTGATTCTGGTTCGCGAGCGCGCGCAGTTGCGCCAGCGCCTGCGACTCGGTTTTCGGTGCAGCGAACTGGCCGAGCGACGTGGCAAACTGGCCACCGTCGCGGCGGATCGACGCGGGAACCACGGCGTCGATCAGGGCGGCGCGCGATGCATAGCCGAGTTCGGTGAGCATCGCTTGTTGTTCGGGGGTGTCCGGGCCGATGTGGCGCGCGGAAAAATTGTCGCGCTGCTCAAGCTCGGCGAGCGAGCGGCGCGGTGCTTGCAGGTCAGTCAAAGCATTCATGGGTCAAATCTCTCGTTCGATCACGGCAAGTGACGGCGGGGTGTTGCAAACGCAGACGGCGCCGGGAGAACCGAAGTTCTCGCGGCACCGTCTATCGGCATCAGCCGCCGATTTTCTTCGCGTACTGCTCGGCGTTAAGCAGCTTGTCCAGCTCGGCTGCGTTCGACGGCTTCACGCGGAACAGCCAGTTGCCGTAGGCGTCGGCATTGACCAGATCGGGCGAGCCGGACACTTCCGTGTTCGTCTCGATGATCTCGCCGCTGACCGGCGAGTGAACGTCAGCCGCGGCCTTGACCGACTCGATCACGGTTGACGCTTCGTCGGCAGCCACCGTGCGACCGGTATCCGGCAGTTCGACGAACACGATGTCGCCCAGGGATTCCTGCGCGAAATCGGTAATGCCCACGGTCACGGTGCCGTCGGCTTCGAGGCGGGCCCATTCGTCGGACTCGGTGTACTTCAGGTTATCGGGGATATTCGCCATGTTGACGCTCCGGGATTCAGTGTTTGGGGTATTCGGTTATCGGTATTTCGTGTCGCCGTACCGTGGCACTTACGCCACCACGGCCTTGCCGTGACGCACGAACGGTAATTTGACCACACGTGCAGGTAATTGCTTGTCACGAATTTGTACATGGACGATGGCACCGTCCGGCACGCCCTTGGGCAGGCGGGCAAACGCAATCGATTGCTGCAGGCTCGGGCTGAACGTACCGCTGGTGATTTCGCCTTCGCCCGCATCGGTCACAACGACCTGGTGCGCGCGCAGCACGCCGCCTTTGCCGTCGAGCACGAGGCCCGCGAAGCGCCACGTCTGGCCGCGCGTGAGCAGCGAATCCTTGCCGACGAACGTACGCTCGCTTTCCTTCTCGACCGTCCAGGACAGGCCGGCGTCAAGCGGCGACACGTCGTCGTCCATGTCCTGACCGTACAGGTTCATGCCGGCTTCCAGACGCAGCGTGTCGCGCGCGCCAAGGCCCGCCGGACGCACGCCCGCCGCCACCAGCGCGTTCCACAGCGCCGCCACGTGGTCGGCGTTCACGATGATTTCAAAGCCGTCTTCACCGGTGTAGCCAGTGCGCGCGATCATCAGTTCGCCGAATGCGGTGTCGCGGGCAAACGCGGCGTTGAACGGCTTGAGCGCTTCGCTCGCCGCCTGGCTGCCCGGCACGGCCTGCCAGACCTTGGCGCGGGCGTTCGGCCCCTGCACGGCAACGATCGACAGGTCGCGACGCGGAGTGATCGTCAGGCTGTAATCGCCGTGGGCGTTGAGCTGACCGAGCCACGCGAGATCCTTGTCGGCCGTTCCGGCGTTCACCACGACACGGAACCAGTCTTCGGCGATGAAATAGATGATGAGATCGTCGATCACGCCGCCGCTCGGGTTGAGCATGCAGGTGTAGAGCGCCTTGCCCGGCGTCTGGAGCTTGTCGACGTTATTGGCGACAGCGAAACGCAGGAATTCGCGGCAGCTCGGGCCATGCAGATCGACCACGCACATATGCGAGACGTCGAACATGCCGGCATCGGTGCGCACGGCGTTGTGCTCTTCGATCTGGGAGCCGTAGTTCACGGGCATGTCCCAGCCGCCGAAGTCGACCATGCGGGCGCCTGCAGCGCGGTGCGTATCGTTGAGCGGAGTACGTTTGAGTTCGGTCATCGGGGCGTCAGGCGTCAAGGTTCAGGGATTTCGGAAAACGTCGTCCGAAAACGCAAAAAGGGGTCATCTCGACGACCGGCACTTTCCGCGTCAGGCGCGTGCATGTGCACGTGCCCGGCGCAATGCCAGTTGGCGAGATGACCCCTCTGTCCTTGGTACCTGAGAGATTGCCCGGTGCGTGCGGCGCGCTGTGCGCCATGCCGCTCTTGCCGGCCCCTTCGGTGGGTTGTTCGCATGCCACGCACGCCGCAACCGCTCTCCAGAGATCGAAGGCAAAGCCTTCGGCGCGGACGGTCCTTGATGCCTGAGAGTTTATGGGTATTACCCCTTCGGCGGCGCCGGCATGTGCTTCCCGGCGCGCTCTCCCGACCACGCTCGCGCACTTTACGGGGAAAGCCGGAGGCTGTCAATTTGACGCAGGCTGCCTGAGCGCGAATCGGCGCAATGCCGCGCCGCACGGGCGTTTCCCGGCGGCTGGCAAGCGTCGGAAATGGTCGCTTTTTTGATCGTGCGAATCGCGTTTGCGACTCAGCGCGAATCGCCTGGATTCGCCCCCGCAGGACAACCGTCCTTGCCCCATCGCCCGTTACAGACCGCCCAGATGCAGCGTTGCTTCGGTATCACCTCATACCAGCGATAGCGTTCGCATTGCGCGAGCGCCGCAGCAACGGTGGTCGTGGCCGATGGCGACGATGCCACGGCTGCCGGTGTCGTCTGACGCTGCGCTTCGGCGGCGACCGGGCCGATGTCGTTGTTGTCGTAATGCGCGGGAAGATCGGCGTTGGCCACCGGGCGTGGGGGGTTACTGGCGCCGGCCGTGCCGGCGGTGTCGCGACGGCTGAGCAGTTGCATCATGTCGTCTTGGGAATTGCCGCCGGTCGACGCCGGCGGTATCGCAGTGGCGGCGGCAGTCAGCGCGGCAGTGGCGGCCGACGCCGTGAGGGGTGCGGGCTGGCTTGCCGCAGCCACGTCGGCGGCCGCGCCGGACGCCGCGGCATCGACCGCCGCGAGCGCTTGCGCCCGCGCCAGCGCGGCAGACGCCTCGCCTTGCGCATTGCCGGGAGCCACTGTGACGCCCGAAGCCGGGGCGGACGGGGCGTCGTTACCGGCACCAAAAGGCGTGACGGCTATCCCGCCGGGCGGTTTGGGCGTGGGGTCGACGTACGGCGCGCGCAGATTCCACCAGATGCCGAGCAAGGCGACAGCGGCGAAAATCGCCGTGCCGAGCACCAGCGCGCCGTTGATCCAGCCAGGGGCCTCGCCACGCTCACGTTTGACACGGCGCTTGGCCGTTGCGTCTGAAGCGGACACCGCTTCCATCGCTTCCGCGGCCTCAGCCGCCTCCAACGCCTCCGACGCTTCAGTTGCCTCGGTCCGCGCATCCGATACCGGCCCGCTCGCGCTGTCAGGCGCGGCAACGGCCCCTACCCCGGCAGCATCCGCTACCCGACGGTTATCCCGAAAACCGGGTTCGGCATCCGCGAGTTTTGCACCGCACTTCTCACAGTACGGCGCACGCGGCGCATTGTTCGTCCCACAAGTTGGACATTGCACGGCGACCTCACCACGATGGCAACGTTTTTCATTATAGGCACCCGGTCCATGCCGACGCCAGCCTGCGGCGCGAACCCTGCGCCGATGCGTCGCGCCCGCCCCACAGTTCACGCGCTTGAGGCCCGCTGCGGTGTCGCGGCCACGCACATCTCGCGTGATAGACTTGCCCACCTCTTGGCGCATGCCAACCTCGATGCCCGGCCGGGGCGCCCGTTCCCTGCGGCTCGCGCATCGGCCCCCGCCATCGTCCTCATCCCATCGCGTCACACCATGTCGTCTTTTCCGCTCAATCCTGCCCAGAACGAAGCCACGCACTATTTCGATGGCCCATGCCTCGTGCTGGCCGGCGCGGGGAGTGGCAAGACGCGCGTCATCACGCAAAAGATCGCATGGCTGATCGAGACGAAAGGGTTTGAGCCGAAGCACATCGCCGCCGTGACCTTCACGAACAAGGCCGCTGCCGAAATGCGCGAGCGCGTGGCCAAGCAGCTCGAAGGCAAGACGCTCAGCACGCCCGGCAAGGAAGGCCGCAAGGTACCCGTCAATCAACTCACGATCTGTACGTTCCACTCGCTGGGCGTGCAGATTCTGCGACGCGAGGCGGAGAACGTGGGCCTCAAGCCCCAGTTCTCGATCCTCGATTCGGACGATTGCTTCGGGCTGATTCAGGAGCAACTCGGCACGACCGACAAGGCGATGATTCGCGGCGTGCAGACGGCCATCTCGCTCTGGAAGAACGGGCTGGTCACACCCGAGACGGCGTTGGCCGCCGCCGAGACCGCCGACGAGCATCAGGCCGCGCTCGTCTATCGTAATTACATGGCCACGTTGCAGGCCTATCAGGCGGTCGATTTCGACGACCTCATTCGCCTGCCCGCCGAACTCTTCGCACGCGACGAGGAAGTGCGCGACCGCTGGCAGAACAAGCTGCGCTATCTGCTCATCGACGAGTACCAGGACACCAACACCTGCCAGTACCTGCTGCTCAAGCTGCTCGCGGGCCGGCGCGCCGCGTTTACCGCGGTGGGCGACGACGATCAGGCGATCTACGGCTGGCGCGGCGCCACGCTGGAAAACCTGAAGCAGTTGCAGGTCGACTTCCCGACGCTCAAAGTCATCAAGCTGGAACAGAACTACCGTTCGACGTCGCGCATTCTGACGGCGGCGAACAACGTGATCGCGAAGAATCCGAAAATCTTCGAGAAAAAGCTGTGGAGCGAGCACGGCCTGGGCGATCCGATCACCGTCACGGCGATGAACGACGAAGAGCACGAGGCCGAGTCGGTGGTGTTTCGTCTGTCGGCGCACAAGTTCGAGCGCCGCGCGGAGTTTCGCGACTACGCCATCCTTTATCGCGGCAACCATCAGGCGCGCATCTTCGAGCAGGTGCTGCGACGCGAACGCATTCCCTACGTGCTCTCGGGCGGCCAGTCGTTCTTCGACAAGGCGGAAATCAAGGATCTGTGCGCGTACCTGCGGTTGTTGGCCAACCCCGACGACGATCCCGCCTTCATCCGCGCGGTGACGACACCGCGCCGAGGCGTGGGCAGCACCACGCTCGAAGCCCTCGGCGGCTTCGCGGGGCAGGCGAAGGTGTCGCTCTTCGAAGCTGTCTATATGGGGGCGGTCGAAGCGCGGCTGCAACCGCGTCAGCTCGATCCGCTGCGTGCCTTCTGCGATTTCATTCAGCGCATCGCGGCGCGCGCGGCGCGGGACCCGGCCAACGAGGTCATCGACGACCTGATGGCAGGCATTCACTACGAGGCGTATCTGTACGACACATTCGAGGAACGTCAGGCGCAATCGCGCTGGACGACCGTGCTCGAATTCCTCGAATGGATGAAGCGCAAGGGCACACGCGGCAGCGCAGCCGAGGCCACCGGCCTCGATAATCCCGACGACGTGGATGACGACGCCAAGAGCCTGATGGAACTTACCCAGACCATCGCGCTGATGTCGATGCTCGAAGGCCGCGACGGCGACGATCCCGACGCCGTGCGCCTGTCGACGCTGCACGCATCGAAAGGGCTGGAGTATCCCCACGTCTTTCTCGTTGGCGTGGAGGAAGGCATCCTGCCCCACATTCGCGAGGACGAGGAAGTCACCGCCGAGAAGATCGAAGAGGAACGCCGGTTGATGTATGTGGGCATCACGCGTGCGCAACGCACGTTGCAACTGTCGTGGTGCAAGAAGCGCAAGCGCGCGCGGGAAACCTTCTCGTGCGAAGTGTCACGCTTCGTGCCCGAGATGCAACTCGACGAAGCGCCGCCCCCGCCGCCCGAAGACGCGCCCATGTCGCCGAAGGACCGGCTCGCCAGCCTCAAGGCCATGCTCGCTGGCGGCGCGAACAAGACACCTTCATCGTCGGGCGCCTGACCCGGCCTCCTCACCAGAAGAACATTCGTTCAGCACAAACGAGTAGCCCCCGCGAACGGGGGCTGGCTTGAGGAACGGCGACATCCGACCGGGGCTGTCTGCGGCGGTAGGGAGTACCGTGAGGTCAACGCATGCTGCTATTTGCCACTACCGGAAGACGTCTGGTCACAGGCGGCTGCCGGGCTCGACGCCACGACCACACCTGCCAGACCGGTCAAACAAAGCAGAACAGCAACCATCAGTTTGCGCATAGGCTCGCCTCCACTCGTCAGGTGAGGTTCCACTATAGAGGTGCATTCTTTCGATGACAAAGACATCTTGACCATCGGCGCGGCGCGGGTGATAGTCGGTAAAAAACGGGCGAAACAATACGCGAATTGCGTCGATTTCGGTCCAATGCCCACACCTCCGGCACGCATGTGATGCGTCTGGCACACACGCCTTCGGCGGGTGTGCGGCACCGATCCTCAAAGCCTTTGTGGAGCGTGGTGCGTGAGACTGCATATCCTGTCCGACCTGCATTTGTCCGTGGCGCCGTTGGCAATTCCCGACGTCGACGCCGACGTCACGATTCTCGCTGGCGACATCAGCCGGCCGGCGCAAGCCATCGAATGGGCCAAGCAATTACCGCGCCCTGTCATCTATGTTCCCGGCAATCACGAGTTCTACGGCGCCACGCTCGCGGGCACGCTGGCGGAACTGCGTCGCCTGAGCGCCGGCACCAACGTCCATCTACTTGAGCGCGGCGCTGTCGTGATTGGCGGCGTGCGCTTCGTCGGCACCACGCTCTGGACGGACTTCGCGTTGTACGACGCCGAGGGCAAGCACGATGCCGTCGTCGAGGAGTCGCGCAAGTTCGTACGCGACTTCACCCGCATCCGCATCGGCGATCCGGCGGCGCCGTGGTCCGATCTGCCGTTTTTCTCACCGGACGACTGTGCCGCGTTATGCCGCGAGAACGTCGCATGGCTCTCGCGTGCGCTCGCCGCACCGCACGACGGTCCGACGGTCGTGGTCACGCATCACGCCCCGACACCGCAAAGCATCCATCCCCGCTTTGCCGGATCGCTCGTCAACCCGGCCTTCATTTCAGACTTAACTTCATTCGTCGAGCAGTCCGACGCCGCGCTGTGGGTCCACGGCCATACGCATGATTCGTTTGACTATCGCGTGGGCCACACCCGGGTGTTGTGCAATCCGCGCGGCTATTGCTTCGAAGGACGCATCGAGAACAGCGCGTTCGATCCGCAGAGGGTCGTGCAGGTGTGATGCAACGCCGCCGTGCCCCAAAACAAAAATCCCCGCCGAAGCGGGGATTTTTTTGGCGATGAGGCCTGCGAGACGCGGCCGCTTACTTGGCCGCGCTCACCATATAGTCGACGGCTGCCTTGACGTCGTCGTCCGACGCATTGGCGGCGCCCCCCTTCGGCGGCATGGCGTTCAGCCCCTTGAGCGCGGCATTGTGCAACGTGTCGATGCCGGTGGCGATACGCGGGGCCCATGCCGCCTTATCACCGAACTTCGGTGCGTTCGCCACGCCGCTCGCGTGGCAGGCCATACAAACGGTGTCGTAGAGCTTCTTGCCCGCGTCGAGATTACCGCCCGCGCCAGCCGCTGCCGGAGCGGCGGCGGGTGCGGCGGTTTTGAGCGAGGCCATCGCGGCAGCGGCCGCCGCGGCAGAGCCGGCGTCGGCGCCCGAAGCAGCGGCAGGCGCACCCGAGGCCGGTGCTGCTGCCGCAGCGCCTGACGCGGGCTGGGCCGGTTCGGCCGGTTCCTGCAGCTTGCCCCCCGATGCGTTAGCCATATAGACGATGGCGCGGCCGATTTCGTAGTCCGTCACGTCGTCGGGGCTGGTGCCGCCACGCGCGGGCATGGCACCTTTGCCGGCGAGCGCGATCTTGAGCATCTCGTCGTAGCCCTGAGCAATACGGGGTGCCCAGTCGGCGGAGCCGACTTTGGGTGCACCGGCGGTACCTGCCGCGTGGCAGGCGGCGCAG